>CAUSDR010000394.1:0-5373 GCA_963530105.1 uncultured Janthinobacterium sp.
CGGGCAGCTCGGGCGGCGGCGGTGGCGCCGGCGGCGGCGCGGGCCTGGGCGGTTCGGCCAGCAATGCCATGCTGACCACATGCGTGCCATCCGGCCGCAGCGGCACCATGCTGGCATGCGAGGTGAGCCATTCCAGCGCCACGTAATGCAGTGCACCGATCACCGCGACAAAGACGACGGTGCGACGGCGCGGCGGCGAAAAGAAGGAAGCGGGCATCATGAGGCGTAGTGTAACGCCTTCGCCCCACTCTCTGCTTCTTGCCTGCGCTCAACTTCTGATGTTTTATGTAAGAAAATGTTCATGCGCTTGCGTCAGTTGCAAGCTGATATCTGCTACGCTAGGACTATCCATCTACCAGGAGATTTCGCATGGCAAACCCGCAAATGCCCCAAATGCCGGGCGCAGCAGTTGTGACCGATACCCTCGACTTCGTGAAAAACCTGTGGGGCAGCATGAGCGTGCCTGGCATGGGCGTGCCCGGCATCACGGCGCCCACCATGTCGGTGGAAGAGCTGGACAAGAAAATCAACGACTTGAAAGCCGTCGAAGCGTGGCTGAACCTCAATACCAGCATGCTGCGCGGCAGTATCCAGGCGCTGGAAGTGCAGCGCGGCACCATCGCCACCCTGAAATCGATGGGCGCATCGCTGGCGGCCGCCATCACCCAGCCTGGCGCCAGTGAAAAATCCGTGTTCGAATCCGTGCCGTATGCCTCCGCGTTTTTCCAGCAGCCGGCAGCGGCAGCCAAAGCCACTCCCGCGCCCGCGCCTGCTCCCGCCCCCGCACCGGAACCTGCTCCCGCGCCGGCAGCCTCCGGCGATGCGGCCAGCCATGCGGCGGCCCAGCTGGCCAATCCAAGTGCCTGGTGGAATTTGTTACAAGATCAGTTCAAGCAGGCGGTATCGTCGGCGATGTCGCCCGACGCGGCCAGTGCGGCAGCGGCCAGCTTTGGCGGTGGCGCGGCGGGAACAGCGGCCAAGCCAGCAGCCAGCAAGTCCGCCAAGCCGGCAGACGCAGGCACGGCAGCCAAGGCCAAGGCCCCGCTGCGCAAGGCGCCGGCAAAGCGCGCGGCACCCAAAGTATCGGGCAAAGCCTGATACTTGCTACAAGCTACAAGTCGGCAATATGATCAGGCGATACGATGAATGCGGATCGCCTCGATCTGATTGTCGGCCTGGCGTTTAACGTCACCGATCGTGATCAGGCCTTCGTCGGCCAGCGCCTTGGCGTGCTCATACGAAGACTGGAATGTTTCCAGCGTGTCTCCCTTGGCGGCCACCGGGCGTACCCAGGCAACGGCGCCGACCTTCATTTTTTTGTATACTTCATTGACCACATCACGCATAGTTTCTTCCTTATTGTTGTAAAGCAACTCAAGCGCAGGCGAACCCACGCTGGCCCCTAGTTTATCATCCGGCACGCTGGCGCACGACTTTTCCCCCTTTTTCCGCTGCCGACGGCGCTTTTTCCAGCACCACGGCCACCTCTTCCGGCCCGGGCGCGGGCGTCAATTGCACCAGCTGCTCCATCAATTGGGCAAAACGCTGCTGTCCTGGTGCAATTTTGTCTACATACAACAACACTTCCATGGCTTCGGCCGCCAAGTCCGCCTGGTAGCCGCGCTGCTGCAAAAAGGACACGATGATTTGCGCCGAGTTGAACAGGATGCGCAGGTTGTTCGGCAGCTTCTCGCGCGCCGCGCGCATCCAGCTGACGGCTTCGTTGAGCTTGTCCGTCTTCCACAGCAGCACGCCCTTGTTCATCAAGTCCGACGCTTCCTTGCGCGAAGCGATGATGAGGCTGGTGCCCTCGTCGCCCATCTTCGCCTTGTCGAAGATCTTTTGCACCTCGTCCTGCACCACCTGGTTGTCGTGGTTGTTCTTCACCACGTAGCACAGCAGGCCGGCCGGCGCATCCTTCACGCCGACGGCGAACAGCAGGGTCGCCAGTTCCATGCAGATGCTCTTTTCCGGCCGCGCCGGGTCCTCGGCCAGCATGGCTTCGAGCTCGTCGCCGCACTTGCGCGCGCGCCGGTAATCGCCCGTTTCATGGTGCACCATGCCTTCCGTGATCTTCGCGCGCAAGCCGATCTGCTCGGGCGAGAATTCGCGCTGCGCCAGCAGCAGCCACTGCAGCGCTTCCTTGGCATCTTTTTTCAAGCCGCACACGCGCGCCAGGCCCAGATAGGCGTCCGGCGTCTTCATGACGGAAAATTCGCCGATGGAGATGCATTTGCGGAAAGCCTTTTCCGCCATGCTGACATTGCCTATTTTTAAGGCAGCCTGGCCCAGGTTGCGCTGGCGCGGCACGGAATTGGGCGACAGGCGCGCCGCCTTTTCCAGCACGCCGCATGCTTCCTCGTGCTGGCCCATCAGCTGGTAGGCGATGGCCATCTGGTCGTAGGCGTCGATGTAATACTTGTTTTCGACGATCACGCCCTGGAAAATCTGCCGCGCCGCCTCGTGTTCGCCGTTATTCATGCGGATCTTGCCCAGGCCCGCCCTGGCCCAGCTGTAGTCGCGCTCGGCCAGCACCTTTTCATACACGGCGCGGGCCTTTTCCGGCTCGCCGCTCTTCAGCAGCAAACTGGCCTTCATGCGCAGCAATTCCAGCTCGTGCAGCTTGTTGACCTCGATCTGCGCGTCGCACAATTTGGCCGCGCGCAAATAATCCTTTTCCATGCAGGCCTGGTCGATTTCGCGGAACACCTGCTTCTTGTGCCACACGCGGTTCAGGCGCGTCAGCAGCACGCCTTCCGTAATCGGCTTGATCAGGTAGGCGTCGGGCTGGTGCTCGGCGGCGCCCATCACCGATTCCACGCTTTTCTCGGCCGACACCATCAGCCACACGCTGGATGGCGCCGTCAGGTTGCGCACGCGCGTCTCTTCCAGCACTTGCTGGCCGTTCTTGCCTTCGCCCAGGTTGTAATCGCACAGCACCACGTCGTAGCGCGTCTTGGCCAGCAGCTTCATGGCTTCGCCGCCGCTGGCCGCTTGGTCGATGTGGCGCGCGCCCAGGTTGCGCAGCGATTCGCGCAGCAGGATGCGGATGCCGATGAAGTCGTCGACCAGCAGATAATGCTTGTCGGCCCAGTCGGTGCTGCCCGCTTCGGCGGCGGTGGCGTGGCTGTCGGTCATGGTGTCCTCGCTCAGGGCAGGCGCAGGATGAAGCAGCCGCCGCCCAGGGCGCCGCCGTTTTCCAGCGCGATGCTGCCGCTACTGCCCCGGTGCTTGTGCATCTTCGCCACTTCGCTGGAAAAATACAGGCCCAGGCCCGTGCTGTTGGTGGAAAAGTTGACGCCGGCCGCCATGCCATCCATGGCCGCGCTGCCCGCGTCGAGCAAGGCTTGCGTATAGCCGTCGCCATTGTCTTCCACGCGCAGCGCCAGCACGTCGCCCTCCTGGCGGGCGGACAGGCGTATCGTGTCGCGCGTATAGCGGATGGCATTGTTGATGGCATGCGCCAGCACGCCGATGACCAGGTCTTCGTCGAGGGTCCAGATCAGGCCGGGCGGGAAATCCGTCTCCAGGCCGATGCCTTTCGAGGCCAGCAGGATTTTTTCCTGGTCCACCACCTGGTCGATCACCTGGCTGACCAGCTGCGGCTGCACGTCGAAGGGATAGCCGGGCTTGCCCACTTCCTTGTACAGGGCCAGCAGCTGGATCAGGTTATCGTTGAGGCGCTTGGTCTGGTACAGCATCTGCGCCATCTGCAGGTAGGCCGGATCCGCCTGCGGGGCATCCTTGGCCTGTTCGGCCGCCAGCAGCGATTCCAGCGTGCCGCTGACCACGCTGATCGAGTTTTTCATGTCGTGCACGGTCGACGCCAGGAACAGGAAAAGCTCGGGCGAGCTGTGTTGATCTTCCACCGGATATCTCCTCGGGCGCCGGCGGCACGGCGCCGCGGCTTGAATATTGCCAAGGATAAATTATACCGCCAGCCTGCGGGCGCCTGCCAGCCGCGCGCAAAGTCCGTGACTTGACGCAACAATGCCGCCCCCGCTGGCGCAGGGACGGCATCCGGTGCTCAAGCCACCGCGTCAGCGGCGGGCGGCCGCCAGGCGCTTCACCACGGCGATCATGCGGTCGATCTCCTCATACGTGTTGTAAAAGGCGAACGAGGGCCGCACGGTCGCTTCCACGCCGAAGCGGCGCAGGATCGGCTGCGCGCAGTGGTGGCCCGAGCGCACGGCGATGCCCTCGTCGTTCAGCGCGCGCCCCACTTCCGCCGGCTCGTAGCCGGCCAGCACGAAGGAAGCCACGCTGGCCTTGTCTGGCGCCGTGCCGATCAGGCGCACGCCGGCAATCGCCTGCAAGTGGTGCGTGGCGTATTCCAGCAGCGCGTGCTCGTAGGCCGCGATGTTTTCCAGGCCGATGCGCTGCACGTAATCGATGGCCGCGCCCAGGCCCACGGCATCGGCGATATTGCCCGTGCCCGCCTCGAAACGGTTCGGCACGCCCTGGTAGACGGTGCGCTCGAAAGTGACGTCGGCGATCATGTTGCCGCCGCCCTGCCATGGCGGCAACTGTTCCAGCAAGTCCGCCTTGCCATACACGGCGCCGATGCCCGTCGGGCCGAATACCTTATGCCCCGAAAACACATAGAAATCGGCGCCCAGCGCCTGCACGTTCACGCTCAGGTGCGACACGGCCTGCGCGCCATCGACCAGCACGCGCACGCCGGCCGCATGCGCCAGCGCGATGATCTGCGCCACCGGCGTCACCGTGCCCAGCGCATTCGACACCTGCGTGACGGACACCAGTTTCGTGCGCCCGTTGAGCAGCTTGCGGAATTCGTCGAGCAGGATCTGCCCGCTGTCGTCGACGGGAATCACGCGCAATGTCGCGCCCTTCTCCGCCGCCAGCTGCTGCCACGGCACGATATTCGCATGGTGCTCCAGCTGCGAGACGATGATCTCGTCGCCGCTGCCGATGTACTTGCGGCCAAAGGTGTTGGCGATCAGATTGATGCCTTCCGTGGCGCCGCGCACGAAAATGATTTCATTGGCCGAGGCGGCGCCCAGAAAATTGGCCACCTTGGCGCGTGCTGCTTCATACGCGTCGCTGGCGCGCGCCGCCAGCGCATGCGCGGCGCGGTGGATGTTCGAATTTTCATGCGCATAAAAATACGCGATGCGGTCGATCACGGACTGCGGCTTGTGCGTG
This sequence comes from uncultured Janthinobacterium sp., assembly GCA_963530105.1. Classification (GTDB taxonomy): domain Bacteria; phylum Pseudomonadota; class Gammaproteobacteria; order Burkholderiales; family Burkholderiaceae_D; genus Janthinobacterium. The sequence continues at coordinate 5,167 of CAUSDR010000394.1, forward strand.
GTGGCCGCATTGTCGAACCAGGCCAGCGGCTTGCCGTTGACCCTTTCGGCCAGCACGGGAAAGTCGCGCCGCACTGCGTGCACGTCGAAAGGCGCGGGCGCCTGCCCATGCCCATGTCCTTGCTGCCGCGCCGGCAGCTCGGTCTGAAAATAGAACGCAGGCTGGCTGCTGGAGGGCGTGACGGGCAGCTGGCGCGCGGGGGCGCTC
>CAUSDR010000395.1:0-5364 GCA_963530105.1 uncultured Janthinobacterium sp.
GTGCCCTGTTGTTCGTTGCCAAAACGAAATATCCAAATACGAAAGCATTCGTTCTTGTTTGTTTGTCCATCCTTTAGTCTGCAGCCACTGTGCTGACGACTTTTGAAAGGATGTTTTCGTATGCTGGAATTGATTGACAGGCATTCTCCCGCGCCACGCTTGCGCCGTCTCGTGCAAGCCACCTCCGCTGCCATGCTCGCGCTGGCCATGCCCGGCGTGGCGCATGCGCAAACGGCCGTGGCCGCCGATGGCGCGCTCGCCGCCAGCCCTTCCGACACGGTCATCGTCACGGGCGCGCGCGGCACGGGCCGCACGGTGGCCAACAGCGCCGCGCCCATCGACGTGATCAGCGCACAGCAATTGCTGGCGACGGGCAAGCTGAACTTGCTTGACGCGCTAGACGTGGCCTTGCCATCGTTTAACCTGCCCGCCCGCGTGCAGCCCGACCTGGGCAGCATCGTGCGCGCAGGCCAGCTGCGCAACCTGGATCCATCGCATACCCTCGTGCTGGTCAATGGCAAGCGCCGCCATACGACGGCCATCGTCAATGAAGATGGCTTTCCCGGCTCCGTCGCCACCGACCTGGCGCTGATACCCACGGGCGCCATTGCCCGCGTGGAAATTTTACGCGACGGCGCTTCGGCCATCTATGGCTCCGACGCCATCGCCGGCGTCATCAACATCATCCTGAAATCGGATGACAAGCTCAGCGCCAGCACGCAGCTGGGTTCCACCTACGCCGGCGACGGCAGCAACGGTTACGTGCGCGTCGATGGCGGCACGCGTCTGGGCGAACACGGCTTTGCCCACTTCGGCGCCGAAGTCCAGCGCCAGGGGATAGCCGTGCGTAACTTCGCCTTGAACCCCGGCTATCTGTCCTACCCTGCCGTGCGCAACAGCGATGGCCAGCTGGTGAAGCTGGGGCCGAATAACAGCTTGCCGGCCGGCGCCTCGCCGAACCCGGCCGAGGCGAGCCGCAACAGCAATCCATGGCGCAATACGGGCGTGCCGCAGAGCACCACCACGTCGCTGAGCGCCAACCTCGGCTATGACGTCTCGCCCGACGTGCAGCTATATGGCTTCGGCAGCTACGCCCACCGCGATGCCCGCTCGGCGCAGAATTTCCGCCTGCCCAATACCATCTTCAATAACAATCGCGGCTTGCTGGCCGTGTATCCGGACGGTTTTACGCCGTATGAAACGACGAGCGAAGACGACTTTTCGCTGACGGGCGGCATCAAGGGCGAGACGGCGGGCTGGACCTGGGACCTGAGCACGACGTATGGCCGCGACGACATCGACGTCGGCGTGGAGCACTCGGCGAATTACTCGCTGACGTATCCGGGGGGCAAGACCGATTTCGTCATCGGCAATCAGCGCTACAGCCGCTCGACGACGAATGTGGACGCGCGCCGCCCCGTGCAGCTGGGCCTGGGCGAGCTTGCCGATCTCAGCGTCGGCCTCGAATACTCGCATGAAACACAGCAGCGCAGTCCGGGCGAGCCCGCTTCCTGGCAGGGCAGCGGCGCGTCGGCGCTGGCCGGCTACCTGCCTGTCGATGCTTCCCACACGACGCGCCACAGCTACGCCGCGTATGTCGGCCTGGGCGCGAAACTGGCGCCGCAGTTGCTGCTCGATACGGCCCTGCGTGCCGAAAAATATTCGGATTTCGGCAACAAGGCGACGGGGCGCCTGTCGGCGCGCTATGACGTCACGCCCGCCGTGGCCGTGCGCGGCACCGTCAGCAACGGCTTCCACGCGCCGAGCCTGGTGACGCAATCGTATTCGAACACGTCGGACCATGCGGGCGTGCCGTACACCCTGGCGCAGCCGAATTCGCTGGCTGCGCGGGCGCTGGGGGCGCAGCCATTGAAACCGGAAAAATCGACGAATCTGTCGGCCGGGCTGACCTTCAATCCTACGCCGACCCTGCGTCTGGCCGTTGACGCGTATCAAATCAAGGTCAGCGACCGCCTGGGCGTGTCGTCGAACATCGGCATCGACCGCAGCTCGGGCGTGGCGCTCGACGGCAGCGGCCGGCCATTGACGGCGGCGCAAGCGACGGTGATCGAGAACCTGCTGCGCTCGGCGGGGCTGACGGTGGGCAATGGCCTGGTGGCGCATTACTTTGCCAACGTGGGCGACACGCGCACGCGCGGCGTCGACTTGACGGCCGAAGACGTGCTGCGCGTGGCGGACGGCAAGCTGCGCTGGACGGCGGCGGCCAATTTCAACCACACGAGCCTGGTGGGCAAGGCGCCATTGCCGGCCGTGCTGCAAGGCTTGCCGAACATCGGCACCCTGAGCAAATCGGCCGAGTACGACTTGCTGTACCGGGCGCCACGCGACAAGGAAATTGTCACGCTGGCGTATGAAAGGGCGGGCTGGATGTTCAACCTGCGCGAGACGCGGTACGGCAAGCTCAAGCGCCTGAACGCAATCACGGGCGACGACTACCAGCTGAAAGCCGCCTTCGTGACGGACCTCAGCGTGGGCTACGACATCAGCAAGCGCATCAACGTGACGGTGGGCGCCAACAATGTCTTCGACCAGAAGCCCGGCCAGGTACCGCGTGAAGCACGCAGTGCGTCAAACCTGGCGCAGTACACGGGCGCGTATGACAACTCGGGACCGCTGGGTGTCCTGGGCGGCTACTACTACGCGCGCGCCACCGTGTCGTTCTAAGACGAGCGCTCGACGTCCAGGACGGCCCTGCAATGCTTTCCGTACTTTCATGCGGTCTTTGGCGGCGCGGCCGGCCCTGGCCTATTCATTGAGCATTCTTGCCATAATCATTTGAGCAAAGGAGATTACATGTCTGACAAAAATCAACACGCGGCCATCGACCTGGAATGGGCGAATCTGCTGTCGCCGCAGCGCCGCACGGTCTTGCGCGGCGGCGGGCTGGTGGCGGCGCTGGCCGCCTCGGGCCTGGCCACTAGCGCCCTGGCGCAGGAGGTAACGCCGGCGCGCGCAAAGCCGCTGCCTGGCAAGAGTCCGTGGGGCGAGCACACGGATACGGCGCCCACGCCGCGCCCGGTCAGCGTGCGCCCCGGCGAGGCAACCTTGCCATCGGCCCCGCGCGCCTACACGGATATCGAGAGTTACCACGCGCATATCTATTTTGACGAGGACAGCTACCAGAAGGCGGCGCTGCTACGCCGGTGGGCGGCCGAGCGCTTCCGGATCGAGCTGGGCGACTGGAACCTGGAACCGCGCGGCCCGCACGTGACGCCATCGTTCTATTTCGGCTTTACGAATGATTTATTGCCCGTGATCGTGCCATGGCTGCAGCTCAACAGCCTGGGGCTGACGATATTGATACACCCGAATACGGAAGATCCCCGTGCCGACCACCTGTATTACGCGCTGTGGGTGAACCGTTCGCAGCCCGTGAATGGCTATGCGATGAAGAAGCCGGGGCCGGGCGAGCCGAGAGTGGAACAGATTTTCGTCAATACGCGGCCGACGGTGAAGGTCGAAACGTCGCGCGCATGAGCCGGGCATAAAAAAACGGCACGCCAGCTTGGGCTGGCGTGCCGTTTTTTGCCGAAACGAGGGCTATCAGGCGTGTTTCTGGATGAATTCGCCGATTTTCGGGCAAATGATCTCGCGCCAGCGGCGGCCCGAGAAGATGCCGTAGTGGCCGCATTTCGGCGCCACGAAGTCTTGCTGCATGTCGGCCGGAATGCCGGAGCACAGGTCGTGCGCCGCCTGCGTCTGGCCAGCGCCGGAAATGTCGTCCAGCTCGCCTTCCACCGTGAACAGCGCCACGTTCGTGATGTCTTGCGGACGCACCAGCTGGCCACCCACTTTCCAAGTGCCCATCGGCAGGCTGAATTCCTGGAAGACGGTCTTGATGGTTTCCAGGTAGTACTCGGCCGGCATGTCCAGCACGGCGTTGTACTCATTGTAGAACTGGCGATGGCCTTCCGCCGGCTCGTCATCGCCCGTCACCAGGTGCATGTAGAACTCGCGGTGGCTTTGCGCGTGGCGGCCCGGATTCATGGCGATGAAGCCGGCGTGCTGCAGGAAGCCCGGATACACCTTGCGGCCAAAGCCCGGGTAATTCGGCGGCACCGCATAGATGACGGTGTTTTCAAACCACGAGAATTTCTTTTCCGTCGCCAGGTTGTTTACTTGCGTGGGCGAGCGGCGCGGGTCGATGGGGCCGCCCATCATGGTCATGGTTTTCGGCATGTGCGGATCTTTGGCCGTCGCCATCAGCGAAATGGCCGCCAGCACGGGCACGGTCGGTTGACAGACGGAAATGACGTGCAAGTCCGGCGCCAGCAGGCGGATGAATTCCTGCACATAATAAATGTAGTCGTCCAGGTGGAACGGGCCTTCCGTCAGCGGTACCATGCGCGCGTCCGTCCAGTCGGTGATGTAAACATCGTGCTCGGCCAGCAAGCCGCGCACGGTATCGCGCAGCAGGGTCGAGTGGTGACCGGACAGGGGGGCAACCAGCAAAACTTTGGGCTGTTGCAAGCCAGTGGCTTCTTTTTTGAAGTGGATCAGGCGGCAAAACGGTTTTGTCACGACAACGTGTTCGAGGATGTCGACGCTCTCGCCTTGGACGAGAACGGATTTGATGTCGAATTGTGGTTTTTCGTAGTCTTTGCCAAGGCGGTACATCAGCTCGTAGCCGGCTGCGATGCGTTGCGAAAACGGGGTGTGGGCCAGTGGAGAAACCGGGTTGGTAAATAACTTGGAGGACATGTCTGCCCATTGCATCACCGGAGTGAGGAAAGAGCGTTGCAGTTCGTGCAGTTGGTAAAGCATATAGAGTCCTTGTTTAATTCCAAGCGCCAATATCGGCTCAAATATCATAATCCAATTTTACGATGTTTGTTGAGGACAAAATGTGCTTTAACGCGCATAGATCCACAGTTTGCGCAACGGTGTGGATTTGCGCCACAGTTGCGTAGACAGACCTGCAAACATGCTTTAAAAGTAAAAAAGCAGCGTTGCCGCTGCTTTTTATGGTTGTCTTGCCGCTCGATTGCGTGTTAGCGCACCAGCATGTCCAGCTTGTCCTTGACGTCCTTGTATTGCTCGGCTTCCGGCAATGCTGGTTTCGTCTTGGTGATGGACGGCCAGTTGCGGGCCAGATCGACGTTGATCTTGATGAAGGCTTGCTGGTCGCCCGGCACGTCTTCTTCCGCGAAAATCGCGTTCACCGGGCACTCTGCCACGCAGACTGCGCAGTCAATACATTCGTCCGGGTCGATTGCCAGGAAGTTCGGGCCTTCCCGGAAACAATCTACCGGGCAGACATCGACGCAGTCGGTGTAGCGACAGGCGATGCAGGATTCGGTGACAACGTGGGTCATAACAGTCCTATCAATATTGGGGGGAGGT
>CAUSDR010000396.1:0-5345 GCA_963530105.1 uncultured Janthinobacterium sp.
CCTCGTGTGCGGCAAGATTGCCTCCGGCAAGTCCACCCTGACCGCCCGCCTTGCACAGGCGCCGCACACCGTGCGCATCAGCGAAGACAGCTTGCTGGCGCAGCTGTATCCGGGCCAGATCGCCAGCCTGGCCGACTATGCGGCTTGCGCGGCACGGCTGCGCACGGCCATCGCCCCTTTGGCACTGCAGATGCTGCAGGCGGGCGTATCCGTCGTGCTCGATTTCCCCGCGAATACGCCCGCCAGCCGTGCCTGGATGCGCGAACTGTTCCAGCAGGCGGGCACGCCGCACGTGCTGCACTACCTCGACGTGCCGGACGAAGAATGCAAGGCGCGCTTGCGCTAGCGCAATGCCAGCGGGCGGCACCCGTTCTCCACCAGCGATGCTGATTTTGACGCCATCACGCGCCACTTCGTGCCGCCCGACGCGTCGGAAGGTTTTGAAATCGTACGGATTGCCGCTTAAAACGTGCCCGGCAGCAAAATCTTCTCGTCCACCTGCTGCAAGTCGCGCAAGCCGCAAAACGCCATCGTCAAATCGAGCTCGTTGCGGATGATGTCCAGGCATTTGGTGACGCCCTGCTCGCCCATGGCGCCCAGGCCGTACAGGAAGGGGCGGCCGATGTACACGCCTTTCGCGCCCAGCGCCACGGCCTTGATCACGTCCTGGCCCGAGCGGATGCCGCCATCCATGTGCACCTCGATCCGGCTGCCGACGGCGTCGACGATGGCCGGCAAGGCTTCGATCGACGACTGCGCGCCATCGAGCTGGCGCCCGCCGTGGTTCGAGACGATCAGTGCATCGGCGCCGCTTTCCACGGCCAGGCGCGCGTCTTCCGGGTCCATGATGCCCTTGATGATCAATTTGCCGCCCCAGCGCTGCTTGATCCATTCCACGTCCGCCCATGACAGGCTGAGGTCGAACTGCTGCTGCGTCCAGGCCGACAGGGACGACATGTCCGACACCGAGGTGGCATGGCCGACGATATTGCCGAAACCGCGCCGCTTCGTGCCCAGCATGCCCGCCACCCAGCGCGGCTTGGTGGCCATGTTGAGGATGTTCGGGATGGTGAGTTTCGGCGGCGCCGACAGGCCGTTGCGCAAGTCCTTGTGGCGCTGGCCCAGCACCTGCAAGTCCAAGGTCAGCACCAGCGCGCCGCATTTCGCCGCCTTGGCGCGGTCGATCAGGCGGTTGATGAATTCGCGGTCCTTCATCACGTACAGCTGGAACCAGAACGGTTTTGTCGTGTTCGCCGCCACGTCCTCGATCGAGCAGATGCTCATGGTCGACAGGGTGAACGGCACGCCGAAGCGCTCCGCCGCCCGGGCGGCGAGGATTTCGCCATCCGCATGCTGCATGCCCGTCAAGCCCGTGGGCGACAGCGCCACCGGCATCGATACGGCCTGCCCCACCATGGTCGAGGCCAGGCTGCGGTTTTCCAGGTTCACGGCCACGCGCTGGCGGAATTTGATCTTGGCGAAATCGCTGTTGTTGGCGCGGTAGGTCGACTCCGTCCAGGAGCCGGAATCGGCATAGTCGTAAAACATGCGCGGCACCCGTTGCTGGGCCAGCACGCGCAAGTCTTCGATGCAGGTGATGATACTCATGCGTTTCCTCGGTCGATGGCAAGTCGACCCATGATCGTGCATTTGGCCCCGCTTGTCTATCCGCCGGGCAAGCCTGGCGGCGGGAACGTGGCTTACCAGTCGCGCGCGCCGAGGATTTTTTCGCCCAGTTCGCTCAAGCGGGCCTGCGGATAGCGCCGGCTTTCCTTTTCCTCGGGGTCGCCGGGAAAGGCATAGCCCTGCGGCGCGCTGCGCTCGCGCCAGCTTTGCACGCGCCAGTTGCGCAGGGCCTGCTTGTCTTCCTGCGCCGGCGTGAAGGAAATGTATTGCGCCAGGCGCACCTGGTCCGTGGACGTGTTCGGGCGGATGCCGTGCGCCAGCAGGCTGTTAAAGATCAACAGCTCGCCTTTTTTCATGGCGATGAATTCCATCGGATACGGCACCGTCGCCAGGTCCGGCTGCCACGGGTTGCGGTCGTGCGGCACGCTCTTGCGCCAGGCCAGCAGATGCTGGAACAGTTGCGGATAGCATTGAAAACCTCCGCTGTCGGGCGAGGTGTCGGACAGGGCCAGCACGCCCTGCACGTTGACGGGCAGGGGGTCGAGCGTGGTGTCCGCATCCCAGTGGATGAAGCCGCCAAACTTGCGCTTGCCATGATTGGGCGTATTCAGGTTGGCGCGGTCGATGGTCACCCACAAATCCTGACGGTCCCAGATATCGACGAAGGCGTCGTACACGCGCGGGGTCTGGCGGTTATCCCACAGGGTCTGGTTATGGTAGGCCTCGACCATGCCGGAACCGTTGAGTTCCTTCATGGCATGGTCGCGCAACTGCTCACGGTTCCAGGTGGATGCATCATGCTGGTCGAGTCCCTGGAATTCCCACAAAAAATCGGCCGTGCGGCGCACCTGTTCCGGCGGCACGGCGTCCCTGACAATGACGTAGCCATACGTTTGCCAGTGCAAAAAATCGCTGTCGGACAGCACGCGCAGCGGCAGCTGCTTTTGAATGTCGCGCAACTGGGTCTGTTCCATGTAGGCCACGGAAGGGTTGCCTGGACGGTCTTCGCCGTACTGGTATCTGTCTTGCATCGCTGTCTCCGCTTGTTGTGATGAGGTGAAACGGATTGTGCGCTGCCGGCGCCAGTCAAAATGCGCCGCTGGCGGCCGATACTGATACTATCCTGACCATTCACACGCGCGAAACGTCACAATGACGCCTTTATTTGAACAAGTCACGATACCGCCCGGCCATTCCTGGGGCTTGCTGTGGCGCGAGCTGGACGCCATTCCCTTCATCTGGCATTACCACCCGCAATTCGAGCTGACCCTGACGGTCAATGCCCGGGGCCAGCGCTATATCGGCGACCACCTGGGCGATTTCGAGCCGGGCGACCTGGTGCTGCTGGGACCGAACTTGCCGCATACGTGGTCGGCCAACGAGCGCATCGACAACACGCGGCCCATGCTGGCCGTCGTCGTGTGGTTTTCGCTGGAATGGCTGGAGCGGCTGGCGGCGTGCTTTCCCGAATTGCAGGCCTTGCGGCAACTGGCGGGCCGCGCCGGCCCGGCCCTGCATTTTTCGCCGGAAACAAGCGCGCGCTGCGCGGCACAGTTGCTGCAATTGAATGCCCTGCCCGTGCCGCAGCGCTTGCCGCTGCTGCTCGACGTGCTGCTGGCGCTGGCGGGCGACGGCGGCGCGCAGCCGCTGGCATCCATCGGACAGGCGCCCGTGGCCGGCGATGGCCAGCAAAAGCGCATGGCCAGCGTGCTCGATTTCATGCATGCGCATTTCAGGGACGATATTGCGCTGGAAAGCCTGGCGCGGCGGGCCGCCCTGTCGCTGGGCGCCTTCCACCGCGTCTTCAAGCGCCACGCGCATTGCACGCCGGGCGAGTACCTGGCGCGGCTGCGCATCGGCCGCGCCTGCCAACAGCTGATCGAGAGCGACCTGGCCATCGCCGTCATCGCGCAAGAGGCGGGCTATCGCAACCTCGCGCATTTCAACCGCCAGTTCCGCGCCGCCAAGGCGGTGACGCCGCGCGCCTTCCGCCTGCAATACCGGCGCGCGGGAAGCCGCACGCGCTAAAAATGCTTCGGAAACGAAAAAGGGGATCAGATTTTACAATCTGACCCCCAATATTCTGGTGCGGCTGGCAGGAATTGAACCCACGACCCCTTGGTTCGTAGCCAAGTACTCTATCCAGCTGAGCTACAGCCGCCTAAGACAAGATTATAGCAGGGCTTTGCAGAATGGCAAAGGGCGTAGCAGCGAAATTTCACAATTGGGGCCGGCGTATCCGCGTCGCATGACGCGCTGCCAAATTGCCACGGGTGGAATATTCATTTTTTGATATTTAAATATAATATTGCCACTTAATGATGTCATATTTGAAATAATCAAATGACCGTACCGCCATCCACCCCGCCACCAGAGGAAACAATGCGCCCGACCCTATCGACATTCACCTTCGCCGCGATCATCCTGACGCCGTCCCTGCATGCCCAGACCATGATGAGCATCAGTGCCCTGCAAGGCGATGCCGCGCCGCCGCCCGTCGTGTTCATTTCCGATACGGGCCGCGAAGGCCTGTTTTACCTGTCCGGCACGGGCTCCGCCACCGATGCGGACGGCGCCACGGCCATCCTCAGCGGCAACAAACTGTACAAGCGCTCGTACAGCGGCGCCTTGCACGCCAAGTGGTTCGGCCTGTCGGAAGCATCGAACAACAATACGCCGGCAGTCACCGCCGCCATCGGCAAGCTGAAACCGGGCCAGGAACTGGTGATCGACGCAGGCCAGTACAGATTCCAGGGCGCGCTGCGCCTGCCCGCGAACAAACGCATCCGCCTGACTTCGCTTGGCACCCTGCTTTTCGGGCCCGGCGACGGCATCATCATAGAAAATACGCATGAGGTATACCTGGAAAAAATCGTGGGCCTGAGCTGGACCAGCGATACGCCCGATTACAGCACCTACAGCGGATCGGGCGTCACCCTGCTCAATGCCAGCAATACCAATCTCAACGCGCGCTGGGTCGAGGGCTTCCGGAATGGCATCAAGGTCACGGGCGACGGGACGGCCAAGGGTTCGCAGTACAACAAGGTCCAGTTCAATTTCCTGTACCAGAATGCGGTGGGCATCTACCTGACGACGGAAAGCACGGGCAGCCTGAACTGGGTGAATGAAAATACCTTCACGGGCGGTCGCATCGCGGGCGAAACCGGCCTGCGGGCGGAGAAAGGGCCGAACCAGACGGATTATTTCAACGGCAACAAGTTCTATAACATCGGCTTCGAAAGCCTGGTCAACGGCATCGACGTCGATCATTTCAGCCACAACACGATTATTGCGCCCCGCTTCGAGCAGGTGCAGCATGGCATCAACCTGAAATCGAATACCTACAGCAATACCATCATCAGCAGCAGCATTTACGAAGGCAGCTTCGTGGGCGGCGGCGTAGCGGGCAATGCAGGAAAGTACACGACGGTGCTGGGCACCTTGCTGACGGCCGGCGGCATGATGTCGGGGGCGCTCAGCATCTCGAATGAGGAAGGGAAATTTCTTTCCGTCAACAGAGACCCCAGCCACAGCGCCAATAGCGAAACACTGGGCAAAATCCTGAGTCTGTCCAACCTGGTCAATGTCGTGCCGTAAAGACAGCACGCGAGCGTAAACGAAAAAACCCGGAAAGCGAACTTTCCGGGTTTTTTCACTACTGCTTAATACTGGTGCGGCTGGCAGGAATTGAACCCACGACCCCTTGGTTCGTAGCCAAG
>CAUSDR010000397.1:0-5339 GCA_963530105.1 uncultured Janthinobacterium sp.
GCTATCTATGGTAGCTGCGCGGCGGGGATTAAATAACCACCAGATCCAGCGCGCGCATGAAGTTGGCCGCCTGCGCATGCGTGATGACGGCGCCTTTCAGCAGGGACGCTTCGCTCAATTTGAAACCGTCGATGTCGGCGCCGCGCAGGTCGGCGCCCTGGAACTTCGCCAGCTTGATGGTGGCGTTGCGCAGGCTGCCCCCCTCAAAGACGGCGTCGCGGAAGTCGCAGCCAGCCAGGTAGGCGTCGGAAAAATCCAGCTGTTTCAATGTCGCCTTGCGGAAGGAAAAGCCGCGCAGATCGGCGCCCACCAGCAGGCTGTCTTCGAACGTCAGGCCCAGGTGGGCCACTTCCTCGAATGAGGCGCCCGTCAGCTTGCAGCCGCGGTAGGTGGCCGAGGCCAGCTTGGCGCGCCGCCATTTCGTGTTGTTCAGGTCGCAGCCTTCGAAGCTGGCGTCGACGGCATCGACGGATTCGAAGTCGGCGCTGCCCGCGCGGCAGCGGCGCCAGGTGCTGCGCGCCAGCTTGCAGGCAAATAAATTGGTTTCGGCAAAGGTACAGCGCTCGAAGGTGCAGCCCTGCAAATCCAGGCGCGCCAGGTCTTCGCCGTCGAACGCGCAATCGATGAAGTGGCGCGCCGCCTGCGCCAGCTGCTGCTCCATGCCGGCGCGGTCCAGGGTCATGCCAGTTACTGCGGTGTCGTGTGTTGCCATCCGTCTATATCCTAAAATAAAAAAGCAGGGGAGGGATGGCGCGGCGGGAAAGATGCACGAACCAGACCACTTCCCCGGCCGGTGTCATAGCCAAAGGTCAGCGCCGTGGGTCCGCGTGGGCGGGAGCATGCCGGACGGTGCCAGGCACTTACCGGGTTACCAACCGGTGCGCTCATTTTCGATCAGCACGTATTGTAGCCTGTCCGAATCTGCCTTGCCAATGCCGGCAAAGCCAGGTTAGTATCTTCTCAGGCGCAGCCACTGCGCCAACGTCGCTCGGACGGATCCGGGCGCTTACGTACAGAGATAACCATGACCGACAGCCAAGCTCCGCGCAGCTTTTCGCGCATCAATCGTCTTCCCCCCTACGTTTTCAATATCACCGCCGAACTCAAGATGGCCGCGCGCCGCCGTGGCGAAGATATCATCGACATGTCGATGGGCAATCCCGACGGCGCCACCCCGGCGCATATCGTCGACAAGCTGATCGACACGGTGAAACGTCCCGACACGCACGGCTATTCCGCTTCGAAGGGCATCCCCCGCCTGCGCCGCGCCATTTCCCACTGGTACAAGAAGCGCTACGACGTCGACATCGACCCGGACAGCGAAGCCATCGTCACCATCGGCTCGAAGGAAGGCCTGGCCCATCTGATGCTGGCGACGCTGGACCGTGGCGACACGGTGCTGGTGCCCAATCCCAGCTACCCCATCCACATCTGGGGCGCCGTCATCGCCGGCGCCGACATCCGCTCCGTGCGCATGGGGCCGGGCGTGGATTTCTTTGCGGAACTGGAGCGGGCCATCCGTGAAAGCTATCCGAAGCCGAAGATGATGGTGCTGGGCTTCCCGTCGAATCCGACGGCGCAATGCGTGGAACTGGAATTCTTCGAGCGCGTGGTGGCGCTGGCGAAGCAGCACGATATTTTGGTGGTGCATGACCTGGCCTACGCCGACATCACCTTCGATGGCTGGAAGGCGCCGTCCATCATGCAGGTGCCGGGGGCGCGCGACGTGGCCGTGGAATTCTTCACCATGTCGAAAAGCTATAACATGGCGGGCTGGCGCATCGGTTTCATGGTGGGCAACGCGGAACTGGTGGCGGCCCTGGCGCGCATCAAGAGCTACCATGACTATGGCAGTTTTACTCCGGTGCAAGTGGCGGCCATCGCCGCGCTGGAAGGCGACCAGAGCTGCGTCACGGACATTTGCGCCCAGTACCAGCGGCGCCGCGACGTGCTGGTGAAAGGCTTGCATGAAGCGGGCTGGATGGTGGAAAAGCCGAAGGCATCGATGTATATCTGGGCCCACATCCCGCAAGCGTATCAGCACCTGGGGTCGCTGGAGTTCGCCAAGCTGCTGCTGGAAAAAGCCCGGGTCAGCGTGTCGCCCGGCATCGGCTTCGGCGAATATGGCGACGAATACGTGCGCTTCGCCCTGATCGAGAACGAGGCGCGCGTGCGGCAAGCCTTGCGCGGGATCAAGAACATGTTGCGTGCCGGCGACGCAAAAACGGAAACGGCGGTATAAAAGTTGCCACAAGGAATGATACATTGCCCTTAATATCACTGCCGCGTATTTCTGACATCACGAATATAAAGTGGTTTTATATGCTGCAACGCGGCATCATTCAATTGTCTCCTCTATCTCCTCCAAGGAAATAGATTCAGCCCGCTCCCGCAGCGGGCTTTTTTTTGCCCGCTTGCCACGGGGCGCGGCGGTCCGCCGCGCGCGCCCTGACCATCAAGGCTTGCCGGTGGCCGCTGCCATGGCCGGCTTCGCGCAGCCACCCAGGCGCGTTCAAGCACGAGTTCACATGAGAATTAATAATGGATGAATGAATTTTTACCATTATTTTTCATGGATGAATGTCGCTATGATGAGCCCATACTTCACTGGGAGGCAAGCACCATGACCGTCACGACACATAACCTGGGTTACCCGCGCATCGGCGCCAGGCGCGAATTGAAATTTGCGCTGGAAGACTACTGGAAGGGCAGCAGCAGCCTGGACGCACTGGAAGGCCAGGGCGCCGAATTGCGCCAGCGCCACTGGCAAGACCAGCAGGCGCTGGACCTGGCGCCCGTCGGCGATTTTTCCTTTTATGACCAGGTGCTGGACTTGAGTTTTACCCTGGGCAACTTGCCGCAACGCGTGCGCGGCCTGAGCGGCGCGGCCCTGGACAACTATTTCCGCGTGGCCCGTGGCCGCTCGGCCAGCGACAGCGATTGCAGCTGCGTCCACGCCGGTGAAATGACCAAATGGTTCGACACCAATTACCACTACATCGTGCCGGAATTTGCGGCCGACACGCAATTCAAGCTCGACAGCAGCCGGCTGCTGCGGCAACTGGCACAGGCGCGCCAGCTGAATGTACAAGCCAAGCCCGTGCTGATCGGCCCCGTCACCTATTTGTGGCTGGGCAAGGCGAAAGACGAGTCCGACAAGCTGGCGCTGCTGCAAGGCTTGCTGCCCGTCTACGTGCAACTGCTGCAGGAACTGGCCGCGCAAGGCGTGGAATGGGTGCAGATCGACGAGCCGATCCTCGTCACGGAACTGGGCAGCGCCTGGCAGCAGGCGCTGGTCACGGCCTACGCTGCCTTGAGCAAGGTCAATGACGTCAAACTGCTGCTGGCCACGTATTTCGGCAAGCTGCAAGATAACCTGGCGCTGGCGTGCAAGCTGCCCGTGCAAGGCTTGCATCTGGACGCCATCATCGCCCGCGATGAAGTGGCGCAAGTGATCGCGCAATTACCGAGTTCCAGCGTCCTGTCGCTGGGGGTGGTGAATGGCCGCAATATTTGGAAGACGGATTTGACGGAAGTGCTGGCGTGGCTGGAACCCGTGCATGCCAGCCTGCAATCGCGCCTGTGGCTCGCGCCGTCGTGCTCCCTGCTGCACGTGCCGGTCGATTTGAACAGCGAGCAAAAGCTGGATGCGGAGATTGCATCCTGGCTGGCCTTTGCCCGTCAAAAATTGGATGAAGTGCACACCATCGCGGGCGCCCTGAACCATGGCCGCGCCTCCGTGCAGGGGGCGCTGGACGCCAACCATGCCGCCGTGCAGGCGCGCCGCCAGTCGCGCCGCGTGCACAATCCGGACGTCAAGGCGGCCGTGGCGCGCATCGACGCCAGCCTGGGCCGGCGCGCCAGCAGCTATGCCGAGCGTGCCGCCAAGCAAGCGGCGTTGCTGCAACTGCCGCTGTACCCGACGACGACCATCGGTTCCTTCCCGCAAACGGCGTCGATTCGCCAGGCGCGCAGCCAGTTCCGCAGCGGCCAGCTGGAGGAGGCCAGCTATAAAAAACTGATGCGGGCGGAAATCGCCCATTGCGTCCAGGAACAGGAGGCGCTGGGCCTGGATGTCTTCGTGCACGGCGAAGCGGAACGCAATGACATGGTGGAATACTTCGGCGAACAGCTCGATGGCTACGCCTTTAGCCAGTTCGGCTGGGTGCAGTCCTACGGTTCGCGCTGCGTGAAACCGCCTATCCTGTTCGGCGACATCAGCCGCCCGCGCGCCATGACGGTCGAATGGAGCACCTATGCCCAGTCGCTGACGGACAAGCCGATGAAGGGCATGCTGACGGGGCCCGTCACCATCCTCAACTGGTCCTTCGTGCGCGATGACCAGCCCCGTTCCGTGTCGTGCCAGCAGCTGGCGCTGGCCATGCGCGCCGAAGTGCAGGACTTGCAGCGGGCCGGCATCCGCGTGATCCAGATCGACGAGGCGGCGCTGCGCGAAGGCTTGCCACTGCGCAAGTCGCAATGGGCCGAATACCTGCGCTGGGCCGTGGAATCGTTCCGCATCACGGCCAATAGCGTGGCCGACGAGACGCAGATCCACACGCACATGTGTTACTCGGAGTTCAACGACATCATCGCGCAGATCGCCGACATGGATGCGGACGTGATCACGATCGAAACGTCGCGTTCCGACATGGAATTGCTGGACGCCTTCGATGACTTTAACTATCCGAACGAAATCGGCCCTGGCGTCTACGATATCCACTCGCCCAACATTCCCAGCCAGGAACAGATGGTCAAGCTGATGCGCAAGGCGGCCGAGCGCATCCCCGCGCGGCGCCTGTGGGTCAACCCCGATTGCGGCCTGAAGACGCGCGGCTGGAAAGAAGTGATCCCGGCCCTGGCCAACATGGTGGCGGCAGCGAAAACCTTGCGCGGCGACAGCGTGGCCCAGGGCTAGCGGGAGCGGGGGAGGCGGGAACGGTACAGATATAGATAGTTCATATCTCTATCATCACAACATGCAATTGGATAATGATGCTGCAATGCGGCATCATTCACCTGTCTCCTCTATCTCCTCCAAGGAAATAGATTCAGCCCGCTCCCGCAGCGGGCTTTTTTTTTGCCTGCTTGGCCGGCGGCGCCCGCCGTCGATATGGCGCCATCGCGCCCGCTTGCGCGGGCGAGTGGGGTAACATGGCGCACCTGACATCCCCCCCATAAGGAGACATGCTGATGGTTCCCCTGTTTCGCGCCGCCGGCATGCTGGCGCTGATGGCGCTTGGCGCCTGTTCGGAGCCGCCACACCCGCTGGAGCGCTACCTGGGGCAGTTGCCTGCCGACACCGTCGCAGCGCTGCCGGGCCTGGATTGGCCGGCTGG
>CAUSDR010000398.1:0-5338 GCA_963530105.1 uncultured Janthinobacterium sp.
GCGCGCGCGCCTTGCTAGGCGCGGGCGCCAGGGTCACGCTGGCCGGCCGCGATGGCGCGCGCCTGGCGCGCGCGCGCATCGCGCTGGAGGAAGAGGACCATGCGGGCAGGGTAGCCATCTGCGTGCTCGACGTGGGCGTGGAAGCGTCCGTGCAGGCGGGGTTTGCGCAGGCCGCCGCGCATTTCGGCCGCATCGATATCCTCGTCAACAATGCGGGCCAGGCGCATGCGGCGCCCTTCGGCAAGACGGATGCGGCCATCTGGCAGCAGATGCTGGCCGTGAACCTGACGGGCGTGTTCCACTGCTGCCAGGCGGCCATGCCGGGCATGCTGGAAGCGGGCTGGGGACGCATCGTCAGCGTGGCGTCGACGGCGGGGCTGAAAGGCTACCGCTATGTCAGCGCCTATGTCGCGGCCAAGCATGGCGTGATCGGCCTGACGCGCGCGCTGGCGCTGGAAGTGGCGCCGCGCGGCGTCACCGTCAACGCCGTCTGCCCCGGCTACACGGACACGGAAATGGTGGCGCAGGCCGTGCAGAACATCGTGCGCAAGACGGGGCGCGGCGAGGACGCGGCGCGCGCGGAACTGGCGGCCGCCAATCCGCAGCAGCGCCTGGTGCAGGCGCAAGAGGTGGCCGATGCGGTGGCATGGCTATGCCTGCCCGCGTCGTCGGCCATGAATGGACAATCGATCGCCGTCGCCGGCGGCGAGGTAATGTAGGTAACTGACTGAAGATCATGGATAAAGACAGCGCCAACGCGCAAGAACAACCGGTGCTGGACCTGGCCAGCCGGCTCACGCAAGACCACCACCAGTCGCTCAAGCTGTGGCTGCGCATGCTCTCGTGCACGGTGAAGATCGAGAACGAAGTGCGCACGCGCCTGCGCGCCACCTTCGGCATCACCTTGCCCCGTTTCGACCTGATGGCGCAGCTCGAGCGCTTCCCCGACGGCTTGCGCATGGGCGAACTGTCCAAGCGCATGATGGTCACGGGCGGCAACATCACGGGCATCACCGACCAGCTGGAGCAGGAAAAGCTGGTGGCGCGCGTGGTCGACCCAAAGGACAGGCGCTCGTACAGCGTGAAGCTGACGCCAGCCGGCCGCCGCGCGTTCGACGAGATGGCCAAGGTGCACGAAGGCTGGATCACGGAATTGCTGCAAGGCGTGGCGCCGGAGGAAAAGACGCAATTGATCGAGCTGCTGTCGCACATGAAGCAGCAACTCAATGACACCATAGACAAATCAACAAAGGACTGAGCATGCGCCATCTTCCCGGCCAGCCGCAAGACCTGCCTGGCAACCGCGCCAGTCTGGCCAGCTACGCGGCACGGCATTTCCTGTTTGCCGTCGACGCAGGCGTCGCCACCCTGACCCTGCACCGGCCCGAGCGCAAGAATCCGCTCACCTTTGACTCGTATGCGGAATTGCGCGACCTGTTCCGCGCGCTGGCCTGCGCCGACGACGTCAAGGCGCTTGTCATCACCGGCAGCGGCGGCAATTTCTGCTCGGGCGGCGACGTGCACGACATCATCGGCCCCCTGACGCAGCTCGACATGCCCGGCCTGCTGGCGTTTACGCGCATGACGGGCGACGTGGTGAAAGCCATGCGCGCCTGCCCGCAGCCCATCATCGCCGCCATCGACGGCATCTGCGCCGGCGCCGGCGCCATGCTGGCGCTGGCGTCCGACATCCGCATCGGCACGGCGCGCAGCAAGACGGCCTTTTTGTTTACCCGCGTGGGCCTGGCCGGCTGCGACATGGGCGCCTGCGCCCTGCTGCCGCGCGTGATCGGCCAGGGCCGCGCCGCCGAACTGCTGTACACGGGGCGCTCCTTGCCGGGCGCCGAGGCGGAGCGCTGGGGTTGGCTCAACCGCCTCGTCGAGCCGGAGGAACTGGCCGAGGCGGCGCAGCTGTTCGCCGCCGGCCTGGCCAGCGGGCCTACCTTCGCGCATGGCATGACCAAAAAAATGCTGCAGCAGGAGTGGAACATGGGTGTCGACGAAGCCATCGAGGCGGAAGCGCAGGCGCAGGCCATTTGCATGGCCACCAACGATTTCCACCGTGCCTATCACGCCTTCGTGGCGAAGCAAACACCACAGTTCGAGGGCGATTAAGATGCGTGATACCAGCTACCTGGAGTGGCCGTTTTTCGCCGCGCGCCATGGCGAACTTGAGCGCGCGCTCGACGCGTGGGCAACGCAGCACCTGGGCGCGGCGCACGGCAGCGACGTCGATGCGGCGTGCCGCGCGCTGGTGGCGCAACTGGGGCAGGGCGGCTGGCTGGCGCACGCCACCAGCGCCGATGGCCAGGTCGATACGCGCGCCATTTGCCTGATCCGCGAAACCCTGGCGCGCCACGATGGCCTCGCCGATTTCGCCTTTGCCATGCAGGGCCTCGGTTCCGGCGCCATCGGCCTGTTCGGCAGCGCGGACAACAAGGCGCGCTACTTGCCGGACGTCGCCAGCGGCAAGCGCATCGCCGCCTTTGCCCTGTCCGAGCCGCAGGCCGGGTCCGACGTGGCGGCGATGCAGTGCGCCGCGCGCCGCGATGGCGACGACTACGTGCTCGATGGCGAAAAGACGTGGATCTCGAACGGCGGCATCGCCGACTTTTACGTGGTCTTTGCGCGCACGGGCGAGGCGCCGGGTGCGCGCGGCATCAGCGCCTTCATCGTCGACGCCGACAATCCTGGCCTGGAAATCGCCGAGCGCATCGCCGTGATCGCGCCGCATCCGCTGGCGCGCCTGCGTTTCAATCAGTGCCGCGTGCCCGCCGCGCAGCGCCTGGGCGAAGCGGGGCAGGGCTTCAAGGTGGCGATGACGACGCTCGACGTCTTCCGCACCTCGGTGGCCGCCGCCGCCCTCGGCTTTGCGCGGCGCGCCTACGACGAAGCGCTGCGCCACGCCATGGCGCGCCAGATGTTCGGCCAGACGCTGGCGGACTTTCAATTGACGCAGGCAAAATTAGCGCAGATGGCCACCGGCATCGACGCTTGCGCCCTGCTCACCTACCGCGCCGCCTGGCAGCGCGACCAGGGTCGCAAGGTGACGAAGGAAGCGGCCATGGCCAAGCTGACGGCCACGGAAACGGCGCAGCAGGTGATTGATGCTGCCGTGCAACTGTTTGGCGGCATGGGCGTCGTCAGCGACCATCCCGTCGAGCGCCTGTACCGTGAAATCCGCGCCCTGCGCATCTATGAAGGCGCCAGCGAAGTGCAGCAGCTGATCATCGCGCGCGAACTGCTGCGCGAGGCGGTGGACGCATGAATGGCATGAACCACGAGGAGAAGACCATGCAAGTGTTGCAACCGCCCGGTTGGGCCCGGCCGCGCGGCTATGCGAACGGCATCGCCGCCAGCGGGCGCACGGTGTACGTGAGCGGCATGATTGGCTGGGATGCGCAGGGGCAATTCCACACGGATGATTTCGCCGGCCAGGTGCGCCAGGCGCTGCAGAACATCGTCGCCGTGCTGGCCGAGGCGGGCGCCTTGCCCGAACACATCGTGCGCATGAACTGGTATGTGCTGGACAAAAAGGAATATGTGGCGGCCTATCCACACATCGGCATGGCGTATCGGGACATTATCGGCAAGCATTTCCCCGCCATGACGGCGGTGCAGGTGGCGGGCTTGATCGAGGACAGGGCGAAGGTGGAGATCGAGGTGACGGCGGTGGTGCCAGAGCGGGTAGCGGCGACGCCTGCAAGGTGAGCATGAAATGTAACAAATCGTGAATTCTCCAAGAATAGATATTAAAAATATACTAAATGTGTTCTACTTGGCAACCGATCTCATGGTTGATAAATGTAGATGCGGTATTTCTTGAGAGAATTATTACGAAAGAGGTAAATATGTTAATGCGTACAGGCGCAATGGCGCTCATGTCAGTGGCGATGCTGGGAAGCGCTGCAGCCGCCATTCCCAACAATGGATTTGAGCGAGGCACACTGTCCTCGTTTTCCATCGGCGGAGATTCTGATGTCCAGGTACGAACGTCATTTCTTGGTTTTACGGCAGCCGAAGGGCAGTATTTTGCGCATTTGAGCAATGCAGGACTGGAAGATCTGAGTGCGTTTGGCGGAACCATCGGTTCATCCATGAGCAAGACGGTCAGTTTGGCGGCTGGGCAGGGCTTTTCCTTCAAATGGGCCTTCCTGACGACGGAGTCCGGCCCTTCGCCTTACAATGATTTCGCCCTGTTCTTGAATGGCAAGGCCTTCAATCTGTCGGATGTCGCCACGGTGGGCGCCAATGGCCGCACAGGATGGAATACCTATAACTGGGTGAATCCGGAAGCATTTACTGGCACGGTGACTTGGCTCGTGGGCAATGCTAAAGATGAGTTGTCTTCTTCGCATCTGTTGATCGATGATGTCCGGTTCTCAGTGAGTTCGGTACCGGAACCCACTTTTTATGCAATGCTGCTGGTCGGCTTGGGGATTTCAGGTGTGGCAGGCAGGCGAAAGATGAAGCGCGATGTCTGACTATAAAAAAGATCCGCCGTGGCGGATCTTTTTTTTGCGCTAGCGTCGCTGGCTGCTGCCATGGCCAGTCAGAACCTGGCGTTACGGATCGATGCCACGCATGGCCGAGCATCAGGTGGGCAGCAGTCCGTCCAGCCCAAGGAAAGTCGTTTTTGTGCTGGAGCATGGACATCACTTAACTGCTCGGCACGCCATTTTTTTCCTGTATCGAGGCTTTTGCCGAGGCTGCAGGGAGCAGCGCCGGGGCAAGATAGCTTGCCACTCGCCGGGCATACGCGGGCCGCATATGGATCGGGTCCGTATAGAGTGGGTTACCTTGCGGGTCGAGCACGGGACACGTGTCTTTAGAGCACAGGTAGTGAAGGGGATCGATCAGCAAGGCTCCCGTTTCTTCGGCAATGGCGCGCAAACGGTCACGCGGACCTGCACTCTCGCGAACGAATTTCTCGACGGAAACTTCGGGAATCCCCGGCAAGGGATGGATGCTTTCGAAACGCGATCCCGCATACATGTTACGGGGATCGAAGGCGCCGCCGCTCGGTGGCTGCATGATGATATACACGCGTTTGCCATGCTTTCTCAGTAATGCCACGCTTGTTTGCAAGGACTGGTATGCCTTTTCCATCGCCACTTCTTCAGGGAAGGCGTAGCGTTGGCCATTGGATTCAACCAGTAGTTCGGTGTAGTTACTTTTGAAGTAGCCGTACCATGCGGCTCCGATCACGACCGTGTCCACCTCATTCTGGTTGGCCAGGTCATAGGCGGCATCGATCGTTTGCGGACAGATAGGGAAGCGCACCAGGGGCAAGCGGATGGTGCCTTGAATCGGCGGGCAGCCTCCCGCAGTGGCAAAA
>CAUSDR010000399.1:0-5332 GCA_963530105.1 uncultured Janthinobacterium sp.
GCGCATAGCGGCAGCCGTTCGCCTGCAGCAGGGCGAACTGTTCCTCCGTCTCCACGCCTTCGGCCACGGCCGACAATTGCAGGCTGTCGGCCAGCGCGATGATGGCGGCCACGATGGCGCGGTCTTCGCCACTGTGTTCCAGGTCCTTGATGAAGGCGCGGTCGATCTTGACCTTCTTCACGGGGAAGCGCTTCAGGTAGGCCAGGCTGGAATAGCCGGTGCCGAAGTCGTCGATCGACAGGCGCAGGCCCATGCCATTGATCTGGCGCAAAATCTCCAGCGTATGTTCGCCGTGCTGCATCAGCGCCGTCTCGGTGATTTCGAATTCCAGCAGCGACGGCGAGATGCCCGTCTCGCGCACGACGCTGCCGATGGCCGCCACCAAGCCCTTGTGCATGAACTGGCGCGGCGACAGGTTCACCGCCAGCGGCACCGGCTGCAGCCCCTGGCGCTGCCAGGCCATGCTTTGCTCGCACGCCTGGCGCATGACCCATTCGCCGACCGGCACGATCAGGCCGTTTTCCTCCATGATGGGAATGAAACGGTCCGGCAGCACCAGGCCGTGGCCTGGACGGCGCCAGCGCAGCAGCACTTCCATGCCGTGCAGGCGCCGCGTGGCGATATCGATCACGGGCTGGTAAAACAGTTCGAACTGCTGCAGCGCCAACGCCGTGCGCAAGCTGCTTTCCAGGTCGAAGTGCAGGGCCGCCGCCTGGTTCATCGTCTGCGTGAAGAACTGGTAGTTGTTGCGGCCATTGCCCTTGGCGTGGTACATGGCCGCATCGGCATGGCGCATCAGGGCGTCGACATCGCCGCCATCGTCCGGATACACGCAGATGCCGATCGATGGCGTCACGTGCAGCACATGGCCGTCGAGCGGAAAGGCGGGCGTCAGCGCCTCGATGATTTTCTCGGCCACGCGCGCCGCCTCGTCGGCGCCGCGGATGCCGGGCACCAGCACGACGAATTCATCGCCGCCCAGGCGCGCCACCGTGTCGCTGGCGCGCACCGCCCGGCACAGGCGCCCGGCCACTTCCTTGAGCAGCAGATCGCCCGTCATGTGGCCCAGTGAATCGTTGATGGTTTTAAAACGGTCAAGGTCGATGAACATCACGGCCAGCTTGCGCCCGGAGCGCTGCGATGCCAGCATGGCCCGCTCCAGGCGGTCCGACAGCAGCGCGCGGTTCGGCAATCCCGTCAGATTGTCGTGATAGGCCATGTGATGCACTCTAGCCTCGGCCTGGCGCCGCTCGACGATTTCCCCCTGCAGCAGCAGATTGGCGCCGGCCAGTTCCGCCGTGCGTTCCTGCACCCGCAATTCCAGCTCGTCGCGCGCGCGGCGCACCGCTTCGCCCGCCTCGCGGCGCGCCGTCACGTCGTCGACCAGCCACACGGAACGGCCATGCGCGTGCGCCAGGTCGAACGGCCGCCCGGACAGGCGCGCCCAGAAGCGGCTGCCATCCTTGCGCACCAGCTGGTATTCCGACATGTGCACCCTGCCCGCCTCGAAATCGCGCGCCGTCTCGCTGCGCGCCGCCTTCCAGGCCGCCATGTCCGGGTACAGCGCCTGCACCGACAGGCCATTGATTTCGCCGGGCGCATAGCCGAACAGCTCTTCCATCTTGCTGTTGCTGCGCAAATTGAAGCCGCCCTCCACCACCGAGATGCCCAGCACGGCGCTGTCGAGGATGGCCTGGTTTTCCAGCAGCGCGTTGCGCAGGGACTCCTCGG
Organism: uncultured Janthinobacterium sp.; assembly: GCA_963530105.1. GTDB lineage: Bacteria > Pseudomonadota > Gammaproteobacteria > Burkholderiales > Burkholderiaceae_D > Janthinobacterium. Next base: position 1,732 of record CAUSDR010000399.1, read on the forward strand.
CGCGCTTGGCTTCCGTGCGGTCCTCGATGATCCAGATGGTGCCGGCGGCGGGATCGTCCGGGTTGACGACGTAGGCGATCAGCTGCGCCCACAGGGTCGTGCCGTCGCGGCGCATCATCTCCACTTCCGTCTGGAATGGCTTGCCCACCGAGAGGAAGGGGAAGGCGGCCGCGCCCAGCAGCTCATACGACTGCTGCGATGCATACAGCGCGCGCCCGGGCAGCCCCAGAGCCTCGTCGCCGCTGTAGCCGAACATGGCGGCAAAACCCAGGTTGTAGCGCGTCAGGACGCGGTTCTTGGTAAACAGGATGCTCACCGAGGCATTCGTCATGATGGCCGCCACTTCCATCTGCGTCTGGCGGCTGGCGGTGACGTCTTCGAGTATCCAGATCGTGCCTTGCTCGCTGTGCTCCTGGTCGACGGCCTTGGCGCGGATGCGGCACCAGAACAGGCTGCCGTCGCGGCGGCGGAACAGCGATTCATCCTGCTCGTACGGCAGCCCCCGGCCCAGCAGCGGCGTCGCCTGCACGCCAAACTCCTCGTAGGCGGCGGGCGAGGGAAACAGCGCGGCGGCGGGCAAGCCCGTCATCTCGTCCTGCGTATAACCGAACATTTCAGCAAAGCGGGGATTGCAGCGCAGGACCAGGCGCGAACGGGAAAACAGGATGCCGACGGAAGCGTTGTCGAGGATAGCCTGCTGCTCCAGCATCAGCTGGCGCGTCGCCTCCTCGGCCGCCTTTTGCGCGCTGCGGTCATCGAACAGCCAGATGGTGTCGTGCTGCGCACGATCGGGCTGCTGCTCCGGATTGAGCACATAGCCATACGCCAGCGCCCAGAAGGTGGAGCCGTCGCGGCGGCGCATTTCCATCTCGCCCTGGAACGGCAAGCCGCGCCGCAGCAGGGGCGCCGCCTGCCGCACCACGCTTTCATAGGCGGCGCGCGACGGGTACAGGTCGGCCACGGGCAAGCCCACGCCGCTGTCGCCGTCAAAACCGAAGCATTCGGCAAAGCGCCGGTTGTAGCGCAGCACGCCCTTGTCGCGCTGGAAGCCGATGGCCAGCGGCGCATTGTCCATCACGGCCTGCATTTCCAGCATGGCGCGCCGCAGCTGGTCTTCGTCGCGCCGGTGGTCGCTGATATCCTCGATGATCCACACCGTGCCGTCATGCGTATTGAGCGGATCGACGGCGCGCCCGTGCAGGCGGCTCCAGAACAGCGAGCCATCCTGGCGCCGCAATTCCAGCTCGGCGCGAAACGGCTTGCCCTTGGCAAGCAGCGGCGCCGCTTCCAGCCCCAGCGCGCGGCAGTGCGCGGCGGAGCGGTACAGCACCGCGCCGGGCAGCCCAGTCAGCTGGTGGCGCGCATAGCCGAACATTTCGGCGGCGCGGATATTGCACTCCTCGATGAAGCCGCCCTTGGAAAACACGATGCCGACGGCCGCGCTTTCCAGGATGGCCTGCTGCTCCAGCAAGGTCTTGCGCAAGGCTTGCTGGTCGCGCTGCTGCACGCTGATATCGGCGAACACCAGGGTCGCTCCCGGCAAGCCGTCATCGGCCGGCAGCGGCTTGGCCCACACCTGCACGGCGATGCTGGCGCCGCGTCCCTGCAAGCTGCTGTCCCAGTGCCGTTCGCGGCCCGCCGCGCCCAGCGCGCCGCGCAGCATGCTGCTGCTCGACGCGCGGTAGGCGGCGCTGAAACAGTCCGCCAGCAGCCGGCCCGAGATATCCATGCCCAGCAAGGCGTGCAGCGCGCCATTCGCCGCCACCACCGTGCCGCCGGCATCGCAGGCGCAGGCGGGCAAGGCGATCAACTGCAAGGCATCGGTGATGAAATCGGGACTGGTCGATACGCGGTTCATGGACACCATGGGACGGTTAAAGACGAAGTAAACATGCGCCTGGGCAAAAATTCTCTCAAGCATCATGGTGCTGTCAGATCATAAACCAGTTTCCGCGGGTTTTTTCATATTCCTTCTTGGCAATATCTGAAACGCCACAGACCACTTGCAACGCGCCCGTTGCAGCGGCGTTGCAACGCAAAAAAGATGAAACAAATCGTTTAGAATAAAGCTGCGCCGCCCTTCCCATCCGCCCCTCGACCACCGCGACAAACCCGTCATCTGGACCGTTTCCGTCTCGCGCCTGTTCGACCTGTTCCGCGACATCACGCTCGAATACGACGACCTGGCGACGATCGAGCCGATCAACCTGGGCTTCGACGACGCCGTGCGCCACATCCGCGAGCGCATGGCCACGGAGCGCTGCGACGCCGTCATCGCGGCCGGCTCGAACGGCGCCTACCTGAAGGGACGCCTGTCGGTGCCCGTCATCATCGCCAAGGCCAGCGGCTACGACGTGATGCAGGCGCTGGCGCGCGCGCGGCGCATCTCGCCGCAAATCGGCGTCGTCACCTACCAGGACCCGATGCCGGAACTGGCCGAATTTGCCGCCACCTTCGGCTTCCAGATCTTTCAACGCACCTACGCGACGGAGGAAGATGCGCGCGCGCAGATCAATGAACTGAAGGCGGCCGGAGTCAAGGCCGTCGTCGGCGCGGGCCTCGTCACCGACCTGGCCGAGGAAGCGGGACTGGCCGCCGTCTTCGTGTATTCGGCCACGGCCATCCGGCGCGCCTTCGACGATGCGCTGGAACTGGCGCGCCTGACCCAGCTCGAATCTGTCCGCGGCCGGCGCGCCGTCGTCGCCGACACCTTGCGCGCGCGCCATGGCTTGCACGACCTGCGCGGCGAATCGGAGGCGATGGAAGCGCTGCGCCAGTCGGTGCTGCTGTATGCGCGCTCGCCGGCGACGGTGCTGATCCAGGGCGAGACGGGCAGCGGCAAGGAACTGGTGGCGCAGGCGATCCACCGCGAAAGCCCGCGCAGCCTGGGCGCGAACCGTCCCTTCATCGCCATCAATTGCGGCGCCATCGCCGAATCCCTGCTGGAGTCGGAACTGTTCGGCCACGAAGACGGCGCCTTCACGGGCGCGCGCCGGGGCGGCCATGCGGGCCTGTTCGAGGCGGCCAACCACGGCACCCTCTTCCTCGATGAAATCGGCGAAATGCCGCTGGCCCTGCAAACGCGGCTGCTGCGCGTGCTGGAAGAGCGCGAAGTGGTGCGCGTGGGCGGCACGCGTCCCATCGCCATCAACGTGCGCATCCTCAGCGCCACGCACTGCGACCTGGAACAGCGCATCCGCGAAGGGCGCTTCCGCGCCGACCTGTTCTACCGCCTGGCCGTGCTGCGCCTGCATTTGCCGGCCCTGCGCGAGCGCCCGGACGACATTGCCGGCCTGGCCGAATGGTCCTTGAAAAACGCGCTGGCCGCGCTCGGCGCGCGCCCGCATCCGAACCTGCATGCGGAAATCATCGGCTGCGCGCCGCTGCTGCGCCGCTACGCCTGGCCCGGCAATGTGCGCGAGCTGCGCAACCTGGCCGAGCGCCTGGCGCTGTTCCTCGCCGCCGCACCGCTGCAGGCCCTGACACCCGCCTTCGTGCTGGGCGTGGCGCCGGAGCTGGCGCAGGGCGCCGTCGCGACGCCCCCCCTGGCGGCGCCAGCGGCGAATGTGGCGCCGCGCCCGGAAGAAGAAAGCGCCAGCGC
>CAUSDR010000400.1:0-5330 GCA_963530105.1 uncultured Janthinobacterium sp.
TGGTTCCTGATCGCGCAGTTTTTCCCCATCGTCGAACTCGACGTCAACGGCCTGACGTCCAGCGCCACCCTGCTGGGTTCCATCCGCGTGCTGTGGTCAGAGCAGATGCAGGTGGTGGCGACCATGGTCTTCCTGTTTACCATTCTCTTTCCCGCCATCGAGCTGGGCTCCCTGCTGTACGTGGCGCTGGGTTTGCGCGGCGGCGTCAAGGTGCCCGGCTTTAACCGCGTGCTGCGCGCCGTGCAGACGTCGCGCGAGTGGGGCATGACGGAAGTGCTGATGATCGGCATCCTGATCACCGTCGTCAAGATGACCAGCTTGGCCACCGTGGTGCCGCAACCGGGTCTGTTCGCGTTTGGCGCCTTGACCCTGCTGCTGGCCATCGTCGTTTCGTTCGACCCGAAGGCGTTGTGGAACCTGGGCGACGACCTGACCCGGCAAGCGCTGCCCGGCATGCGCTACAAGGCATTCGCGCCCGGCGAAAAGGTCGTGCCTTGCCATGCCTGCGGCCTGGTGGCGCCGCCGCTGGCCAAGGGAAAGCACCTGGCGTGCGTGCGCTGCGGCTCGACCCTGCACGTGCGCAAACCAAACAGCATCAGCCGCACCTGGGCCTTGCTGATCGCCGCCATGATCCTCTACATTCCTGCCAACCTGCTGCCCGTGATGGTCACGTACACGCTGTTTGGCGCGCAGAACGACACCATCATGAGCGGCGTGGTGCTGTTCTGGACCAGCGGCTCGAAGGGCCTGGCCATCATCATTTTCATCGCCAGCGTCGTCGTGCCCATGCTTAAGCTGGGCGTGCTGGCGCTGCTGGCCTGGACGGCGCAGCGGCGTTCGCGCTGGCGGCCGCGCCAGCGCACCATCTTGTACCGCATGGTCGAATTCATCGGCCGCTGGTCCATGCTCGATATCTTTGTTGTCACCCTGACGGTGGCGCTGGTGCGCTTCAAGTCGCTGGCAGTGATCACGGCCGGCCCGGGGGCGCTGGCCTTTGGCGCCGTGGTGGTGCTGACCATGCTGGCGGCGATGCAGTTCGACCCGCGCCTGATCTGGGACCCCGTCGACGAGCAGGCCCCCGGCGACGAAGAACCCGTGGTGATAGCAAATACAGGAAACAATACAGTGATTGGAGAACAGCATGTCTGACAAAGAAGCGGGCGACCTTGCCGAAACGGGCGGACGGGCCTTGCCGGAACCCGATGTGGAGCAGGGCAGCCGCTGGCTGCCATCGCTGGTGTGGCTGATTCCGCTGCTGGCCGCGCTGATCGGCGCGGGCCTTGCCGCCAAGTCCATCCTCGACCAGGGACCGACGGTGAAGGTCAGCTTCAAGAGCGCCGAAGGCCTGGAGCCGGGCAAGACCAAGGTCAAATACAAGGATGTCGACATCGGCCAGGTGCGTGCCATCACCCTCGATGACGACCTGACCAGGGTACTGGTGACGATCGACATGAGCAAGGAAGCGCGCCGCTTTGCGACCAAGGATTCACGCTTCTGGGTAGTGCGCCCGCAGATCGGCGCCAGCGGCGTGACGGGCCTGGGCACCTTGCTGTCGGGCGCGTACATCGGCGTCGACACGGGCAAGTCGGAAGAGAAAAAGGAGAGCTTCGTCGGCATGGAGGATCCGCCCGCCGTGGCCGGCGACCAGAAGGGCAAGCTGTACACCCTGCACGCGGAAAGCCTCGGCTCCGTCGACGTGGGTTCGCCGCTGTTCTTCCACCGCCTGCGCGTGGGCAAGGTGGTCAGCTTCGCGCTGGACAAGGATGGCAACGGCATCACCATGTCGGTCTTCGTGAATGCGCCGTATGACCAGTTCGTCGGCAAGAACGCGCGCTGGTGGCATGCTAGCGGCGTCGACGTGCGCCTCGATTCCAACGGCTTCAAACTGAACACGCAATCGCTGGCCGCCATGCTGGTGGGCGGCATCGCCTTCGAGGCGGAAAACGGCCGCAAGCCGGAGGAACCGGCACCAGCCGGCACCAGCTACCGCCTGGCCGCGGATGAAGCCAGCGCCATGCGCGAACCCGATGGCGAAGCCATTACCACGGTGTTTTATTTCGACCAGTCGCTGCGCGGCCTGCAACCCGGCGCCACGGTGGACTTCCGCGGCATCGTGCTGGGCGAGGTCCGCTCGGTGGGCATCGAGTTCGATCCCGTGAAGAAGAACTTCCGCATGCCCGTCACCGTCAATCTGTATCCGGCCCGCCTGGGCATGCGCTTCAAGACGGCCGTCGATGATGCGGAAGGCTCGGCTGGCCACCAGCTGCTCGAACGCATGGTCAGCCGCGGCTTGCGCGCGCAGCTGCGCACGGGCAACCTGCTCACCAGTCAGCTGTACATCGCGCTGGACTTCTTCCCGAAAGCGCCGAAGGTGACGCTGGAGCTGAACAAGTATCCGCTGGAAGTGCCGACCGTGCCGAACACGCTCGATGAATTGCAGACGCAGATCGCCAGCATCGCCAGGAAGCTCGACCAGGTGCCGTACGCCGAGATCGGCAACAACCTGAACGCCACCATCAAGCAGGCCAATACCCTGTTCAAGCAGCTCGATGGCCAGGTGGTGCCGGAAATGCGCGATACCCTGACGGCGGCGAAACAGACATTTGGCACGGCCGAACAAGTGCTGCAAAAGGATTCGCCGCTGCAGTCGGACGTGCGCCAGGCCTTGCAGCAGCTGACGCAAACCCTGCAATCGCTGAACGCTTTGTCGGACTACCTGGAGCGCCACCCCGAATCCCTGATCCGCGGCAAAAAAGGAGATGAAAAAAAATGAGGAAGCCCACTTTCGCGCTACTGATGGCCGCTGTTCTGCTGGGCGCCTGCTCCACGCCCCAGCCCGAGCATTTCTATACGCTCAGCGGCGGCGCCGACGTGCAGCCGGCCAAGCCCGTCAAATACTATGTCGAGATGCTGGCCGTCAGCGTGCCGCAGCAGGTGAGCCGCAACCAGTTTGTCGTGACGGCGCCATCGGGCCGCATCGAACTGCTGGAGCAGCAGCGCTGGGCGGGCCCGCTGGCCGGTGAAATCGGCCAGGCCCTGTCCACGGCCGTGACGAACGACCTGGGCGCCATCGACGTGTTCCGCACGCCGCATCCGGACAACCTGCCCGTGTACCGCATCAGCACCAACGTGCAGCGCTTCGAGTCGGTGATGGGCCAGTATGCGCTGATCGACGCCGTCTGGAGCGTGCGCCAGCTGTCCAGCAGCAAGGTGGTGACTTGCCGTACGGTGGCCAATGAAAAGGTCGGCGCCGGCTACGACGCACTGGTGACAGGCCACCGCCAGGCCGTGAGCCGCATCGCCGCCGACATGGCCGCCGTCGTGCGTTCTTTTGACAACGGCAGCGCTGCCTGTCCGGCCGCCTGAGCCGCTTTCCACTACCCGTTCCCGGCGGCCGCTGCTAAAATGCGGCCATGGGAATGACCTTGTTCACGCGCCGCTTCGCCGCCTGGATCGCCTGTTTAGCGATCCTGCTGGCGGCGCTCGCGCCATCGGTTTCCCAGGCCGTCGCCAACGCCAAGCAGCAATCGGGCTCCGGCTGGGCGGAAATCTGCTCGGTGGCCGGCATCCGTTTCGTCCAGGTCGATGACGGCGCCGCCGATGACGGCAATTCCACCGGCAAGGCCATGCAGATGGAGCATTGCGCCTTCTGCTCCACGCATGCGGGTTCCGTGGGCTTGCCGCCCGCCGGCCCCGTGCTGCCGCTGCCCGTGGCCATGGGCACGGCCATCTTCCCTGCGCTGTACTACCAGTCTCCCGCACCGCTGTTCATCTGGTCCACCGCGCAATCACGCGCGCCGCCCGCTCTGATTTAAGTTCCCGCATTTTCACGCTTGCGCTGTCCGCCTTTCGGCATGACGCGCCGCGTTCGCATACTTAAACGAGAATCACATGAACGAACAATTTCAAGCCCGGCGCCTGGCGCCGTGCATCGCCGTGGCCATCGCCCTGGCATCCCCCTGCGCGCAGGCGCAGCAACTTGACCACGCCATCGACACCGTCGTCGTTTCCGGCTCGCGCGCACAATCGTGGCTGTCCGAGACGCCGCAAGCCATCGGCGTCGTCAATGCCCAGACGCTGGAACGCGACAAGCCCAAGACCATGGGCGATATCCTCAACCGCATCGCCGGCGTGTACTGGAATGACTTGGGCAACGAGCAGCACAGCATGAGCATCCGCCAGCCCATCGGCACGAACGCCGTCTACCAGTATCTGGAGGACGGCATTCCCATCCGCCCGCTGGGCGTCTTCAACCACAACTCGCTCAATGAAATGAACATGGCGGGCGCCGGCGGCGTGGAAGTGGTGAAGGGCGCCGCCTCCTCGCTGTACGGCAGCAATGCCGTGGGCGGCGCCGTCAATTTCCTCACGGCCGGCGCCAGCGCCACGCCGACGGCAAGCGTGGGCGCGCGGCGCGACAGCGTGGCCGGCTACACCCGCTACGACACGTCCGCCAGCAATACCTGGGGCCCTCTGGGCCTGCGCTTCTCGCATTACAGTTCGCGCCGTTCGCGCGACAACTGGCAAGAGTACAGCTATGGCGACAAGGATTCCTTCTCGCTGCGCGCCGATTATGCGCTCAGTCCCACGTCGCAGCTGCGCGCCACCCTGATCCACACGGATCTCGACGCGGCCATGACGGGCAGCCTGTTCGAGAACGAATACCGCAACGCTCCGGGCAAGAGCCTGAACACGTTTACTTATCGCAAGGACAAGACCACGCGCATGAACCTGGCGTGGGAAGGCGTGACGACGGCCAATGGCACGAGCACCGTCACCGTGTTTACGCGCAAGAACGACCATGGGCAGATTCCAGCGTATGCCATCGGCAGCTGCGCGGGTCTGCTGTGCAAAGGCGTCATCAACAACAACCACGTCGATTCGCTGGGGCTGGACGTGAAACACCAGCAGGAATTCGCCTGGCTGCGTTCGCGCCTGGTCTTTGGTGTGTACGTGGACAAGAGCGACAATCCCTTTGTCAGCGACAATCTGTCCATCGCGCGCGACGCGGCCACGGGCAGGTATCTGCGCTACACGGTGGCCAATGCCAGCAATCCGCAGGGCGTGCGCGACTACCGGACGGATATCCTCAACACGGCCGTCTTCGCGCAGTGGGAAGTGTCGCCTCTCGCTGGCACGCGCGTCGTGCTGGGCGGCCGTTCCGACGCCATCCGCTACGATTACCATAACCATCTGGCGCCTGGCGGCAGCGTTGATTACGGCGCACCCGACGAGTCGCGCCGCTTTGAACACTTCAGCCCGAAGCTGGGCGCCACCTACGCCATCGGCCATGCGGGCAGCGCGTATGCGAACGTCAGCCAGGGTTTTAC
>CAUSDR010000401.1:0-5288 GCA_963530105.1 uncultured Janthinobacterium sp.
CAGCAGCGCCATCCTCGTTTCCGCCTGCCTGGTGGCGGCGGGCCTGGCCTGCGCCATCGCCATCCTGCCCGGCAAGGCCGCGCGCCAGGAGGCTGCATCATGATGGAACTCTATACCGACAGCTCGCCCAACGGTTTCAAGGCCACCATCGCGCTGGCCGAACTGGACTTGCCGTACCGATTGCGCCACGTGCGCATCGAGCAGGGCGAACACCGGCTGCCCGCCTTCCTGGCCCTCAATCCGCACGGACGCATCCCCGTGCTGGTCGACCATGCGGCCGGCGTCACCGTGTTCGAGTCGGCCGCCATCCTGCTGTACCTGGCCGAAAAGACGGGGCGCTTGCTGCCGAAGGCTCCCGCGCCGCGCTGGGCCGCCATCACGTGGCTGCAATTTCACGCCGCCAGCATGGGGCCGATGCTGGGCCAGCGCGTGCATTTCGAGATCGCGCAAGGGGGCGAAAATATCGCCGCCACGGCGCACTTTCGCCAGTTGAGCGAGGCGGCCCTGGCCACGATGGACGGGCGGCTGGCGCGCAACGCCTACCTGGCCGGCGACGACTATTCCATCGCCGACATTGCCAGCTTCGGCTGGCTGCACATCGCCCGCATCGTCGGCTTCGATTTGTCCGCCTGGCCGCACGTGGGCAACTGGCACGCCCGCGTGGCGGCGCGCCCGGCCGTCCAGCGCGGCATCACCATTCCCGCGCCCGCCACGGGCGCCTGAACTTTATCCAGGAACAGTATGAACACAGACATCACGCAAGGCGCCTCGGCGCCGGCTTTCACGCAGCACCGCGGCTACCGCCGCATGTTCGCGCCCGGCGCGCTCACCGTCGGCGTCTATCTGCCGCTGCGCTTTTACCAGGGCGACATGCGGGCGCTGGCCGGCCAGGCCGACCTGGTCGCCGCCATGGACCGGCAAGGCTTTGCCGCCGCCTGGGTGCGCGACATTCCCCTGTTCGACCCGCGCTTCGGCGACGCGGGCCAGCTGTTCGACCCGTGGACCTACCTGGCCTACCTGGCGGCGCGCACGGAGTCGCTGGCCCTGGCGACGGGCAGCGCCATCTTTACCCTGCGCCATCCCGTCGACCTGGCCAAGCAGGCCGCCAGCATCGACCAGCTGTCGGGCGGGCGCCTGGTGCTGGGCACGGCCTCCGGCGACCGCGCCAGCGAATTTCCCGCCTATGGCGTGCCGTACGCCACGCGCGGCGCGCGCTATGCGCAGGCCGTGCACATGTTCCGCCAGCTCCTGCAGGCAGGTCCGGCCAGCATCGACGGTCCGTTGGGCAGTCTGGCGGGCCTGGAACTGCTGCCCAAGCCCGCCAGCGGCGCCATTCCCCTCATCGTCACCAGTTCCTCGGGGCAGTCGCTGGAGTGGATAGGCCGCCATGCGGATGGCTGGCTGACGTATCCCGAAGCGACGCATGTGCCGGACGGCCCGCGCAGGCTGGCGGACAAGATCCGCGCCTGGCGCGCCTGCATCCCCGATGGCGGCTTTCGCCCGCACATGTGCAACGAGTGGCTGGACCTGGTCGACGACCCAGATTACCCGCGCACGCCGGTGCGCAGCGGCTACGTGCTGCGCACGGGGCGCAAGGGCTTGATCGACTTGCTGGGCGAGTGGCGGGAAGCGGGCGTCAACCATGCGGCGCTGGGCATCCAGCATGGCCAGCGCCCGGCCGCCGAGGTGTTGCAGGAACTGGCGCAGGAAGTGCTGCCGCATTTTCCCTCGCATGCGGCGCCGTGCGGGGATATTCTTCGCTGGTAGTGGCGCTAAAACGCCTGGCTGACTGAATAAATCAGCAGCCCGGCCAGGCCGCCGACGACGGTGCCGTTGATGCGGATGAATTGCAGGTCGCGCCCGATGGCCAGTTCGATGCGGTCGCTCATTTCTTCCTTGCTCCACAGGTCCAGGCGGGCGGCGATGAAGGTGCCCACTTCGCCCCGGTAGCGCCGCACCAGCGTGCCGCTGCCGGCGACGATGGCACCGTTCAGCCATGCCCGCGCACGCTCGTCCGTGCCCAGCACCTTGCCCGTGTTGCGCGCGACGCTGGCGATGGCTTGCGCCAGCACGGGCTGGTCGGCGTGCAGGTCGGCCTGCACGCGCGTGCTGATGTGCTGCCACAGCTCGCCCAGCATGGCTTGCACCGTGTCGCTGGCTACCAGCTGCAGCTGGTAGCGGCGCACGGTGTCCTGCCAGTGCGGGTCGGCCTTCAGGTGCAGGGCGCTGTCGGCGATCCAGCCGGCGATGCGCTCGCGCAGCGGGTGAGCGGGGTCGAGGCGCACGGCGAGGGCGAACTTTTGCAAGGAGGCGATCATGCGCGGCTCGTAGGCCTTGACGGCTTTTTTTACCAGCGCGTTCTCGATCTGGAAGGCGCCCAGCACGAAGTCGCCGATGGCGGCATGGTGGCGCTCGTCGTCCAGGTAGGCGGCGCTGCGGTCGAGCAGGAAGTCCAGCAGTTCCTGCGGCTTGCCATCGGCGATCAGCGCATCGATGCAGTCGGCCGCCACGTCCGACACATTCAATTGTTCCAGGTAGCCGCTGGCTTGCCGGCGCAGCAGGTTTCCCAGCTGTTCATGGTCGGCCATCGCCAGCAGCTGCCGGGCGACGCCGGCGCTGGCCATGCCCAGCTGCCGCGCGTGGGTCTCGTCGTCGAGCCAGGCGCCCAGGCGCGCGGCGGGATCGGCTTGCGCGATGCGCTCGGCGATGCCTTGCTCGGTAATGAAATGGTTTTCCACGAAGGCGCCCAGGCTGCGGCCGATCTGCGCCTTGCTGTTGGGGATGATGGCCGTGTGCCACAGGGGGATGCCCAGCGGGTGGCGGAACAGGGCGACGACGGCGAACCAGTCGGCGATCGCGCCCACCATGGCCGCTTCCGCGAACGCTTCCACGTAGCCCCAGGCGGGGTGGCCGCCCCGCTGCGAGCGGGCGACGGCAAACACCAGCGCGGCCAGCAGCAGCAAGCCGACGGCCAGCCACTGCATGCCGCGCAGGCGGGCGCGCTGAAGCTGGTCCGTGCTCTGGTCCAGCTGTTTGATGAGGTCGGGGGAACGTTGCATGGATGGCGGCCTGCGTTGGTTGCGAGACCGCCATCTTAACTGCGGCAGCGACAGAATATGTCGCCGCGAGGACTTTTTACTGCGGCGGGTGCAGCAGCGAGCGGCGGCGCGCGTAGCCGAAGTAGATGATCAGGCCCAGCACCAGCCAGATGGAGAACGCCAGCCAGGTAACCCAGCTGAGGAAGGTCATCAGGCCCACGCACAGGATCACGGCCAGCGCCGGCACGTAGGGCACGCCGGGGCAGCGGAAGGCGCGCGGCAGGTCGGGACGGCGCTTGCGCAGCACGACGACGGCCACGGACACCATGGTGAAGGCGGCCAGCGTGCCAATGTTGATCAGCTCGGCCAGGATGTTAAGCGGGATCACGGCGGCGATCAGGCCAAACACGATGCCCACCAGCCAGGTGGCGAAAAACGGCGTGTGGAAGCGCGGGTGCACGGTCGACAGGCGCTTGGGCAGCAAGCCGTCGCGCGACATGGCGAAGATGATGCGCGTCTGGCCGAAGGCCATCACCAGGATCACGGTGGTCATGCCGAGGATGGCGCCCAGGTCGACGAAGCCGGCGATCCAGTTTTCGCCCGCATATTGCAGGGCCAGCGAGACGGGATGGTCGACGCCGAGGAATTTCTGGTACGGCACGATGCCCGTCATGATGGCCGACACCACCACGTACAGCACGGCGCACACGGCCAGCGAGCCGATGATGCCGATCGGCAGGTCGCGCGACGGCTTCTTGACTTCCTCGGCGGCCGAGGTGACGGCGTCAAAGCCGATGAAGGCGAAGAACACGAGGGCGGCGGCGCTCAGCATGCCGTGGTAGCCGAACGGCATGTAGGGCTGCCAGTTGGCCGGCTGCACGTGGCGCGCGCCGAAGATGATGAACAGCAGCACCACGCCCACCTTGATGGCCACCATGATGTTGTTCAGGCGCGCCGATTCGCGCACGCCCCAGCCCAGCATGGCCGTCAGGGCCAGCATGATGACGAGGGCGGGCAGGTTGATGAAGGTGGTCACGCCGGGCAGCGCGCCAGGGGCGGCGGTGAGCGCGACGGGCAGGGTGATGCCAAAGCCCGACAGCAGCGACTGGAAGTAGCCGGACCAGCCGACGGAGACGGCGGCGGCGGCCAGGCCGTATTCGAGCAGCAAGTCCCAGCCGATCATCCAGGCGGCCAGTTCGCCCAGGGTGGCATAGCTGTAGGTGTAGATGGAGCCGGCCACGGGCACGGTGGACGCGAATTCCGCGTAGCACAGGGCGGCGAAGCAGCAGGCGACGGCGGCGACGACAAACGACAGGGACAGGGCGGGGCCGGCCGTCAGCGCACCCGTGCCGGTCAGCACGAAAATGCCGGTGCCGACGATGGCGCCGATGCCCATGAGGACAAGGTCGAACGGCCCCAGCACTTTCGCCAGTCCTCCCGGCTTCTTGCTGTGGGCAATCATGTCATCCAAATTCTTGGTTCTAAATAAGCTCACTGTATCTCCTGGTTGTTGTCATGGCGCCATTGCCGCCTCGTGAGTAGCACGACGCAGCCAGATTCTAGCCCAGGCGGCCGCCATTCCAGAAGGAAAACCGCACTTTGGCGTGCGCGCCAGCCTTGCCCGCGCGTCCCGCAGGCAAAAAAACGGCCCCGGGATGAGGGACCGGGGCCGCAAAGGAGACTGCTACCAATGGTTACTCGCGCTTACCTGGCGAAGTGCGCCTCGATTTCCTCCAAGGTCTTGCCTTTCGTTTCAGGCAGCAGGAACGCGGCCGCCAGGAAGTACAGCACGGTGCAGCCGGCGCCGAAGAAAAACAGGGTGGAATAGCCGTGCAAGCCCACCGTCGGCAGGAAGATGGCGGCGATCACGGTCGAGACGAACTGGTTCACCAGCAGCGCGATGCTCATGCCGTTCGAGCGGATGCGCGTCGGCATCAGCTCGGACAGGGCCAGCCACACGCACACGCCGGGGCCGACGGCAAAGCTGGAAACAAACACGCAGATGGCGATGGCCACCAGCCAGCCATGCGTGGACGAGGGCACGGGGCCCAGGCTGGCCTTCTCGATGCGCAGCGGCGCTTCGCGGCCGGCGGCCGGGTCGGCGAACGGGTTCAGGTGCAGCTTGCGGAAAAACACGCCGATCACGCTGTCGGGCTGCACGGCGTCTTCGCGGGCGATGGACACCTGGCGCAGCACGGGGTCGTCGCTGCGCAGGCTTTTCACGTTGGTGAAGGGGCCGTAGGCGTAGGC
>CAUSDR010000402.1:0-5267 GCA_963530105.1 uncultured Janthinobacterium sp.
GTGTTGCCCTGAAAAAAAGCAGCCCACGGGCTGCTTTTTGCGTTTATTCGGCGCCGCGCCACTCGCTCAGGTAATGCTGCGGCGTGCGGCCCAGGATGCGGCGGAACATGGCACTGAAGGCGCTGGGGCTGGCGTAGCCCAGCGCGTAGGCGATGGCGGCCACGCCTTCGCCCCGGTCCAGGCGGCAGAACGCTTCCGCCAGGTGCACTTGCTGCAGCCACTGGCGGTAATGCAAGCCCGTTTCCTTGGGAAACAAACGGATCAGGGTGCGCGCGCTGGCGCCCGCGTCCTGGGCCCAGTCCTCGATGCTGCGCCGGCTGCCGGGCGCTGCCATGATGGCCGAGCACACGGCCACCAGGCGGCGGTCGCGCGGCCAGGGAATGGCGATGGGGACCGTATCGGCGGCCGTCAGTTCCGACAGGATCAGGTGCGCCAGCCAGTCGCCGCGGCCATCGAGCGCATATTCCACGGGCTCGGCCAGCAGTGCCAGGATCAGCTCGCGCAACAGCCGGCTCACTTCCAGCACCTTGCAATCCGGACCGAAGGCGGCGGCGACCTGCGCTTCAATGTACACGGTGCGCATGCTCAGTTCGCTGAGGATGTGCACTTCGTGCATGATGCCGACAGGGATCAGCAAGGCGCGCCGGGGCGGCAGCATCCACACGCCGTGCTCGGTGGTGACGCGCATCACGCCCTCGGTCGCGTACAGCAGCTGGGCGCGGATATGGCTGTGCGGTGGCGTGACGTCGCCTGCCGCGTACTGCTTGGACATGGCCGTCACGGGGCGCGGCACGTGCTGGTAGTCGTGCGAATCGGTGCTGCGGCTGAAGGGCATGCCGTTCGCGTCGGCCAGGGCAGGGTGGTTGGTGTACATGTGCTTGTTGCCGCAATGATTGCCGGCTTTGTCACCGGTTTGTCACTTGCGCGACGATTATTGGAAGTTAGTAGTTCGGTGGCCATACTATACTGGGTTCTTTGCCGGGCCGCCTGCCGTGCCCGCTTATTGCGGAAGAACAATGCACACCACCACGACGTCTCCCGCCGCCATGACGGCGGCTCCCTCGCTCCAGAGTTCCCAACAACAATCCGGTCTGGCCATGCACATCCTGGGCGCCGTCGCCTTCGTGCATTTGCTCAACGACTTGATCCAGGCATTATTGCCGTCGATTTATCCGATGCTGAAAGCCGAGTTTTCACTCAGTTTTACCCAGGTCGGCCTCATTACCCTGACGTTCCAGTGCACGGCTTCCCTGCTGCAGCCCTGGATCGGCCTGTACACGGACCGCCGTCCGCTGCCATTCCTGCTGCCCATCGGCATGTGCTTCACCCTGGCCGGCGTGCTGATGCTGTCCATCGTCTCGACCTTCCCGACCCTGCTGATCGCCTCGGGCCTGATCGGCGTCGGTTCCTCGACTTTCCACCCGGAAGCATCGCGCGTGGCGCGCATGGCGTCGGGCGGGCGCTACGGCTTCGCCCAGTCGCTGTTCCAGGTGGGCGGCAACGTCGGTTCCGCGCTGGGTCCGCTGCTGGCGGCCGCCGTCATCGTGAATCGCGGCCAGGGCAATATCGCATGGTTCAGCCTGCTGGCCGTGCTGGCCATCGGTGTGCTGTACAAGGTCAGCCACTGGTATAGCGGCCACCTCGCCAGCTTCAAGCCGAAGGCGGGCGGCCACGGCCCGAACTTGTCGCGCAACAAGGTGATGGGTGCGCTGGGCGTGCTGGCCCTGCTGGTGTTTTCCAAGTACATCTACATGGCCAGCCTGTCGAGCTACTACACGTTTTATTTGATCGACAAGTTCCATTTGTCGATCGGCTCCGCGCAACTGTACCTGTTCCTCTTCCTCGCCGCCGTGGCGGCGGGCACCTTCATGGGCGGCCCCATCGGCGACCGCATCGGCCGCAAGCGCGTGATTTGGATTTCCATCCTGGGCGCGGCGCCATTTACCCTGCTGCTGCCGTATGTCGACCTGTTCTGGACGGCAGTATTGACGGTGATCATCGGTTTCGTGATTTCTTCCGCTTTTTCCGCCATCGTTGTTTTTGCGCAAGAACTGGTGCCGGGCAAGGTGGGCATGATCGCGGGCATCTTCTTTGGCCTGATGTTCGGCGTCTCCGGCATCGCGGCCGCCGCCATGGGCCACCTGGCCGATGTCTCGGGCATCGCCTACGTGTATAAAATCTGCTCCTACCTGCCGCTGCTGGGCATTTTGACGGTGCTGCTGCCGCATATCGAGCAGGCGAAAAAATAAGGCGGTTTCGCCGGCGGGCTTGACGGCCCGCCGGCGCGCATGCGATAGTCTCCCCATGATCTCTTTCATCGTCCTCGCTGCCACTGTCACCGCCGCCACTGCCGCTGCGCCGTGTCCGTGTACCTGGCCCCGTGAGGATGCGGCCTGGCGCCGATAACTTTTTCTCCTCATTCCGATGGCCACAGTGTTGAAAAACCTGTGGCCATTTTCTTTTTCCGCAGCGTTTCAGAGAGCCAGCATGACACTACATTTGTACGATACGTATAGCCGCAGCCTGCGCCCGTTCGCGCCTCTCGCCGCCGGCCAGGCGGGCCTCTACGCCTGCGGTCCCACCGTCTACGACTATGCGCACATCGGCAACCTGCGCACCTACCTGTTCGTCGACGGCTTGCGCCGCGCGCTCCAATTCAATGGCTTGCAGGTGCGCCACGTGATGAACATCACGGACGTGGGCCACCCGACGTCGGATGCGGACAGCGGCGACGACAAGATCGAGGCGCGCAGCGCCCGCAGCGGCAAGTCGGCCTGGGATATCGCGGCCGAGTTTACGCGCGCGTTTGAAAGCGATCTGCGCGCGCTCAATATCCTGCCGCCCACCGTCTGGTGCCGCGCCACGGACCACATCGCCGAGCAGATCGCCTTCATCCGCGACCTGGAGGCGAAGGGCTACACCTACCGCACGGCAGACGGCATTTATTTCGACACGACGCGCCAGGACAGCTATGGCAAGCTGGCGAATCTGCACCGCGACGGCCTGCAGGCGGGCAAACGGGTGGAGCTGGGCGAGAAGCGCGATATCTGCGACTTCGCGCTGTGGAAGTTCAGCGGCGTGCCGGGCCAGCGGCAGATGGAGTGGGACAGCCCCTGGGGCCTGGGTTTCCCCGGCTGGCATATCGAATGCTCGGCCATGGCGGAAAAGCACCTGGGCGCGTACTTTGACATCCATTGCGGCGGCGAAGACCACGTGGCCGTCCACCACAGCAACGAGATCGCGCAGACGGAGGCGCGCCACGGCACGCGCCTGGCCAATTTCTGGCTGCACGGCGCCTTCCTGAAAACCGGTGAGGCGAAGATGTCGAAATCTTCGGGCGACTTCCTGCGGCTGGACAGCCTGGTCGGGCAGGGCGTCGATCCGCTGGCCTACCGCTACCTGTGCCTGGGCGCCCACTACCGCAGCAGCCTCAATTTCACGGACGAGGCCTTGCGCGCCGCCGCCAGCGGCCTGGCGCGTCTGCGCGTCGCCGTGCATGGACTGGGCGAGGCGGCTGGCGAGGCGGATGCGGCATGGCTGGCGCGTTTCATGATCTGCATCAACGATGACTTGAATTACCCGCGCGCGCTGGCCGTGGCCTGGGAGCTGCTGAAAAGCGCGCTGCCGGATGGCGTGAAAAAAGCCACCATGGGCCGCTTCGATGCGGCGCTGGGACTGGCTCTGCTGGCCTGGCGGCCGGCGCAAGTGGAGGTGCCGCCGCAGGTGCGGGCGTGGATGGAAGAGCGGGCTGGCGCCCGTGCGCAGCGCCAGTGGGCCGAGGCGGACCGCTTGCGCGCACTGGCGCGCGCGGCCGGCTACGAGATCGAGGATACGCCGCAGGGCCAGCAGGCGCGGCCCCTGTGAGAATGTCCGGCATAATGGCCGCTCGATGAAAACGGGAGATGCCGTGAAGCGTGATGTGCTGTTGCTCAGTTGTTGCCTTGCCTTGTCAAACGCCGTCCATGCGGCCAATGCCTGTCCCGGTTTTCCCGTGCTGGCCACGTCGGGCGAGGCGCTGCTGGCGCAAGTGCGCGCGCTGCCGCCCGTCGGCGTCGACCGCGAAGTGCAGGCTTGCGCGCCAAAAACCGTCATCGATTTCGCCTACAGCGGCGGGGTGCTGTGCCGCTTTGGCGCGGGTGAGGAGGCGATCGATGCGGCGACGGCCGCCGTCACGCGCCTGGCCGATGGCGGCGAGCTGGTCGAATATCTGTACCTGTTCCCGTATGCCCCGGCCACGCACGCGCGCCTGCTGGCACTGCTGGGCGCGCGGTTTGCGCTGGTCGACCGGGCGGCCTGGCCCGCCTTTTTGCAGAACGCCACGGCGGGCAAGGAAACCACGGCGCTATTCACGCACGGCGGCTACTATATCTCGCTGGGCAGGCCCACCGCGGGCGATGCGGCCGCATGGTATTCGAATGTGATCTTTGAAAAAGCGGAGCAGCCGGCGCTGGGTGTGCGCAAAGTCTGCAAGGATGCGGGCGATGCTTGAAGCGGCCGCCTTTCCGGCCGCGCTGACGGATGCCGTGTCACGGCTGCTGCCGGCGCTGTCGACAGGCCAGCTGCACCCGCCATCGGCGCCGTTCGAGGTGCGCCAGGATGGGCGGCTGCTGCGCATTCCCGTGCGCACCTACTATGCGCGCGCAGCGCTGCTGGCCGCCACGGGGCAGCCTGGCGACGCGGGCGCGGTCGCCCTGTGCCTGGGTACGCGCCACCATGACGGCCGCCTGCGCGAACACTGCGTGGCGCAGCTCCTGCTGCAGGAGCGGGCGTGGACGGTGCCCTTCGTCGTGCACCTGTGCGGCGAATACGTGCTGGAGATCGTCGAGAGAATCGGGGCGGCGCTGCCGGCCTGGAATGCCGGGGCGCTGGCGCGCTACCTGCGGGAGAATCCCGCGTATGTGGCCACGCTGGAGCGGCGCGCCGTCAGCTACTGGAACTGCTACTACCGCGCGCAGTATCCCGTGTGGGACGCGTATCCGGGGTGCAGGGCCATGGCGGCCCTGCGTGCATTGCAAAGAACTTAGGCTTCGATGAAGCGCATCTTGAAGCTGCGGCCCTTGATGTTGCCAAAGTCGCGGCCCAGGGAATTGCCCGCGTTCAGGCGCTTGAAGGCTGCTTCGGCCACGGAGCGGTCGATGGCCACGTAGGTCATGAACTCGAACACGTTGATCTTGCCCACCTGCTCCTTGGTGAGGCCGGCGTCGCCCGTCAGCGCACCCAGCAAGTCGCCCGGGCGCAGCTTGTCCTTCTTGCCGCCCATGATGCAC
>CAUSDR010000403.1:0-5257 GCA_963530105.1 uncultured Janthinobacterium sp.
GACCGCAGCGGCAGCTATTACTACACGCGCTAAAAGACGCCCATCATGCTGGCCCGGCCCAACGGCAAGACCCTGTGGCAGGAGCAAAATGCCAAGGGCGACACGACAGGCACGTGGGCATTGCAGGCGCCGCAGGGCGGCACGCTGGCCGGCACGTGGACGGAGCCGAAAAGCGGCAAGACCCTGCCGCTGGCCCTGACCCTGCTGGAAGCGGCGGGCGACCGCGAACACCCGTCCTGCGCCAGCGATGCCTACAATCTGGCGCTGGAAGATTTCCCCGCCATCAGGGTGAGCAAAGCCGTCGCCTTCGAAGGCAAGCAATACCGCAACCTGCAAGTGGGCGACACCATCACCGTGGAACTGATGGCGCCCGGCGCCGGCATCGCGAAAATCAATGCGCAGCTGCGCGCCGTGCTGGCGAAGAACAAGCAGGACCTGGCCGACTACTACGCCACGCGCCGCGAATACCTGGGCCGCAACGGCATGACCGTGGAAGACGAGGTGTATGCGGATCCCACCTACTGGTCGCCGCGCTGGGTGACGATCAAGTTCTACCGCTGGGCGGCCGGCTATGGCGCCAACGGCATTTCCATCAAGTTCCGCACCTGGGACGTGAAAACGGGCCAGGAAACGGACGTGTGGAACTGGTTCGGCGCCAGCGCCAGCGACGGCGACGACAAGGCCGAATTGCCCGACCGTTTGCGCCAGGCCCTCTTCAAGAATGTGACAATCGACGCCGAGTGCAAGGGCACGGATTACGACGGCCGTGGCCGCTTCCACCTGTCATTGAAACCCGAAGGCGTGTCCTTCTGGGAAGACCCGAACGGCAGCGGCTGCGAAAACGACTTTCTGCTGCCATACAGCAAGGTCGGCCCCTTCCTCACCGTCAAGGGCCGCGCCGCGCTCAGCGACCTGTTGCCGAAGAACTAGGCGCCGGGTCGGGCATAGTAGCTGTCATCGAGCAGCATGTCCTCGAAGAAAGCGCCATACGGCCGGGTCGGATGGCGCAAATGGATTTCCAGGATCCAGCGCATGGGCGAGGGCGAGAAATCCGCGTCGGCCAGCGCGCCCGCGTAAATCGTCGCGTGCGGGAAATCGGACACGCGATGCCCGCCCAGGTCAAAGTTCAATTCCCAGCCCAGCTTGCGCGCTTCCTGCTCTGCGTAGGCGTACAGGGCTTGCCCCGTCAGCCGGTCGCGCTGCCACACTGCGCGCACCTGGTGGAACAGGGCTTCCGCATCGCGCGCGCAGCGGGCGTAATCGGCCTGCTGTTCGCCGGCGCCCACCGTGAACGTGGCGCCGCCATCGCCTTCCCATGCCTGCACGCGGGGCGCGATATCAAGAAAGAAAATATCGTGTTCCTGCAGGATCACGCCCGGCTCGGAAGCGCGCTTCATCGGCTTCGTCGTATTGCGCCCGAAGCGCACGCGCGTGGGATGCCAGCTCAGCGCCAGGCCCATGTCCAGCAGCAGCTGTTTCGCCATGGCGACGGCGTCTTCTTCCAGCATGCCGGGACGGATGCGCGCGGCGATGGCGGCGAGCGCTTCGCGCGTCTTGCGGCGCGCCAGCAGCATGCCGTCTTGCGTGTAGGCGGGACCGACCCGTTCGGCGTCGAGTAATTCTTCCATTGTTGGACCTTTTCAAGGGCGCGGCCGGAGTGGCGCGCCAGCAGGAAAAGTATAGGTTTGCGGCCGGATGAAAGGGGACGCCCGCTGCCGCGCTTTCCGGACAGCATGGCGGGAATTCCTGCCATCGCGCTATCGGGAAGGGGAGAAATGCTGCCGGTATTGCTTGGCCGACACGCCCAGGCGCCGCAGGAACACCGTGCGCAGCTGGTCGGCCGTGCCGAAGCCGCAGCGCCAGGCGATGGTTTTCAGCGGCTCGTCGCTGGCGGCCAGCATGGCGCGCGCCGCATCGAGCCGGGCGCTCTCGATGAAGTGCGCGGGCGTCACGCCCAGTTCGCGCGCAAAGATCCTGGCGAAGTTGCGCGGGCTCATGGCCACCAGCCGCGCCAGGGTGGCCACGTCCAGCGCCTCGCCCAGGTGCGCCAGCACGTATTGCTGCGCCTGCGCCACGGGCGAGGCCGCATCGACCACGGGCGTCAGGTGCGGACTGAACTGCGACTGTCCGCCCTGGCGCTGCGTGTACACCACGAGCCGGCGCGCCACCTGCAGCGCCAGCTGCGCGCCGCCCACGCCACCCGCCTCGGCCAGCAGGGACAGCGACAGGTCGATGCCGGCCGTCACGCCCGCCGAGCTGACCAGATTGCCGTCGTGCACGTAGATGCTGTCCGCATCGACCTGCGCCAGCGGAAAGCGGGCAGCCAGCGCAGCCGCATCGTTCCAGTGCGTGGCCACCTTTTTACCATCGAGCAAGCCCGCGTGGCCCAGCAAGAACGCGCCGTTGCAGATGGAGCCATGGCGGCGCGCCTTGCCGGCCGCTTGTTGCAGCCAGGCGCTCAGGGCCGCGTCTGGCGGCTGCGCCGGCAAGCCGGGGCCGCCCGCCACCAGCAGCAGATCATAGGCATCTTGCGCCTGCGCATAGTGGCGGTGCGCGGCCAGGCATAAACTGTTCGAGCAGCGCAGCAATCCCTCCTGCGTGCCCAGCACATCGATCGTGTACTGCTGGTCCAAGGGCAAAAAACTGTTCGCTTCGGCAAACACGTCCATGGGCCCGCTGACGTCGAGCGCCTGCACGCCGGGAAAGACGAGGATGGCGATGCGCGGCATGGGTCAGTCCTGCGCCACGGCGGCCACTTGCCGCGCCACCAGTTCGGCCGTCGCCGCCGCCAGGGTCCAGCCCAGGTGGCCGTGGCCCGTGTTGTAGTACACGCCTGGCGCCTTGCCGCGCCCCACTCTCGGCAGCATGTCCGGCAGCATGGGGCGCAGGCCGGCCCAGGGAATCACCCGGCGCGTCCGCACGCCGGGAAAACACTGCTCCACCCATTGCAGCAGCGGGCGGATGCGGTCCGCGCGGATGTCGTAATCAATGCCGTTGAATTCCGCCGTGCCCGCCACCCGCAGGCGATCCTCGCCCAGGCGGCTGCTGACCAGCTTGGTCGCGTCGTCGAGCAGGCTGACGGATGGCGCCGCCGCGCGGCTGGCTTCATCGTCGAGCTGCACGGTGATGGAATAGCCTTTCACGGGATACACATTCACGTGGTCGCCCAGCGATGCCGCCATGGCGCGGCTGGCCGTGCCCGCGTAAATGACGACGGCGTCGAACACGCTGCCGTCGTCGCCCATGCTGACGCGCACCTTGCCGCCCTCGCGCGCCAGCGCCGTCACCTGCGCGCCGTAGCGGCACGTCACGCCCAGGCGCACGCAGGCATCGGCCAGGCCGCTGGTGAATTTATGGATGTCGCCCGTGGAATCGCTGTCCGTGTAGTAGCCGCCGTAAAACTCGCCGTGCAGGGCGGGCTCGATGGCGCGCATTTCCTGTGGCGTGACGGCGCGCCGCTGCAAGCCGCCCTGCGCCAGCAGGCGCGAGACGCCGGCCGCCCGCTCGAAGCCGCGCTGGTCGCGGTACACATGCAGGATGCCGGCGCGGCGGTGGTCGAAATCGATGTTTTCTTCTTGCGCCCAGGCAAACAGGTGTTCGCGCGCGGCGATCGCCATGCGCGCCGTGGCAATGGTGTTGCGTTCATAGCCGGGCATGGCGGCGAGAAACTCGGCGAACCAGCTCAGCTTGTGCCAGCCGGGCCAGGGATGCAGCAGCAGGGGCGCATCGCGCCGCGCCATCCATTTCAGGGCGTTCAGTAGCGTCGCCTTGTGGTTCCACACTTCCGCATGCGAAGCAGACAATTGCCCGCCATTCGCATACGACGTTTCCATGGCCGCATAGCGGTGGCGCTCGATCAATGTGACGTCGACGCCACGCCTGGCCAGGGCATAGGCCGTCGTCACGCCCGTGATGCCGGCACCGAGCACGGCCACCCGTGTCATGCCGCGGGCGCCGTGTTCGGCGCCACCTTGTGCACCAGGGTATCGCCCGCCTGCAGGACGCGCCCGTCCGGCGCCAGCACTTCCATGCGGCGCACGGGGGCGTGCGTGTCGCGTTCCAGCAAGGTCGAATGGGCTTCGCCGGCGTCGAACAGCTGCGCCTCGCTCCACTGGCGCAAGCCGACCACGACGGGAAACAGTCCCAGTCCCTTGGGCGTGAGCACGTATTCCTGGTAGGCCGTGCCGTCCGAGGCGGGGGCAATCGTGAAAATACCCTCCTGCACCAGGGTGTGCAGGCGGTCGGCCAGGATGTTCTTCGCCACGCCCAGGCTTTTCTGGAACTCGCCGAACCTGCGCATGCCGTCAAAGGCGTCGCGCACGATCAGCAGCGACCAGCGTTCGCCGATCACGTCGAGCGCGCGCGCCACGGGACAGGGATCGGTTTTCAGGCTCTTGCGCTTGGCCATGGTCATGCTCCTGGATTGAGTGGTTGCATTTTAAAACTATTCGCCGTAGACTCCAACTAGTTTTAATTTGAAACCACTTAAACGAAATCTTATGCGCGATACGAATCTACCCCGCACGACGGCACTGCCCCCCACCCTCGTCTGGCTGTTTGCCACGGCGGCCGGCCTCAGCGTGGCCAATGTGTATTACGCCCAGCCTTTGCTCGCCACCCTGGCGCGGGAATTCGGCATGACGGAGGCAGCCAGCGGCATGGTCATCACGGCCACGCAGTTCGGCTGCGCGCTGGCCCTGCTGCTGCTGGTGCCGCTGGGCGACATGCTGAACCGGCGCCGCCTGAGCCTGTTCCAACTGGGCATGCTGGCCCTCGCGCTGGCGGCGCTGGCCTGCGCCCGCTCCACGGCCGCCTTGCTGGCCGGCATGCTGCTGGTGGGCTTGCTGGGTACGGCCATGACGCAGGGCTTGATCGCCTATGCGGCCAGCGCGGCGGCCAGCCATGAGCGGGGCCGTGTCGTCGGCATGGCGCAGGGCGGCGTGGTGATCGGCTTGCTGCTGGCGCGCACCCTGTCCGGCGTGGTGGCGGACGTGGCCGACTGGCGCGCCGTGTACTGGGTGTCGGCGGCCATCGCTGGCGCCCTGCTCTTGCTGCTGTGGCGCATGCTGCCGCCGCCTGCGCCGCAGCAGAAAAAACTCGCGTATGGCACCCTGCTCGCCTCGATGCTGGCCATGTTGATGCACAACAAGGTCTTGCGCGTGCGCGGCATGCTGGCCTTGCTGATGTTTGCCGTATTCAATATTTTCTGGAGCGCGCTGGTGCTGCCGCTCACGGCGCAAGGCTATACGCACACGGC
>CAUSDR010000404.1:0-5189 GCA_963530105.1 uncultured Janthinobacterium sp.
GGCCCGCCATCGCCTGCACCAGCTTTTGCACGTCGCTGCCCAGCAGCACGCGGCCATCGGCCATGCGGAATTGCTCGATGCTCGCCCCCGTCGCCGCATACCAGCCCGTGATGCTGATCTTGTCCGTGGTGCCGATGGTGCTCACTTCCAGGTTCGCGCCCGCCTGGCGGAACCACAGCTGGTCGGCGCTGACGCCGGCCAGGAAGGCCACCACGTCGCGGCTGCCCGCTTCGTTGGCTTCATTGATGACGTCGACGCCATCGCCGCGCGCGAAGATATAGGTATCGTTGCCCAGCGTGCCGGACAGGATGTCGTCACCCTTGCCGCCTTGCAAGGTATCGTTGCCCAGGGCGCCCACCAGGATATTCTTCAGCTCGTTGCCAGTCAGCACATCATCAAACTTGCTGCCGACCACGGCATTGAAGTTGGCCAGCACGTCGACGCCCGCGCGCGCTACCAGCGGCGTGCCGACAGGTGCGAAAGCGGCCGTCACGCCCGTGCTGGCGCCGACGTAATTGACGGCGTTACCCTCGCCGGCGCCATCGAGCACATTGCCGCCGGGGGTCGTGACGAAAAAGACGTTATTCGTGTAGGCGCTGCCCGTCACCGTCAAGCCCGGGCCGCTGAGGCGCACGTGCTCGACATTGTCGGCCACCGTGTAGTTGACGCTGGTGTACACGGTATCGGTGCCGCCATTGCCCCGCTCGACGATGAAGTCGCCGCTGTGGTTGACGTAATATGTGTCGTCGCCGCCCAGGCCTTCCAGCAGGTCGGCGCCCGCGGTACCCGTGAGGACGTCGGCATTCGCCGTGCCCGTGAAGGTTTGCCCCGTCGGCTGCGTGGGGCCGTTGAAGTGCCAGGCCTGCGCCAGCACGGGCGCCAGGCTGGCGGCCGTGGCGGCGGGCAGGGTCAGCTGGCCCAGCGGCGGCGGCGTCAGCCTGGCCATCGCCTGCACCAGCAGCTGCACGTCGGCGCCGCGCAGGATGTGGCCGGCGGCCGTGCGGAATTCCTCGATATTCGGCGCGGCCGCGTTCCAGCCGCGGATGGTGATCTTGTCCGTCGTGCCGATGGTGCTCACTTCCAGGCCATTGCCCGCCTGGCGGAACCACAGCTGGTCGATGCCGACGCCCGCCAGGAAAGCGATGGCGTCGTAGCCGGCATCGGCCGAGGCTTCGAGAACCAGGTCGTCGCCGTCGCCGCGGCCAAAGACATAGATATCGTCGCCCAGGCCGCCCGTCAGCACGTCGTCGCCCTTGCCGCCTTGCAAGGTATCGTTGCCGAGGCCGCCGGACAGGGTATTCGCCCGTTCATTGCCGGACAGCACGTCGTCGTAGGCGCTGCCTTCCACGCTGCTGAAATTGACGAGCACGTCGCTGCCGGGGACGGCCGTGGGCGTGCCGTTGATGGAATACAGCGTGGCCACGGCGCCCGTCCTGGCGCCGGCATAGGTGGCGACATTATCCAGCCCGGCGCCCAGCAGCAGGTTGTTGCCGCTGACGTCGACATGGAAGCGCTGCTCGTTGCTGCTGCCAGTCACCGTCAGGCCCGCCGCGCTGACATGCACTTCCTCGATATGCTGGGCCACCGTGTAATTGGCGCTGACGTAGACGGTGTCGCGGCCGCCGCCCGCCTGTTCCACCACGACGTCGCCGCCGTGGTCGACATAATAAATGTCGTCGCCGCCCAGGCCGATCATCACGTCGGCGCCCGCCGTGCCCTTGATGATGTCCGCGTTCGCCGTGCCGGTGAAGCTGCCATTGCTGGGCTGGCCCGGCCCTTCCGTGCGCCAGTTCTGCGCCAGCGCCGGTGCCAGGGCGGCGGCCGTGGCGGCAGGCAGGGTCAGCTGGCCAAGCGGCGGCAGCGCCAGGCCCGCCATCGCCTGCACCAGCTTTTGCACGTCGCTGCCCAGCAGCACGCGGCCGTCGGCCGTGCGGAATTCCTGGATGCGCGGCGCCGTGCCGGAAAACCAGGCATTGATGGTGACCTTGTCCGTCGTGCCGATGGTGCTCACTTCCAGGTTCGCGCCCACCTGGCGGAACCACAGCTGGTCGGCGCTGACGCCGGCCAGGAAGGAAACGACATTGCGGCTGCCAGCCTCTTCCGTCTCGACGATGGCATCGGCGCCGTCGCCACGGGCAAAGATGTAGGTATCGTCGCCCTGCATGCCGGCCAGGGTATCGTCGCCCTTGCCACCACGCAAGGTGTCGTTGCCGAAGCCGCCCACGAGGGCATTTTTCAGGTCATTGCCGGTGAGGACGTCGTCGAACTTGCTGCCGACCATGCTCATCAGGTTGACCAGCACGTCGCTGCCCGCAGGCGCCGCCAGCGGGTCATTCGCCCCCAGCAGCGTCGCCGTCACGCCCCTGTCGGACGCTACGTAGTTGACGGAGTTGCCGGTGCCGCCGCCATCGATCCGGTTGCCGCCCGCCACGCTGACGTGAAAGACATTGTTGGTGCTGGCGCTGCCCGTCACCGTCAGGCCGGCGGCCGTCAGGCGCACGTTCTCGACATTCTCCGGCACCACGTAGTCGACGCTGGTGTACACGGTATCCGTGCCGCCGTTGGCCAGCTCGACGATGACGTCGCCGCTGTGGTTGACGTAATACGTGTCGTCGCCGGCCAGGCCTTCGAGCACGTCGGCGCCCGTGGTGCCCGTGAGGACATCGGCGTTCGCCGTGCCGACGAAGCGCTGCGGGGCCGCCAGCGCGGCGCTGTTCAGGTAAGCGTCGATGGCGGAGACACTGGTGCCGGATGCATTTTTTTCAGTCATGTTGCCGTTTCCTGTCGTTAAACTTAAAAACCAAGAGTGAATATGCCGGCGCAGGCCGGCATGCGGGGCGGAAGCGCCGGCGGCACGGGCAGGCGCTGCAGCGCGCCTGCCCTGCCCCGGCATTTCCGGCGCAGGGAAAAGGCGCGTCGACGCGCCGCCTCACATGCGCCCCATAAGGACGCGCAACATGGCAAGACACTGTTATTTGTCATGCAAATGTCATGCAGCGCCGCCAGACGGGCGCACGCCGCCAGGGAATCAGGGGTTCAAAGGGAGGAAATGCACAGAAAAACGAGAAAGACGGCCAGATACGATGCGGCCTGCTTGAATCTTTTCTGCAGCAGGGCCGGCACGCCGGACAGGCAGACGAGCAGATAGAAAAACATGCCCTGCAAATACGGCACGCTCGCATAGCGCGAAAAAATGCTGATGGCGCCAATATAGACGAGGGTGCAAAAAATGGCTGGCCACAGGGTGGCGCGGTCGGGATCGGTGGTCGGTATCATCGTCTGGATTCGGTGTATTGGCGGCAAGGCACATGGGCGCCGGGCGGCGCCACGGCTGCGCCCGTGCAATACCTGGACGGCCGGCGCAGGCCGGCACTGCCATTTGTCACACAAATATCACAAAGCAGGGAGGCGGGCCGGCAGGCGCCGCGAAGCGCGGGCGGAAGCGGCAGCCGGAATGCGGGCAGACGGGCGGGCAGAAGGCGGGGGAAAAACGCGGGAGGGAAAATAGGCAGAAGCGCAGGCAGAAGCGCGGGCAAACGCCAGGCAGGCAGAAGCGCGGGCAAGAACGCGGGCAGAGGCGCGAACAGCAGCGCCGCCGCGCCAGGCCCGGCGGCTCAAGGGGGCGCGGCTGCCGCCTGGTCCTGCAACTGCGCGACGAGGAAATCAATGAAGACGCGCAGGCGCGGCGGCATGTGGCGGCTGGCGGGCCACAGCAGCCAGAACGCCGTGGCCGCCTGCGTGTAGTCGTCCAGCAGCGGGAGCAGCTGCCCCGCCGCCAGCTCTCGCCGCACGGTAAACGCGGGCAGATAGGCGATGCCCTGCCCTTGCAGGGCCAGGTAGACGCGCATTTCCACGCTGTTGCACACCATGCCGGCGGCTTGCTGGGCGGCTGGCTCCATGGCTTCGGCCAGCGGCCACGCTTCCAGCCGCCCCGTGGCGGGAAAACGGTAGTGCAGGCGCCGGTGGCTGGCCAGGTCGGACGGGTGGCCGGGCCGGCCATGGCGCGCCAGGTAGGCGGGCGACGCCACCAGCAGGCGGCGGAACGTGCATAGCTTGCGCCGCGTCAAGCCGGAATCGAGCAGCTCGCCCGTGCGCACGACGGCGTCATAGCCATCGCCCACCACGTTGACCATGGCATCGGAAAAATCCAGGTCCAGCTCGATGGCGGGATAGGCAAGCATGAAGGCGGCGATGGCCGCCTCGAACATGCCGCTGTAGCGCGGCAGGCTGATGCGCAAACGGCCGCTGGGCGCGCCGCTGGAGGCGCTCAACTCCCGCTCGGCCGCTTCCACTTCGGCCAGGATGCGCTTGCAGCGCTGCAGGAATTTTTCTCCCTCGTCCGTCAGCGCCAGGCGCCGCGTGCTGCGCTGGAACAGGCGCGCGCCCAGCCGCGCCTCCATGCGCGCCACGCTCTTGCCCACGGCCGACGAAGACAGGCCCAGCAGCCGGCCCGTGGCCGAAAAACTGCCGCTGTCGGCCACCTGCACGAACATGGCGATGCCAGCGAGACTATCCATTTCCATTCCTATTAGCGACACAAGTGTCCGATATGTTGATCAGTTTAGCCCATTTTTCTCGAATGCCGATGGCGCCATACTTGTGCCTCGCCTTTTCGACTGGATCGCCATGCCCGCTTCTTCCCGCTTGACGCTTGCCCTGCAAGTACTGGCCGCCTGCCTGACGGGCCTGCTCATTCCCCTGTGCTTCACGGGTCCGGCCGTCGTGCTGCCCGCCCTCGCCGCGCAACTGCACGGCAGCGCCTCGGCCCTGAACTGGGTCATCAATGCCTATATCCTCAGCTATGGCAGCGCCATGATGGTGGCGGGCAGCCTGACGGACGTGCTGGGACGCCGGCGCGTCTGGCTGGCGGGACTGGCGCTGTTTTGCGCGGCGACGCTGGCCATCGCCCAGGCGCCGTCCGTCATGCTGATCGCCGTGCTGCGCTGCGTGCAGGGGCTGGGTGGCGCGGCCGCGTTCGCCGCCGCCATGTCCTCGCTGGCGCCGCTGTTCCATGGCGCCGCGCGCAGCCGCGTGATGAGCGTGTTGGGCACGACGTTCGGCCTGGGCCTTGCCTTCGGGCCGCTGGCGGCGGGCGCCATGCTGGAACTGGCGCGCTGGCCCGGCGTCTTTCATGCGACCGCCGCGCTGGGCGCCCTCGGCGCGCTGCTGGTGGCCGCCAGCGTGCCGCC
>CAUSDR010000405.1:0-5187 GCA_963530105.1 uncultured Janthinobacterium sp.
GCGCGGGGCTGCGCGCGCACCAGGCGCGCAGGGCGTCGGCGTCGGCGCGCGTGAAGTCGGCCGAGCGCAGGCGCGCCCACCAGGCGTCGGCTTGCTGGCCGATGGCGGCGTCGCTGTCGGCCGGGTCAGGGAAATCGCGGGGATCGCGCTTGGAACTGTTCATGAGCATCATCAATATTTACGCCGGCCCGACACGTCGCTGCGCTGGGCCGCATCGGCGTCGGCCATGCACGTTTTACAGTGTTGCATGGCGGCCTGCAATTCTTTCTTTACCATCGCCACGGAAATGCCGAAGCGCGCGGCGATTTCCTCGTTGAGCAAGCCATCGACCCGCGCCCCCGTCAAAATGGCGCGGCGGCGCGGCGACAGGCTGGCCAGCGCCGCGTCGAGCGCCTGCACGTCGAGGCGCGCCGAGACGATGCGCGCCGGGTCGGCGATGTCATCGGCATATTCACCGGCGCCGCCAATGTGCATCAGCTCGTCGCGTTCGTGCTCGGTGACGATGATCTGGTCGCGGCGGTAGGCATCGGTGGCGATATTGGCGGCCATGCGCAGCAGGTAGGCGTCGGGATTGTGCACGCTGGCCGGCTGCGCCATCGCTTCCAGGCGCAGCCAGGTTTCCTGCAGCGCATCGGCCGCGTTGTGCTTGCAGCCGACGACGCGCTCAAGGCGCCAGCGCAGCACGGCGTAGCGCGAACTCAGGTGCCGCTTCAGCTTCGTGCGCAGGTCGGGCAGGCTCATGGCGCGTGCCTGCCCGCCGCGCCGGGGGCGCAGTCGACTTCGCTGCCCGGCCCTTGCGGCAGCAGCAGGATGGAGACGGGCTGCGGCATGGCCGGCGACGGCGCCGCGCCCACCTGCATGCCCAGCACGAGGCGCGCGATGGCCTTGTCGCGCGCGGGCAAGCCCGTGGTATCGAGCAGCTGCACGCGGTCCACCACGCCGGCGCGGTTCAGGTACAGCTGCAGCGCCAGGCGGTAGCCGCCGGGACGCGTCTGCGCCGCGCGGCACAGCAGTCCCAGCAGCGCATGCTGCAGCCGGCTCACATAGGCGGCCACATCGCTGCCGCCGTGCTGCGCGCCAGGAATGTCGGCAGCGGCCACCTGGACGGCCTGCGGCAGCTCGGCGGCGGCGGGCGCGCCGGCCGGCGCATACACCATGACGGCTTGCGCATCGGACTGGCGCGATTGCAAGCCCGTGCCCGCCAGCAAGGCTTGCAGGGCCGCGCCGGGCGCATACGGCCCGCGCACGGCGGCCGACTGGCGCTGCGCATAGCGCTGGTCCATGAGCACGGCGATGCCCGTGCTGCGGCTGTACTGGTCGAGGGCGTCGCCGAGATTTTGCGCGGCGATATCGAATTGCCAGGCGCCATCGGCCGGCTGCGCCCGCACCGGCCCCGCCGCGGCCAGGAAGCCCAGCAGAACCAGGCATCCGGCCAGCGCAAGCACATGGACGGATGCCGGGCTGCCTGTCATATCGCTCTCTTGTCGCTATCGTGTGAGGAGTAAAGCACGACGCAAGAGGGTGTTTCCAATTAATAAGTCTTGCGTCAACTGCAACAGGCTACACAGCAAACATGACGCCTTCGTGACATTTCCACGGAGCATAAATTTCCTCGGCACGTGCTCTGGAACGGCGCGTATTTCGGCTACACTGGCCATTACTTTCCCTTTCAGACGCCTGATGATCGAAAAGAATCTGCCCGAGCTGGTCATGCTGAAGCGCCTTATCGACGAGGGCGGCAGCCATCTGGAAGTGGCCACGCCGTGCAGCATCGCCATCGATGGACGGCAGTTTCCCGTGTACAGCATTGCCCTGGGCAATCCCAGTCCCGACGTGCCCGCGCTGGGCTTCTTTGGCGGCATCCACGGCCTCGAACGCATCGGCACGCAAGTGCTGCTATCTTTCCTGGAAAGTTTGATCGCGCGCCTGCGCTGGGATGCCACCCTGCACCAGCAGCTGGAAAGCATGCGCCTCGTGTTCATGCCGCTGGCCAATCCGGGCGGCATGTGGCAAGCCACGCGCAGCAATCCGCGCGGCGTCGACCTGATGCGCAACGCGCCGCTGAGCGCGCGTGAAAACGTGCCGTTCATGCTGGGCGGGCAGCGCTACAGCCCGCGCCTGCCCTGGTACCGCGGCGCGGCCAATGCGCCGATGGAGGTGGAAAGCCAGGCCGTGTGCGAG
The DNA here is from genome assembly GCA_963530105.1 of uncultured Janthinobacterium sp. Classification (GTDB taxonomy): domain Bacteria; phylum Pseudomonadota; class Gammaproteobacteria; order Burkholderiales; family Burkholderiaceae_D; genus Janthinobacterium. The sequence continues at coordinate 2,182 of CAUSDR010000405.1, forward strand.
CTCGTCGAGCGCGAATTGCTGTCGCGCCAGTTCAGCATGGCCCTCGATTGCCATTCCGGCTTCGGCTTGCGCGACCGCATCTGGTTTCCCCACGCGCATACCAAGGTGCCCATCGCCCACCTGGCCGAGATCGGCGCGCTGGAAGAGCTGTTCAGCGAAAGCTATCCGAACCACAATTACGTGTTCGAGCCGCAAAGCCGGCAATACCGCACGCACGGCGACCTGTGGGACTATCTGTACTTGAACGGCACCGGCTACAGCGAGCGCGTGTTCCTGCCGCTGACCCTGGAAATGGGCTCGTGGCGCTGGGTCAAGAAAAATCCGCGCCAGCTGTTCAACCGGGTCAGCCTCTTCAACCCCACGGCCGCGCACCGGCTGCAGCGCGTGCTGCGGCGCCACCTGGTGTGGTTCGATTTCCTCATGCGCGCCGCCAGCAGCCATGGCCGCTGGGTGCCGGAAGGCCTGGCTCGCAAAGCCCAGCGCCGGCGCGCGCTGGTGCAATGGTACGAATCATGAGCGGGCCGCAACACTGGATACTGCTGCGCGGCCTGATGCGCGAACAGCGCCACTGGGGCGGCTTCCCCGCCACCCTGGCCGGCGCCCTGCCCGGCGCCCGCATCCTCACGCCCGACCTGCCCGGCAATGGCAGCCGCCACCTGCAAGCGAGCGCCACGCGCGTGCGCGACATGGTGGAATCCTGCCGCCAGGATTTGCGAGAGCGGCAGGTCGCCGCGCCCTACCACTTGCTGGCCCTGTCCCTGGGCGGCATGGTGGCCGTGGAATGGGCGCACCGCTACCCGCAGGAAATCGCCCGCTGCGTGCTGCTCAACACCAGCATGCGGCCATTCAATCCGTTCTACCAGCGCCTGCGCTGGCAGAATTACCCGGCGCTGCTGCGGCAACTGCTGCTGGGCGACCGGCGCAGCCAGGAAGCGCTGATCCTGCGCCTGACCAGCCGCCGCCATGGCGCCGGCAATGCGGCGCTGCTGGACGACTGGCTCGGCTACCAGCAGCAATACCCCGTCAGCCGCCGCAACGCGCTGCGCCAGCTGCTGTCGGCCGCCCGCTACCGCGCCCCGGCGATGCGCCCCGCCATGCCCGTGCTGGTGATGGCAGGCGCGCAAGATCAGCTGGTCGACCACCGCTGCTCGCAGCGCCTGGCCCGGGCCTGGCAAGCCGATTGCCTGATCCACGGCGAGGCCGGGCACGACCTGCCGCTCGACGCAGGGCCATGGGTGGCGCAGTCGGTGGCGCGCTGGCTGGGAGTGGCCCCGGCAGCGCATGAGACGGCCAACACGGCACAATCATCATGCAGATAAGCGCACTGGCCGAGCCATTGACGGCGCTGGTGGAGGCTGGCGTGCGGCAGCGCATCTTCCCAGGCGCGGCCTGGGCCGTCGGCACCCTGGAGCACGGCGTGACGGGCGCGGCCGGGCGGCGCGCCCCCGCCAGCGACGCCATGCGGGCCGACACCCTGTTCGACATCGCGTCGCTGACCAAGATCATCAGCATCTGGTCCCTGGTTGGCAAGCTGGTGCGCTGCAAGCGCCTGCGCCTGGACGACCGGCTGGCCGACCTGCTGCCCGGCACGGCAGGCTACGCGCTGGCGCCCGTCACGGTATTCCAGCTGCTCACGCATACGGCCGGCTTGCCGCTGCGCGCCCGCCTGCGCGCCAGCTATGGCGACGTGCGCGCGGACATCGTGCGCGGCGTGCTGCGCGAGCCGCTGCAAGGCGTGCCGGGCCAGGCCGTGGAATACACGGACCGCGCGGCCCTGATCCTCGGCTTCGTCATCGAACGGCTGCTGGCCATGCCGCTGGAGCAGGCGCTGGAAGAACACGTGCTGCGCCCGCTGGGCATGGCCGCCACGCGCTTCGGCCCCCTGGCGCCGCCGCACGACCAGCTGGCCGCGCCCACCGAGTACTGCGACGTAGCGGGCGCGCACCTGTGCGGCACGGTGCATGACTTCTCGGCCCGCCTGCTGGGCGGCGTCAGCGGCATCTCCGGCCTGTTTTCCAGCGTGCCCGACCTGCAGCGCTTCCTGCGGGCCGTGCTGGCGGCATCGACAGGCCAGGGCCAGCCTGGCGGCGTCTTTGACGCCGGCTGGGTGCGCGATTCGCTGACGGTGCAAACGGGCAGCCTGCAGCCGGCGCGCGGCCTGTTCTGGCACCCGGCGGCCGGCACCGTGCCGCAGGACGACGTCTGGTGCCACCTGGGATTCACGGGCACGGCCATGTGGCTCAGCCCCCGGCGCGGCCGCTATAGCGTGCTGCTGACGAACAAGCTGTATTACACGCGCGATTCCACCCCCATCAACGCCTTGCGGCGCGATTTCCTGCGCTGCGCCTTTGCCTGCTGAAAGCCGGCAGCCTACAGGCGCAGGCTGACGGCGATGGCCAGCAGCAGCACGCCGGCGGCGGCCAGCAAGGCGCCGGCGAACGACTGCGAGCGCGCGTACAGGCTGTCGGCCAGCACGGGGCCGATGATCTGGCCGATGCCATACACGAGGGTCATGATGGCCATCATGCGCGCGCGGAATCTACCGGCGCTACCGGCGCTGCCCGCGGCCCGCTGCGCGGCCGGCATGGCGATGGTCACGGTGCCGACAAAGGTGCCGCCAACGAGCACCGCGCTCAGCAGGTAGCCGGCGGCCGATGGCAGCAAGGCCGGCAGCGCCACGCCCGCCGCCTGCAGCAGCAGGTTGAGGCGCAGCGCCTGGCGCGTGCCCAGGCGTTCATGCAGGCGGTGCCACAGGAAGCACGACGGCGCGGCGCCCAGGCCGAACACGGCCCACACGTGGGCCGCATTCAAGGCCGGCAAGGCTGACTGCACCAGCACGGGCAGGTAGGTGGCGGTGACGATGTAGCCGAGTCCGGCCAGGCCGTAGATCAGCACCAGCGGCCAGGGCTTCACCGGCGGCGTGGCGGCGGCGGCCGGTGGCGCGAGTTCCGCCAGCGTGGCCTGGCCGCTGGCGGCGAGGCCGGGCGCGGCCGCCAGGCCCAGCAG
>CAUSDR010000406.1:0-5174 GCA_963530105.1 uncultured Janthinobacterium sp.
GGATGGAGACGCCCGATAAAAAGCTGTCGAAGACGGCCGCCAGCGCGGCGGCATCCGTGCCGGCCGACAATGCGCCGCCGGCAACGCCACGCTCGGCGCAGCGCACGAAGCCGGCCCGCGTGCGGGCGCGCGATTGCGTCAGCGGTTCGGCCACGGCCGCGTGCTCGGCCGTCGGCGCGCTCATGCAGCCAAGCGCCACCATGCAGCCGGGCGGATGTCCCGGCTCGGACTGCATCCGGACCGACTGGCGCAAGGCCAGTTCGATGGCGTCGCGCGGCGCCAGGCCATCGTCCCACAGGCACTCCGTCACGCGCGCGTAGCTATCCAGATAGCGTTGCGCCGCCTCGCGGAACAGCGCTTCCTTGGAGCCGAACGCCGCATAAAAGCTGGGCGCGGAAATGCCGCCGCCCAAGGCCGCCTTGAGCTGGCTCAGCGACGTCGCTTCATAGCCCTGCTGCCAGAATAAAAACATGGCCTGCTCCACCGCCGCCTGCCGGTCGAACGTGCGCGGCCGCCCCATTTGCGCCATCACCCACTCCTTTTCCATCGTCACTTACATACTACTCGATACAGAAGTCGTTGACAACGCATCGCGCTCTCGCCTATATTTATACCGATCGATACATATGTACCGCCACCACGGTCAGGGGCACGCTTGCGCCTGGCCACCTGACAAGGATATTTGCCGTGAATCACGCCACTCTCACCACCGGAGCCAGCCCTGCGCTGGCCGACCGCCTCCCCGTCGCCGGCTTGCTGGCCCTGGCCATGACGGGGTTTATTTGCATCGTCACCGAAACCTTGCCGGCCGGCTTGCTGCCGCAGATCAGCGCGGGACTGGCCGTGAACGCCGCGCTGGCCGGGCAGATGGTCACCGCCTACGCGCTGGGATCCTTGCTGGCGGCCATTCCGCTGACGATTGCCACGCGCGGCTGGCGCCGCCGCAATGTACTGCTGCTAACCATCGTGGGCTTTCTCGTATTCAATACCGTCACGGCGCTGTCGTCGCATTACTGGCTGACCCTGGCGGCCCGCTTCTTTGCCGGCATGGCGGCCGGGCTGGCCTGGAGCTTGCTGGCCGGCTACGCGCGGCGCATGGTGGCGCCGCAGCAGCAAGGCCGCGCCCTGGCGCTGGCCATGGTGGGCGCGCCGGTCGCCCTGTCGCTGGGCGTGCCGCTGGGCACCCTGCTCGGCTCGCTGGTCGGCTGGCGCGCCGCCTTCTGGATCATTTCCGCTCTGACATTGATCCTCATCGCCTGGGTGCTGGCGAAAGTGCCGGACTACCCGGGCCAGAGCGCGCACGAGCGCATGCCGCTGCGCCGCGTCTTCGCCACTCCGGGCGTGCGCGCCGTGCTGGCCGTCGTCATCGCCTGGATGCTGGCGCATAACATTCTCTACACCTACATCGCCCCATTCGTCGCGCCGGCGGGACTGACGGACAGGGTCGACCTGGTGCTGCTCGTCTTCGGCGCCGCCGCCATGGCTGGCATCTGGATCACGGGCAAGCTGGTCGAGCGCCACTTGCGCAGCACCGTGCTGGCCAGCCTGGCCGTGTTTGCCGCCACCGCCCTCGTGCTGGGCGTGGCATCGCACATTCCTGCCGTGATCTACCTTGCCATGGCCGTCTGGGGCCTGACGTTCGGCGGCGCGGCCACGCTGTTGCAAACGGCGCTGGCCGACACGGCCGGCAGCGGCGCCGACGTGGCGCTGTCGATGAACGTGGTGGCGTGGAATGGCGCGATCGCCGCCGCCGGCGTGGCCGGCGGCGCCCTGCTGCGAGCATGGGGCGCAGCCGCCTTTCCGTGGGCGATGGTGGCATTGATACTGCTGGCGTTCGTGATCGCCTGGTCGGCGCGCGCACATGGCTTCCGGCCGGGACGGCGCAGCGGTGGCGCGCCCGTGTCGGGCCACTGACGCCCGATGCGCTTGGCTCGATGCGCTTGGCTCGATGCGCTTGCCAGGATGGCTTAGTCAGCGGCTGGCACGTTCACGATGCGGGGCACGTGCCCCGTATGCGCCAGGAAACGGATCAGGCTGGCATGCGATAGCGCGACCGTGGCCGTATTGCGCAGCGGATGGGCTTGCACAGCATCCGCGTCCCACGCGGCCTGGTCCAGTACCAGCTCCACCGCCTGCGCGCTGTCGTGCAGCAGCGCAAACAGGCTGACGGCGCCGGGCGTGATGCCCAGGTGCCGCAGCAGGCGCTCGGGCGAGGCCATGCTCAGCTTACTGGCTGGCAACAGCCGCCCCAGCGCCGCCAGGTCGACGCGCTTGTCGAACGGCACGATGAGGAGCAAATGCCGGCGACCCTTCTCATCGCGCACGAACAGGTTTTTCACCATCAGTCCCGGCATCGGCGGCACGTGGCGCAGCGCTTCCTCGATGGTATGCACGGCCGGATGCTCGACGAGCGCGTCATCGCCGGCGCTGCTTTCCAGCCAGCGGGACAGTGTGTGGTGCATGGCGGTTGCCTGGGACGGGTGGGCGATGCGGCAATTGTAGCGCCGCGCCGCATGGAGCGGTGGCCGACGCCGCCGTCAAGGCTGCTGTTCCTCCTCTTCCGCCTCGCCCCTTGCCTTCTCGGCCGCCGCCAGCCCCCAGTCATTCCAGCCTTCGCCAAACAGCTCGACGGGATGCTGCGTGCGCTCGGAACCATTGCCGCAGCGCATGGCGTCCGGCGGACAGTACTTGTCGCAGCCCCAGCAAATGCGCTCGGGGTTCCTGGGGTTCAAGGGAAAAGGTTTGGCCATGGGCGTCGAATGGGAAGAGTCCTTGCCATGACTCTAGGCGGCTCGCGCCACGGGGTCAAACGAATTTCGCCGGGGAATTTACATGGATCAAGGCGGGGCACATTGATGTTTGCGGCATCGCTCGCGTGGCGGCCTGCGCTGAATTAAAAGTGCAACATGCCATTTTTTATTATTTTAATATTATTATATTGATAATTTCATGGCGATCGCCAGCCGTGCCAACAGCCACCTCCCTCCCCCGCCCACAAGGTTCATCCATGCAAAAAATTTCCGCCGTGCTGTTGTTATCGGCTGTTGTCGGTGCGGCGCATGCCGCGCCCGTCATCCAGGCATTCGATGCCAATCACATCAAGGTCGTCGATGGCCAGCCCGTGCGGCTGCAGTGGGACGTGAGCGGCGCGACCAGCGTAACGTTGAACGGGAAGGCGGTCAGCGGCAATAGCCAGATCGTCAAGTACGCTGCCGGGGATGACGCCACCTTGCGCTACACCCTGGTTGCCAGCGCGGGTGATGCGCAGGCGTATGCCACGCGCACCATCGAACTGAGCCCCGGCGTGCTGCTGGACAAAGGCTATATCCCCGAAGCCTACGCTGCCGGCTGCGCGCCGGTAGCGGAAACCGATTTCGTCCTCGGCCATGAATATGCGCGCATCGAGCCGCGTGATTGCACGTGCGTGAAAGTGCGCAATCCCGTCTTTGTCTGGCCATCCCAGTTTAACGTCACGGACATGACCTTGACGGTGAATTTTCCCAGTGGAAAAAGTCCATTGCGCATTTCCACGACCCGCACCTCGCTGATCCTGCCCGAACTGTTGACGGAAACGGGACTCTACACATGGCAGGTGCAGTATCAGCTGCCTGCGGGCGGCACCCGCCTGGGCGCCGTGCGGCGTTTCCATTTTGATGGCAATGCGCTCAACAACCTGCCTGACCTGCCCACTGCCGCCGACGTCAAGGCCCGCATCGGCCAGCGTTTGCATCCGCGCCTCATCCCGCTGGGCGCGAACGGGCAAGTCATGCAAATGTGGGAAATCCATGCCGCCGTGCAAGCAAGCCCCCTGGCGCCATCGTATGCGACGTATCTGCGCGAAGCGGACCAGGTGCTGGCCAATACCCTGTATGCCATGCCGGCGTTGTCGCCATGCATTCCGAGACGGCCAATCCTAAGCGTTCCAGCCTGTTCTTCCGCTCCAGCCGGCTCGGCACGATCAACCATAGCCACGCGGACAATAACGCGTTTACATTTGTCTCGAAAGGCAAGAATATTTTTATCTCCGGGGGCGTGTATGACGATTTTGGCAAAGGTCTGAACCAGCGCATCACACGCGTGACGCGCTACAAGAATGCAGTGACGTTTGATGCCGGCGAGGGCAGTAGCGATGCGGGCATCGGCCAGGCGGAACCAACGGCGGCACCGGTCATCGCGGGAGCGCCACTCTTTTATCTGCAGCCACACGGCAAACTGATCAATTTCCGCGCGGACGAGGCCAGTGACTGGTCCGTCGCCACCGGCGATGCCACCGCGGCCTACCGCAGCCGGGGCATCCACACGTCGGTATGGAATCCCCTGCTCACTGGCGCCGTGCGCAGTGTTGCCTATAATCCCCAGGCCGGCGTCGCCCTGATTTATGACTGGGCGGCCAGCACGACCAAGCGCCGCTGGCAAATCAATTATCAAACCTTGGTGGCGCCGGTGGACATCGGCCCCCGGCCAGTTCAAGGTCGATGCCGGTGACGGCGTCAGCGTCTGCGTCAACTACCATGGCTATGACGGCGCATATACCGCTCCGGAAAAGCTGTCCGGCATTGTCCAGGCTGCGAATCTGCAATGGCCGCCCGCTGCCGCAGAGCAATACCACACGGCGTATCAAACCAATATCCGCAGCAATACCCTGGGCAGCCTCATCGTCTTGAAGGAGGACTGCAACAACGTTTCCGTCACGGTGGAATTCCTGACGCCAACGAAACTGCTCGTCAAAGCCGGTACGACGTGGTTTGTTTTTGACAAAGGGAGTGTGCAGATGTCCGAGTAAGGCGGCATGGCCGCAAGGCGCATGAATGGCTGTTGCGCTTCGGGGGCGCGGAAGACCCCGCCGCCTCCGAGGGCGTGCCCTCTTGAGAAAAAATATCGCGGCGACAGCGATGACAGAGGCAAGCTCGCCCTGGATAAAGATGCCATCCTGCAACGACTGGCCGTCGGCTACCGGCAATCCCTTCGTTTCATTCGTTCCGGGCCGGATGCCGCGGCCCCCAGGCCGCCCCCTCCTTACCCCACAGATACTTCCAGCACGATGCGCGCAACGTTGACACCGCCATCCCCGGCAGGCTGTGCCTTAAGCAAGTCCAGCGCGTAGCACACCATGACGCGCGCGCCGGGCATGAACAGCGTGATGTCCTGCTTGTCGTTGGTGTAGATGCTTTCCT
>CAUSDR010000407.1:0-5161 GCA_963530105.1 uncultured Janthinobacterium sp.
TTCGGGCAGCTTCATGCCGCGAAAGCCCTGCTCCTGCACGGCCGCAGTCCCGCCCGCGCCCGCGCCCGTGGTTTCCGCGCTGCTGGTGATTTTCAGGTCCAGCGCCACGGCCACGTCGCCGCGCGTCCAGCGCAGCTCGAATACGCCGCCATCCTTGCGCTTCTTGCTGGCCGCGTCGATCATGCGCTTGAGGCCAAACTGGCCCGGCTCGTTGAACAGCTCCACCGTGCGCCCGTCGAAGGTGACGGCGGTAATGCGCGCGCCCGGCGCGCCCTGCGGGCTGGGGTGGACCATATTCGTCCACTGCGCCGGCGTATTACGGTAGCGCAGCTGCTGGCCGTCGATTTCCACCGTGTATTCCAGCGTGCCCGGCGCCGGCGACGGCTGGATCTGGAACGCGGTTTGCGCCGCCGCCGAGGTGGCTGCCACGCCGCCCGCGCCCAGCGGCGCGATCCAGCCGGGAAAGCGCGCCACCACCTGCGGCGACAGGCTGATGCCCATGTCGGCCCAGGTGCGCGGCGCCAGCACGTCGCCGCGCCGCACCACCAGCGGCCCCATGGCGGTGGTGACGAATTTCGCCACCAAGCCTTCCGGGCCGAAGAACTGGCCGATCTCCAGGTTGCTCGCCTCGATGCGCGCCGCGGGCGCGAATGGATATTTGTTCGCCAGCGACTTCTGGAACGGCTCGTACACCTGCGCCGCCCAGGTCTTGTTGATGTCCAGTTCCGCCGGCGCCACGATGACGGCAAAGGTCTGCATCAGGGGGCGCACGAGGATGGGGCGAATCGCCTGCTTTTGCGCGTCGCTCATCCCCGTGAGCATCTGTTCGTCGACCAGTTTCAGGGTGTCGGCCAGTTCCGAGCCGCTGCCTTCCATGGTCTGCTGCATGAACTGGCGCGCGCCGGGGCCGGGATCGCCCTGGTTCTTCAGCTGGTTCAGGCGGCTGCGCAGTTTCGACAGCGCTTCCAGGTAGGCGCGCATCAGCGAAGCGTCTTTCTCGTTGGCGGCCACCAGCTTGCCCACGCCGGCAAATTCGCGCCCGACAGGCCCCATGGGCTTGTCCAGGCGGGCCGGGTCGATCTGCGCGTTCAGGCCGGGATTGGCCGTCAGCTGCGACGGCGCGCGGCGCAGCACCGTCTCCTTGAACCAGGCGACGATGCCCCGTTCGGCCTTGCGCAATTGCGCGTTTTGCAGCGCCGGGTTGTCCCACGACGTCTGTTCGTAGATGGTCGTCAGCAGCCTGGCGATCGGCGACGACTGCGGGTCGCCCAGCCGGTTCATGGCTTGCACGGCGCCGTCAAAGCCTTTCAGGTCGGCGACGGCGACGCCCTGCACGAACTTTTGCCATTCGCGCGCGTAGTCAGCCTTGTACATGGCCACCAGGTTTTTCTCGATCTGTTCGGGACTGCCTTCCAGCGTCAGGTCGTCGGTGGAGGCGCTTTTCAGCACCCAGTCGGCGCTTTGCAGTTCGCGGTTGGCGGCATCGCGAAACGCCCCTTCGACGAATTTTTCCCAGGCCTGGCGCGTGTAGGCGCCGGACACCGCGTGACTGCCTGCCAGCAGCGCCTGGTCCTGTTCGCCGACGATGCGCGCCACCGTCATGCCGGGAAAGCGCGTCGAGGCGCGCGCGCGGATATCGGCATACACGCGCTCGCGCGCCGGCATGCCGCGCACCACGCGGCGCAGGTTTTCACGCGCCTGGTCGACCAGCGCCAGCTTTTGCTCGATGCGCGGCCACGACGGGTCGGCCACCTGCGCCAGGTAGAACGTCAGCAGGCGCTCGGCGCTGCGTATCATCTGCTCGCGCGGCATGGCGCCCCGGTTGCCCTCCAGCCAGCCGCGCCAGAAACGCGTCATCTGGTCGTTCAGGTGGCTGCTTTCCGCATGCGTCTTGTCGGCCAGCATCAGGTAGGTTTTCAGCGCGTTGTAGGCATCTTCCACATTTGTCGGCGAGGCGGCCTGGTACTGGAAAGTGCGCGGCGCGGCTGGCGCGGCGGCCGGCGTCTGCGGCGTGCGGGCCGCCGGCTGCAGCTGCTCGGCGCTGGCGTTCATCTCGGCCAGCAAGCCTTCCAGCGCGCCCGCCACGGGGTCGAGCATGACGTGGCGCGCGCCGGCGAAATACTCTTCGCGCAGTTTGCGTTCAAGCAATTCCCCCTGATACAGGCCCATGCGCAAGGACCAGGGCCGACGGCTGCGGTACGCTTCCAGCTGCTCGATGCGGTCCTGCAAGATCTCCAGCGCTTCCAGCCGCGACTGCAGGTCCAGGCGCTGTTCCTGCAGGCGCACCACCTTGTTCAAATCGGCCTCGACATTGGCCACCAGTTGCCGGTTGCCCAGGTAGGACCAGCTCCAGCCGCCCAGGCAGGCGCCCAGGGTCACGGTGGCGGCAAAGAAGATGGCGTATTTGAAGCGCACCTTGTTGCGGCTGGCGTAATTGGCGACCAGGTGCTTGTCGGCAAAAATCACCTTGCGAAACAGATCCAGCAGAAAATAGCCATGCTGGCGCCCGCCCGCCGGCAGCGAGGCGGGCGCGGGCGCGAAGGCCAAGTCAAAACGGCGCGCCACCTGCTGCGAGGATGCGCTGACGGGTTCGCCCTCCTGCAGCGCGCTGGTGAAATAAAAGCCGCGGAACACGGGCTGGAACTGGAACGGGTTTTCCTCGAACAGGGTGGCGATGAAGGCGCGCAGGGCGGGCTTGATGGCGGCGAATTCCAGCGGAAAGGTAAAGACGCCGGGCGCCATGCTCTTGCGCTGGCGGTGCGCCATGTTGGCCAGGCTCAGCTCCGTCAAGCCATCGTGCAATTCGTCGAAACTCTGGTCGAAAAAGGTCAGCAGGTCGGCCGTGGGCAGCTTGCGCTGGTACGGCATGGTGGCGCCCCAGACCCGCTCGCGTTCGCTGCGTTCGGCCTCCGCGAAAAATTCCGAGAAGCCGGCGATCAGGTCGGCCTTGGTAAACACGATGTACAGGGGCGCGAACACTTCCAGGCGCTCGATGACGTCCTGCACGCGCTTGCGCAGGCTGCGCGCCAGCTGCATGCCGACGTCGGGGTCGCCGCTCAGTTCGGCGATGCTGACGGCGATGAGGATGCCGTTGATGGGCGCCTTGCGCCGGTATTTTTTCAGCAGGTCGAGAAAGCCGAACCATTCGCCACGGTGCTCGTCGACGACGCAATAGCGACCCGCCGTGTCGAGCACGATGCCATCCGTGGTAAAGAACCAGTCGCAATTGCGCGTGCCGCCCACGCCTTGCACGATCTTGCTGTCGGCGAAGGGAAATTGCAGGCCCGAATGCAGGATGGCGCTGCTCTTGCCGGCGGCCGGGTTGCCGATGATCATGTACCACGGCAATTCGTACAGGGCGGCGGCGCCCGACTTGAGACCGAGCTTGGACGTCTTGATGGTGTCGATGGCTTCCAGCATGCCCGTGCGCACGGCATCGAGTTCGCCCTGCTGCGTCGTGCTGGCGGTGGATGCCGAGGCGGCCTGGGCGGCGGCGATTTCGGCCTGGTTGAGTATTGCCTGCCCCAGCGCCTGCGCATCGCGCCGCGCGCGGCGCCGGCGCCACAGCCACATGCCCAGCCAGCCGATGAAGGCGAGCAGCAGCAGGGCCAGGGCCCAGATCAGCGCCACTTCCAGCACCTCGGCCCCCAGGTAGAGGAACACGGCCAGCGCAACGAAGCCGAGAATGGTCAGGTTGCGGCTGTCGGTGAGGAAATGCCAGAGTCTTCGCAGCATGATGAGCCCAGGGTGAGGTCGCAAAGCGGAATGGCCGCCGCAAGAGCGTCAGCGGACCCGGCCCATCCTGACAGCAATGCCATGGAACTTTGTTGACAAAGGACAAGTGTTGAACGGTGACGGGGCGCGGCGGACGGCGCCGCATTGACGCTACGCAAGCATGCTTGCGCCTGTGAAAATTACTGCTGCACGCGGCGCTAGAATGGCTGGCGCCGCCACTTGTCGGTGCTGCGCCGCCTACTTGCCCAGCACCTGGCGCTGCGGCAATTCCGTGTGGCCGAAATCCATCATGGTCCAGCGTCCGCCCCAGCGCAGGCCCACCGATTCGGCCGTCACGCCATATAAACGGTAGCCACGCAAGGCCCAGGCATTTTTCTCAGAAATGATGAGTTTTCCCTCATGCATGAATGCGCAATCGGCAGCCAGGCCATACTGGTGATAGCTTTGAAAGGCCCGGGCGTTCGTCACGTTCGGGCCGGCTGCCGCCAGCTGGTTCTGGCGCGCGGGGCTGCGGTAGCCTTCCAGCAAGACCATGTCATAGCCATGCACCTCTTTCATGATCTTGAAGACCAGCAGCAGGCGTTGCGCGTAGTCATGGTCGAGCAATTGCCAGTTGCGGCTGGCACCGCCCAGCAGCGGACGCAGCTGCGTCACTTCCGCCGTGGAAAACAGCAGCGGCGGCAGGGTAGGCGGCGGCACCAGCTGCTCGCCCTTGAGCAAGTCGCTGACCTGGTCGTTGATGGCGTGTTGCCTGTCAGCATAGCCGCCCAGGGCGATGCGGTCGCTGGACAGCCAGGCCAAGGTCGGTGGCACGGCAATCAGCAGCAGGCCGGCCAGCGACAGCCAGCGGTGGCGCCACAGCAGGCGCCAGGCGCGCACCAGGCCGGAGCCCGTGTGCCGCTGCAAGCGCTGCCATTGCGCGCCGCCGCCCTGGTTCAGGCGCCGGGCGCGCCGCTGCACGCGCCAGCCCAGGTTGACCATGGCATGCAGCATGGTGGCGCGGCCGCCGGGAAACAGCAGCAGCCAGCAGGCAAAACAGGCGAGCAGGAAATACATCAGGACCAGGGCGACGAACATGGGGCGCTCCGTGACAGGAATCTGCGAGGGCCGCACAGCAATTGCTTGGCGGTATCGCTAGATCGTATGCGTGCGCGGCCTGCATGAGCGCGGTTTACATCAAGTTCGATCCAGTTCGGAGGTGATATTTTGTCTTTACTGAAAACCGGCGGCCCGCAGCCGCATGGCCCGAACCTGCTGGGCAAAGCCGATACGCCTGGCGCCCACGGCGATGGCAACCGCATCCTGTCGCAACTGGAACATGGCCCCGCCGCCTTGCCGGCAGCGCACTGGCGCGCTGGCTGGTGGCGCTGGGCGGGCGGCGCCGCCTGCCTGGTGGCGCTGGGCGCGGCCGTGCTCAGCTACGACC
>CAUSDR010000408.1:0-5141 GCA_963530105.1 uncultured Janthinobacterium sp.
TGGTGGACGAGCGCATCGACCTGGCGATCCGCATCACGAATGCGCTCGAGCCGAACCTGATCGCGCGCCAGCTGGCCAGTTGCGCGTCGGTAGTGTGCGCCGCACCATCGTACCTGGCGGCGCATGGCACGCCGCGCCGGGTGGAAGACCTGGCCCTGCACAATTGCCTCACTTATACCTATTTTGGCAAGAGCCTGTGGCAATTTACGCACCAGGGGGAAGTGCTCACTGTGCCGGTCAGCGGGCGTTTGTCGGCAAATGAGTCGCTGGTGCTGCTGGTGGCCACAGTGGCGGGGGCGGGCATCGCCATGCAGCCCCGCTACTCCGCCGCGCCGCTGCTCGCCAGCGGCCAGCTGGTCGAGCTGCTGCCCGCCTACGCGCCGCAGGACATGGGCATCTACGGCATCTATACGTCGCGCCAGCACATGTCGCCGTTGCTGCGCACCATGCTTGATTTTCTGGTGGAATGGTTTTCCCGTGATCCGCAGTGGCTGGCGGCCATCGGCGCGCCGCCGTTATCAAGCAGACCACCTGCGCGCCAGCGCCGCGCCGGCACGGACGGCGCAATCGCATAAGCGCAACAGCAACAGCGCTGCAAGCCCGGTAAAATCAACAACACAGCTTACATTTGCTTGCCAAATAAAATTCAACTAGTGATTGTTGCGTTACAATACCGCGTGCTATTCTAAATGACGGTATGCAGAATGCTGGCGCAATAAAAAAGCCCTTCCCCCACAACTTGATGTGCAATCCGCTAACCGGTCAGGCCGTGTCGCGGAAGGTTAGATTAACCCGCTAATCTCGCGAAGCGCGAAGAAAGGTGAGCAATATATGCAGCAATTAACGACCAACTCCTACCTGTTCGGTGGGAATGCTCCGTACGTGGAAGACCTGTACGAAGCGTATTTGAACAATCCAGGCTCGGTACCCGATAACTGGCGTTCCTACTTCGACGCCATGCAGCACGTGCCTGCCGTCGATGGCACCAACAAGCCTGACGTGGCGCATGCCTCCGTCGTCGCCTCGTTCGCCGAGCGCGCAAAAGCTGGTCCGATCCGCACCGTCACCGCTTCCTTCGATGCCGAAATGGGCCGCAAGCGCGTCGCCGCCACGCAATTGATCGCCGCTTACCGCTACCTCGGTTCGCACTGGGCCAACCTGGACCCGCTGCAACGCCAGGAACGTCCGATGATTCCTGAGCTCGAGCCGAGCTTCTACGGTTTCACCGATGCGGACATGGACACCGTGTTCAACATCAGCAACACCTATTTCGGCCCCGAGACCGCCACCCTGCGCGATCTGCTGAACTATCTGCGCGACACCTACACGCGTTCGATCGGCGCCGAATTCATGTACATCTCCGATCCGGCCGAAAAGCGCTGGCTGCAGGAGAAACTGGAAGCGATCCGCTCCACCCCGAATTTCACCCCAGAGAAAAAAATCCACATCCTCGACCGCCTGACCGCGGCTGAAGGCCTGGAACGCTATCTGCACACCCGCTACGTGGGCCAGAAGCGCTTCTCCCTGGAAGGCGGCGAAACCTTCATCGCCTCGATGGATGAAACCATCCAGCGCGCCGGCGAAAAAGGCGTGCAGGAAATCGTCATTGGCATGGCCCACCGCGGCCGTCTGAACGTGCTGGTGAACACCCTGGGCAAGGCGCCGCAGGAACTGTTCGAAGAATTCGAAGGCAAGCATGGCGACGACCTGCCGGCCGGCGACGTGAAGTACCATCAAGGCTTCTCGTCGGACATCTCCACCGCGGGCGGCCCGGTCCACCTGTCGCTGGCGTTCAACCCGTCGCACCTGGAAATCGTCAACCCGGTAGTCGAAGGTTCCGTCAAGGCCCGCATGGACCGTCGCGGCGACGCGCAGGGCGCGCAAGTGCTGCCTATCCTGGTGCACGGCGATGCCGCATTCGCCGGCCAGGGCGTGGTCATGGAAACGCTGAATCTGGCGCAAACCCGTGGCTACCATACCGGCGGCACGGTGCATATCGTGATCAACAACCAGATCGGTTTCACCACCTCGGACCCGCGCGATGCGCGCTCGACCCTGTACTGCTCGGACGTCGTCAAGATGATCGAAGCACCGGTCCTGCACATCAACGCCGATGATCCGGAAGCCGTTGTGCTGGCGACGCAGATCGCGCTCGACTACCGCATGGAATTCAAGAAGGACATCGTCCTCGACATCATCTGCTACCGCAAGCTGGGCCACAACGAGCAGGATACGCCCGCGCTGACGCAGCCACTGATGTACAAGAAGATCGGCCAGCATCCAGGCACCCGCAAGCTGTACGCGGACAAGCTGGTGGCGCAGGGCGTGATTCCTGCCGACGGCGGCGACAAGATGGTAGCGGCCTTCCGCGACGCCATGGACGCCGGCAAGCACACCGTTGATCCGGTCATCTCGAACTTCAAGAACAAGTACGCCGTCGACTGGCTGCCGTTCCTGAACAAGAAGTGGACCGATTCGGCCGACACGGCCGTGCCGATGACGGAACTGAAACGCCTGGCCACGCGCATCACCACCGTGCCGGAAGACTTCAAGGTCCACTCGCTGGTGGAAAAAGTCCTGGGCGACCGTGGCACCATGGGCCGCGGCGAAATGAACCTGGACTGGGGCATGGGCGAACACCTGGCCTACGCTTCGCTGGTATCGTCCGGCTACGCCATCCGTCTGACGGGCCAGGATGCGGGCCGCGGCACCTTCGTGCACCGCCACGCTGTCTTGCATGACCAGAACCGCGAACGCTGGGATGCCGGTACCTACATTCCGCTGCAAAACGTGTCGGAAAACCAGGCGCCGTTCACCGTCATCGACTCGGTGCTGTCCGAAGAAGCCGTACTGGCCTTCGAATACGGCTACTCGACTGCCGAACCGAACACCCTGACGATCTGGGAAGCCCAGTTCGGCGACTTCGCCAACGGCGCGCAAGTGGTGATCGACCAATTCATCAGCTCCGGCGAAGTGAAGTGGGGCCGCGCTTCGGGCCTGGTCATGATGCTGCCGCACGGTTACGAAGGCCAGGGTCCTGAGCACTCATCCGCGCGTCCGGAGCGTTTCCTGCAGCTGTGCGCAGACAACAACATGCAAGTGGTGCAGCCGACGACGGCTTCGCAGATCTTCCACCTGCTGCGCCGCCAGATGGTGCGCCAGTTCCGCAAGCCGCTGGTCATCCTGACGCCGAAGTCGCTGTTGCGCAACAAGGATGCCGGTTCGCCGCTGACCGACCTGGCCAAGGGCGGTTTCCAGACCGTGATCGGCGAAGTCGACGAGAAAATCGATGCCAAGAAGGTCAAGCGCGTCATCGCCTGCTCGGGCAAGGTCTACTACGACCTGGTCAACGCACGCAAGACCCGCGGCCAGACCGACACGGCCATCGTGCGCCTGGAACAGCTGTATCCGTTCCCGCACAAGTCGTTCGCTGCTGAACTGAAGAAATTCCCTAACCTGGTCGAAGTCGTCTGGGCACAGGACGAGCCGCAAAACCAGGGCGCGTGGTTCCAGATCCAGCACAACATCTTCGAAGGCCTGGAATCGGGTCAGCGTCTGGCGTATGCCGGCCGTCCTGCTTCGGCGTCGCCTGCTGTCGGTTACTATGACAAGCACTACGCCCAGCAAAAAGACCTGCTGGAAACGGCATTCTCGAAATTGAAGGGTTTCATTCTCACTAAGTAAGTGGGAATGCGGGCGCCGTGCGGCTTGCATGGCGCCTGATTACATAGATAATGACGGAGCGCCGCCCTTGCTACGCAGGGGCGGCGCCGCAAGAACAAAATAAACGGAGTTTTACATGGCACAAATCGAAGTCAAAGTTCCTCAGTTGTCGGAATCGGTTGCAGAAGCGACCCTGCTGGCATGGCATAAAAAAGTCGGCGAGCCAGTGGCGCGCGACGAAAACATGATCGATATCGAAACCGACAAAGTGGTCCTGGAACTGCCTGCGCCAGCCGCTGGCGTGATCATCCAGATCATCAAGGACAATGGCGCCACCGTCGTTGCCGGCGAAGTCATCGCCATCATCGACACCGACGGCTCGGCCAAGGTCAGCCCGATGGAAGTGTCGGCCGTTGCCGCACCAGCCCTGGCTGCCGCCGCACAAGACGCTTCGACCGCTTCGGCGCCTGCCGCCGCCACCAAGGGCGACGTGGCCATGCCTGCCGCCGCCAAGATCCTGTCGGAAAAAGGCCTGTCCGCTGGCGACGTCGCCGGTTCGGGCAAAGATGGCCGCGTGACCAAGGGCGATGCCCTGGCCGCATCCGCCAAGCCTGCCGTTGCGCCGCTGGCGCCAGCCGCTGCCAAGCCAGCGCTGCAGCAAGTTGCCACGCCGTCGGCCGCCAGCCTGGGCGACCGTCCGGAAGAGCGCGTGCCGATGAGCCGCCTGCGCGCACGTATCGCCGAGCGCCTGCTGCAATCGCAATCGACGAATGCCATCCTGACCACGTTCAATGAAGTGAACATGCAGCCGGTCATCGACCTGCGCAACAAGTACAAGGACAAGTTCGAGAAAGAGCACGGCGTCAAGCTGGGCTTCATGTCCTTCTTCGTCAAGGCCGCCGTCGCCGCGCTGAAAAAGTACCCGATCATCAACGCTTCCGTTGATGGCAACGACATCGTCTACCACGGCTACTTCGACATCGGCATCGCTGTCGGTTCGCCACGTGGCCTGGTGGTGCCGATCATCCGCAATGCGGACCAGCTGTCGATCGCCGACATCGAGAAAAAAATCGGTGAATTCGGCGCCAAAGCAAAAGAAGGCAAGCTGACCCTGGACGACTTGACGGGCGGTACCTTCTCGATCTCGAACGGCGGCACCTTCGGCTCCATGCTGTCGACCCCGATCATCAACCCGCCGCAATCGGCCATCCTGGGCGTGCATGCGACCAAGGACCGCGCTGTTGTTGAAAACGGCCAAATCGTGGTGCGTCCGATGAACTACCTGGCCATGTCCTACGACCACCGCATCATCGACGGCCGCGAAGCCGTCCTGGGCCTGGTGGCGATGAAAGAAGCGCTGGAAGATCCTGCACGCCTGCTGCTGGACCTGTAAGCACCGTAGTCCCCCGGCGTAGCCGCCGGGGCCATGTAGTTGCTACCCCTGCCAGAAGACGCAGCTGGCTGATCTCAATGAAAGA
>CAUSDR010000409.1:0-5138 GCA_963530105.1 uncultured Janthinobacterium sp.
CATGCAGTACGTGGGCATGGAGCGCCACTACGACATCGACAGCGTGGTGTACCGCCTGGCGCGCCCATGACGGCAAGCGTGAAGCCCCTGAAGCTGGGCTGCAGCTACGGCGTGCGGTTTTCACCGGATGGCGCGCGCCTGGCCGTGCTGGGGCGCGACCTGGTCCTGTGGGACGTGGCGGCGCGCCAGAAGCTGTGGCGCGGCAAATTCATCGCGCACATGTCGGGCATGGCGTTCTCGCCCGACGGCAGCCGGCTGGCCATCAAGAGCACCACGGGCCAGATGGCCGTGGTCGATGCGCACGCGGGGCAACTGCTGGTGAACTTCCAGAATAAAAAAGATGGCGAAGGCTGCGGCCCCGCATGGTCGCCCTGCGGCCGGTATCTTGCCGATGGCGGCTGGGATGGCCGCCTGCGGGTGCGCGATGCGCAAACGGGCGAAGTGCTCTTCATGCAGGAGCATCCGGGCGAGATGCTGCGGGGCGCCTGCGCCATCGAGGGCGGACGGCGCCTGCTGGTCCTGCATGGCGTCAAGTCGGTGGAGGAAGGGCAGCCGCAGCCGCCCGACTATTGCAGCGTGTGGGACTGGCCGTTGCAGGCGGGCGCCGGCCGCGTGGTGCTGTCGCTGCCGAAGCTGGCGTCGTGCGCGTCATCGCCCGATGGCAAACGCCTGGCCGTGCTGCACTACGCTGGCGGCCAAGAGTGCCTGTCCGTGCATGCGCTGGATGATGGCCGCTGTCTGGCCAGCGTGCCCGTGGAAGCGGGCGGCGGCACGGGCGACGCCTTGCGCTGGCTGCCCGATGGCGGCGCGCTGGGCCGCATCGGCAAGGGCAAGCTGCTGTTCTACGCCTGGCCGGGCCTTGGCGTGCTTGCCGAACACGCCGTTGCCTATCCCTGCGCGCTGGACTTCGTGCCCGGCACGCCACTGGCCGCCATCGGTTCCTGGGAATCTGGCATGCTGGCGGCATTTGACTTTGACAAGGAAACCGCATGATCACCTGCTACCTGCGCTACATCATCGACCCGTATAAATTGCGGGAATTCGAAGCCTACGGCAAGCTGTGGATACCGCTGGTGGAACGCTTCGGCGGCCAGCACCATGGCTACTTCCTGCCGTCCGAAGGCGCCAGCAACGTGGCGCTGGCCATGTTCTCGTTCCCCAGCCTGGCCCTGTACGAACAGTACCGCAGCGATTCGCTGCAGGACGCCGAGTGCCAGGCCGCGTTCCGTTACGCCGAGGAGACGTGCTGCATCGTCAGCTACGAGCGCAGTTTCTTCCGGCCCGTGTTCGGCTAACCGGCATCGGCCTCAGTCCGCGTGAAACTCGCTGGCCGAGACGAACAGGTCCCACGAGGCGATGAAGAGGGCCGCCACCACGGGGCCGATGACGAAGCCGTTCAGGCCGAACAGGGCCATGCCGCCCACGGTCGACAGCAGCACCACGTAGTCGGGCATCTTGGTATCCTTGCCCACCAAGACGGGGCGCAGCACGTTGTCGACCAGGCCAATGACGAAGACGCCGAAGGCGGCCAGGCCCGCGCCTTGCCAGATGGCGCCCGTGGCCAGGAAATACACGGCCACGGGCGCCCAGACGAGGGCGGCGCCGACGGCCGGCAGCAGCGACAGGAAGGCCATCAGCACGGCCCACAGCAGCGGCGCGGGCACGTCGAGGAACCAGAATGCCAGGCCGCCGAGGGCGCCCTGGGCGATCGCCACGAGGATGTTGCCTTTCACGGTGGCGCGGATCACGGTGGTGAAATTGGTGAACAGGCGCTGCTTGTACTTGCGGCTCAGCGGCACGGCATCGCGGATGCGCGCCGACAGGGTCGAGCCATCGCGCATGAGGAAAAACAGCAGGTACAGCATGATGCACAGGCTGGTCAGGAATTCGAAGGTGTACAGGCCCACATTGATGGCTTTGACGGCCACCACCTGGCTGACCTGCTTGGCGCCATCGGCCAGCTTGTCTTGCAGGCTCGCCAGGCTGGACAGGTTGAAGCGGTCGAGCAGGTTGATCAGCCATTGCGGCAGCACGGCCATGATCTTGTTGAAGAACATGCCCACCGTGATTTCGCCCGAGCGCACCATCTCCACCACGCCCGCCGTCTGGTTCACCAGCGACACGGTAATGAGCGACAGGGGCAGGATGACCATGACGATGATCAAGAGCAGGGTCAGCAGCGAGGCCAGCCCGGCGCGCCCCTTGGTCTTGCGCAGCAGCCAGCGGTAGACGGGCGCGAACAGGATTGCCAGCACCACGCCCCAGAAGATGGCGCCCGCATACGGCGCCAGTATCCAGCCGAAGCCGATGGTGACAATGCTCAGCAGGAGCAAGAACACTTTCTGGTGCAGCGTGAGGGTAGGCATGGGCGGTAGCGGAATGATAATGGTTGAGTTGCCTCATCATAAGCGAGGCCAGGGGACGCGGGCTACACAATTGTGGCGCTGCGTGCGCCATGCCACAATTGCCGGACACATGCGGCAGGATGTTTGCAGGGGCTGCTGAAAAAATCCCATGCCAGCCTGCGGATGGACGTGGCGGGCGCGCATGCCTGGGCGCAGCTTGCGTTTGCCGCGCAGGAGCATGCGCATTAAAAGCGGATGGGGCAGGGCGCCGCCGTTCCCTCGCCAAAACCGGCATAGCCGGATCTCGCGCTGAGGTTGAGCGACATGCTGCCCTTGTCCGGTAAATAGATGCAGTATTCGCCGGCCGCCGTGACGACGCGGTAGATGCGTCTGGGGTCGTTGGGTGCGCTGAACAGCTCGATGCGGGCCGCTTCGAACCATTTCGGCTTGACCGCCGCATGCGCTTCCGCGAAGCCTTTCGCCAAGCGCGTCTGCGCCGTATCGGCTGGCGCCACGAATTGCTGCGGATGCTCGGCGCGCAGCTGGCGGTCGATGGCGCCGGCTGCCAGCAAGGCTTGCTGCGCCAGCGAACGCGATTCCATCCCTGGCGCGGCAGGCGCCGGTTCCGCCGGCAGGGCATGGTCCTGAGGCTGATCTTGTTGCTGGTTTTGCATCAATGCCTGCGCCGAAGCGGGCGGCGCGGCGCCCGCCTCTTGCGCTGGCGACACGCGCGCCGGGCCGGCGGGGAGGGCCGGCAGGCGTGGCAGGCGTGCCTGCCGTGGTTCGCGCTCGATGGGGGCAGTGTCGCCGCGTGTCGGCGGCAATGGCGGCAGCAGTTGCAGCCAGACCCGGTCGTCGTGCGCCACTTCCTTGTGCGCCGGCCGCGTCGCCAGCCAGAACAGGCCCAGGTGCAGCAAGACAATCGCGGCGATGTAGCGGCCCTGAGGGTGCCGGCCGGGAGAAAAATCATGCGCATGGCGCGCAAGGTTGGTGCTCATCTGTTCCGCGCTTCCCGTGATGAAGGTGGCACCAGTATGCAAATTTGCAACAACGCTGTAAACAGGTTTCGGGCAGAGCGCGGATGGCGCTCCCCACGGTACTGAAAAGCGCGCCCGTAGGCTGATTTTGTTAAGCTGTCATTCCAGGCGCCCGATCCGTGGCGCCTTCACTTCAGGAATCCGCGTGGCCGATCCCATTCACTT
Source organism: uncultured Janthinobacterium sp. (assembly GCA_963530105.1). Lineage (GTDB taxonomy): Bacteria > Pseudomonadota > Gammaproteobacteria > Burkholderiales > Burkholderiaceae_D > Janthinobacterium. The sequence continues at coordinate 3,548 of CAUSDR010000409.1, forward strand.
TTATGAACCTGCGCAAGGCCATGGCTTGCCGCATGACCCCTTCAACGCCATCGTCGGGCCGCGGCCCATCGGCTGGATCGCCTCGCGCAGCGCCGAGGGCGTGCTCAATCTGGCGCCGTACAGCTTTTTCAACGCCTTCAATTACACGCCGCCGCTGATCGGCTTTTCCAGCATCGGCCGCAAGGATACCCTGCGCAATATCGAGGCGACCGGCGAATTCGTCTGGAACCTGGCCACGCGCCCGCTGGCCGCGGCGATGAACGCCAGCTGCGCGCCAGCGCCGCCCGAGGTCGATGAATTCGTGCTGGCCGGCCTGACACCGGCTGCTACGCGCATCGTCAAGGTGCCGCGCGTGGCCGAAAGCCCTGTGTCCTTCGAATGCCGGCGCACGCAGATTATCGAGCTGCAGGGCCTGAGCGGGGAGGGCGTCGGCAGCTGGCTGGTGCTGGGGGAAGTGGTGGGCGTGCATATCGCGCGCCACTTGCTGGTGGACGGCGTATATGACACGGCGGCCGCGCAGACCATCCTGCGCGGCGGCGGCCCGGCCGATTATTTCGAGATCGGGCCGGACAGCCTGTTCCGGATGCGCCGGCCCGCGTATCCCTGAACAGGCGAGGACAGGGCGCTATTTCTGCATGATGGGATCGCGTCCCAGGGTGCGCGCCAGCGCGCCGCCGTCGCCGCGCCAGAATTCGCGGTCGGCCAGGCGCACCCGTTCGGCCGCATGCTGCATGTGCTCCATGGCGGCCTGGCGCGCCAGCTGCGGGTCGCCGGCGGCGATGGCTTGCACGATTTTCTCGTGTTCGCGGCGTACCTCGACGGAAAAGTCGGCGCGCCGCGCTTCGTTCGCGCGCGTCACCTTGACGGCCGAGCGGATCGGGTCGGCGAACATGGCGACGAATTTCGGCCAGTAGGGATTGCCCGTCGCCTCGGCGATGCACAGGTGCAGGCGCACGTCTTCTTCCACGCCGTCGACGCCGGCCGCCACGGCTTCCTCGATGCGCCGCAGCGCGTGCTCGATGTCCGCCAGCTGTCCCGGCGTGCGCCGCACGGCCGCCAGCGCGGCGATTTCCGCTTCCAGTCCCTGGCGCACTTCGATCAGGTTCAACAGCGACTGCACCGATTGCTCCGTCAGCGCATCGCCCCGTTCGCCGCTCTTCGCGCCATCCTGCGCGCACACAAAGGTGCCGCTGCCCTTGCGCGTGACGAGGATGCCTTCCGCCTGCAGCAGGGCGATGGCTTCGCGCAGCACCGTGCGGCTGACGCCGAAATGCCCGGCCATGGCCTGCTCGGACGGCAAACGCGTGCCGCCGGCCAGGCCATCGTGCTGGATCTGCTGGCGCAAGCGCGCCGCCACGCGCGCACCCAGGGTGCCGGTGGTGAAGCTGCCCGCGGCGGGCTCCGGCGCGGGGAGGGTGAAGCGGAACGTGCGGTCCATCGGGTGCATCCTTGTGCTCACGGTGTTCAAATTGGGGATTGCCTGCTTGCCATTATATGGAATATACAGCTTGACACACATAAAACACACACATAATATACATCCATACAAATTTTAGACAAGTTGCCAGCCACCTCCGGTGGACCATAAAAA
>CAUSDR010000410.1:0-5136 GCA_963530105.1 uncultured Janthinobacterium sp.
GCGAAGCGGGGCATGGCGCCAAACGGGACCAGCTCCAGCAGGTGGCGCAGCGGCGCCAGCAGGGGACGCGGATTGCGCACGAAGGAGCAGCACAGGATCAGCGCGCGCATGCCAGGCGGCGGATCGGCGCGCAGGGCGGCGCCCAGCGGCCCGGAAAACGATTCGGCCAGCACGATGAACGGCCGGTCCGGCGGCAAGCGTGCGCGCACGAACGCTTCCAGCGCCGCATAGTCGAACGGCGCGGCCGGGTAGGCGATGACCTGGGTAGCGATGGCCTTGCCACCGTCCGGGCGCGCGCGCAGGGCCGTGTCAAAGCGCTCGAACAGCTGGCCCGTGCCATCCATGCCGGGCAGGAGGACAAGCAGGGGCGGGGCGTAGGCAGGTGTCGTCATCGCGGCCATCATAGCAGCCCGTGGTGCCGGCACACCACGCGCCAGGCGCAAGGCATGCGCGCTGGCGCCATGCTAGAATCCCCGACGCGCCACGCGTGGCCGGAATAACGGGTAGATCCCGGGCAGACTGAAACATGCATATCACTTTATCGACATACCGTTCCCTGGGCGGCGCCTTGCTGGTGGCCGCCAGCATCCTTTCGCAGCCGGCCAGCGCCACTGCCGGTCCGGCGTCGCCGGCCGCCGCGAAAAGCCTGGCCGCGCTGCTGGCGGGCGGACCCTTGCCGCGCCTGAGCGAAGACCCGCAGGTGCGCGCCGCGCTGTTCGATTTTTTCGGTTATGCGCGCGGCAGCTACACGGAAGACGATGAATTGCTGCTGGCGCAGGCGCTCGAAGCGGTCAGTGAAAAGCGCGATGCCACGCGCAGCGTGCTGCCCGATGGCCGCCAGTTGCTGGCGTCGATGAATGACCGCAACCAGGGCCGCGAACGGGGCGCCATGCTGCTCGACAAGCGCGGCGCCATCATCGCCTTTGGCCTCGTCAACGGCCATTGCCGCCTGGAGGGCCAGCCGCTGGCGAAGGTGTGCAATCCCGATCCGAACACGGTGCTGACGGTGTTTCACCGCAAGGGCATGCTGGTCGGCGAGGCGGCGCCGCTGCTGGCGTGGGCCAGGCAGCTGCCGCCCATGCTGGCGCTGATCGCGGGCGACAAGGATACGGGCGCCGACGGACAGAAGATCGCCAGCGTCGAATACGTGCTGGCGCAGCCGCCGCTGCCGGGCTGGAACCGCGCCCAGCTGCCGCCCGCCTTCCCGCCGGCGCTGCTGCCGCTGCTGCTGGACAAATCCACGGTGCTGACGTCGGCCGGCGCCGGCGTGTTCGCCTATCCGCTCACCTTGAAGGGCAAGAAGCAAAACAATGTGCTGGACCAGGCCGAAGGCCGTCCGCCGCGCGACCTGGAAGTGGCGCTGCGCAGCTATGCCAGTTTTGACACGGTGGTGGAGCGCTACCGCCAGCTGGCCAAGGGCGCCCGGGTGCAGCGCAACGAGCGCACGGCCTATCTTGATGGCGACATGGGGCAGGGCAGCTACCGCGTCTACATCCGCAACACGGGCGCCGATGGCGTCATGATCGACGTGGCGCTGTGGCAGCGCAAGCTGGCTGCCGGCCGCTGAGGCCAGCCTGCGCGCTCAATAAAAGCGCGCCCTGGCGTAGCCCAGCGCCGCCAATTGCGCCTGGATTTCTTCATCGCGCTTTCTTTTTCCTGTCGCCAGGGTCACGTTTTGCAGCGCCGCCGGCAAGCCATCGGCCAGCAGCGCGTCGACGTCGAGCTGCGTCAGGTACACGGCCAGCTCGCGCAGCGCGGGCAGCGTGGCGATGCCCGTCACGCGCGCCAGCGTCTTGCAGTTGCGTAGCACCAGCCATGCCAGCGCGGGGTTCGCACCCAGCCGGATGTCCTGCAGCTTGATCTGGTCTTCCACCGACAGCCGCCGCAGCCGCGGAAAGCGGCCGATGTCGCCCAGGTCTTCCAGGCCCCGCACGCGCACCACTTCCAGTTCCTCCAGCAGCGGCGCCGCGACGTGGGCGATCGACGCGCGCCCGCCCAGGATGAAGCGCAGCCGCCTCAGGGCCGGCATGGCGCCGACGAAATCCACATCGTCCTTGCTCTTGATCTGCGACAGCGACAGCCGCGCCAGCGAGGGCAGGGCCGTGATGGCGGCGATGTTTTTCACGTGGCCCGTGGTGTGCAGCTGCGCCAGCCGCGGCCAGTGCCGCAGCGGCGCCAGGTCGATCTGGCCCTTGCCCGTCTCGCCCAGGTTCAGGGCTTCCAGGCCGCGCAGGGTGTCCAGCGCCAGGATGTCGAGTTCGGCCAGGTGATGCACGCCCAGGCACAGGCGCTTCAATCCGCTCAGTTTGCCCAGTTGCTCGAGGTGAATGGCGCGCATGTGGCAGTCGAGCGACAGGTTGACGGCATGCGGCAGCGCGCGCAGCACGTCGGCGTCGAACGGTGCGGCACTGGCGCCGAAAAAGCGGATTTCCAGCGCCGGCCCGCAGGTGGCGGCCAGCGCGTCGAGGTCGGCCAGCAGCGGCGCCGGCAAGCGGTCCTGCGTGAACTGGACGGTGACTTGCTCGCCGTTGCCGATGAGCGTGCGGATGGCTGCCGCGTCGATGCGCGCGGGCTGGTGGATGCGGTGGCGGGTGGGAGGCTGGTGCATGGGGGGATTCCTGTGCGGGAAGAGCGATGCCTTACAGGCGCGCGTTGCTGTAGCCGCGCTCCGCCAGTTGCGCCGCGATGGCGTCGTCGCGTGTTTTTTTGCCCGTGCGCAGGCGCACGTGCGTCAGCGACGCGGGCAGTTCCTGCAGCAGGGCGTCCACGTCGAGCAGGGTTGCCGATGCCGACAACTGGCGCAGGGCGGGCAGGGCGGCGAGGCCGGGCAGGCTGTCGAGCGTTTTGCAGGTGTGCAGGTTCAGGTGTTCGAGAGCGGTGTTCGGGCCCAGCACGACCTGGCGCAGCTTGATCTGGTCTTCCACCCAGAGGGCGCGCAACAGGGGAAAACGACCGATATCGCCCAGCTGCTGCAGTCCCCGCACGCGTATCACTTCCAGCTGTTCCAGCAATGGCGCTTCAATGTCCGCCAGCGATTCGCGGCCGCCCAGCTGTAGCTTCAACTGCCGCAGGCGCGCCATGCCGGACACAAAATCCAGCGTCACCTTGTTCTTGATGCGGTACAGCGACAGGTCGCGCAGCGCCGGCAGGCTGGCCAGGGTGTCGATATGCTGGTGGTGGCCTTCGATGGTCAGGCTGGACAGGTGCGCATAGTGGCGCAGGGGCGCCAGGTCGATATGGTCCCTGGCCGACTCGCCCAGGTGCAGGTGCTCGAGCCCGCGCAGGTTCTCCAGCTGCAGAATGTCGGCTTGCACCAGCTCGTACACGCCCAGGCTCAGGCGCTTCAGGTGGCGCAGCTCGCCCAGGGTTTCAAGATACAGGGCGTTGCGGTGGCAGTCGATGGACAGGCTGGCCACATGCGGCAACGCGCGCAGGATGCGGGTATCGAACACCCTCGGGTCGTAGCCGTAGATACGGATGGTCAGCGCCGTGCCGCAGGTGGCGGCCAGGGCGTCGAGGTCGGCCAGCAGCGGCTCCGGCTCGGCCAGGGTATTGAACTGCACCAGCACCTGCTGGCCGCTTGCGATGGCGGCGCGGATCGCCACGGCATCGATGCGCTCGGGGTTCTGGATGCGCAGCGGCTGTCCTGTTTGCGTCATGCTCACAGTCCGATGGGGTAGGTCACTTGCCTGGGCGGCGGGCAGCCTTCCGGGCCGGGGAAGGTCTGCTTGCCCGTGTCATCGTAGCGCTTGCCGCATTCCACGAGCACGCGCTTGCGGAAGGTGTAGAAGCTGGCCACCTTGCCGTTGGGGTGGTAGCAGATATTGTCGCCGTCGCGGTCGGCCGAAGCGTAGCTGATCATGGTCTGGCCATTCACCGTGCGCGTGCTGTGGCCACTGCGCGGCTCCGTGCATTTGAGCTGGCCGCTTTCGTAGTAGGCGTTGAAGACGGAGGTGTCGGCGGCGCGGTCGACCAGCAGTTCGGTCTTGCGCTTGCCGTTCGGGTAGTTTTCGTATCCCTCCTGGCGCTGGCCGTACTGGAAAGCGTAGTAGACCTGCGGCTTGCCGTCCGGGTAGTACATGTGGTGGTACTCGCACACATCGTCTTGCGTGCTGCCGTACTCCTTGAAGGTGCAGCGGTGGATGTCGTTGAGCAGCTGGCCGTCTTCATAGTATTCGCGCAGGTGGGTGAGCAGCCTGCCCTGGTCGATGATCGCCAGGCGTTCCGGCTTGCCGTTCGGGTAGTAGCGCGCGTCGAGGCCCTGCTTCTTGCCGTTGTCCCACATGGTGTCGAGGCGCAGGACCTTGCCGCTGTCGTCGAACGCCTGCTCGCGGCCGTCAAGCTGGCCATTGCGGTAAGTGGCCGTGTAGATGACATATTCCTTGCCGGCCAGGCCCAGGTAGCGCGTGCGCGCGCCTTCCAGCACGCCGGCCTGGTAATGGTCGCGCTGGCGCAGCGCGCCTTGCGCATCCGTGTCCAGCGCCTCGCCCTGTTTTTTGCCTTTCACAAAAGTGACGCTTTGCGTGGCCTTGTCCTTGAGCTTGAGTTTCCACGGACCGTCGCGCAAGCCCTCGATGAAGTTGCCGTCGCCGTCTTCCGTGATCCACGGCCCGTGGCGCGTGCCGTTGACGTAGTTGCCGCGCGTTCGCAGCTTGCCGCCCATGCGGCGCTCGTGCGGGCCGTTCAGCTGGCCGTCCGCGTAGGTATCGAAGCCCGTCACTTCCTCCGCATCGGCATAGTTGAGGACCGTCCAGCGGCCTTCGCGCTTGCCTGACCGGTACATGCCGCTCTCGCTCTGCTTGGGATAATTGAAGTACCACAGGCCTTCCTGCAAGCCGTTGACGAAATGGCCCTTTTCGCTGCCTTCATGCATGCCTTCGCGCACCCACAAGCCCTGGCGCTTGCCCTTCACGTACTGGCCCCGCTCGACCACCGAGCCATCGTCCCAGGCCAGGCTGTAGATGAAGGACGGGCCGTCTTCGCTGCCCGTAAACTGCCGCGGCGCCGTTTCCCACGTCACTTGCCACAGCCGGTAATTGGGCAGGATGCCCGCGCCCGCATCGCTGTACAGGGTGTAGCTGGCGGTCAGGTAGTGGTCACCTTTTTTCAGGAAGGTTTTTTTGTAGGTGATGGCGT
>CAUSDR010000411.1:0-5132 GCA_963530105.1 uncultured Janthinobacterium sp.
CCTCAAACTGCAGGGCACCAGCTATGAAGGGCGCTATGTCATCGTCGACATCCATTTGAAGAGCGGGCGCCCCACGGAGCGCCTCGCCTATTTCGACCCGCCATCGAATCCCGGCTCGACCGTGCTGGTGCACAAGCAGCCCGACGATATCTGGCGCATCGACTACCAGCTGCGCGACGACGAGGATGCGCAGGCGGCCGTGCTGCTGGACAACGTGGCGCCCCGCGTGGACAGCCTGCTGGCCATGATGGGCGAAACGGCACCATGGCACCCCGTGTGGATCACCATCTACAAGGCCAACGCGCTGACCCTGGACAAATACCGCCACGGCCCCGTGCTGTTCGCGGGCGATGCGGCCCACCTGGTGCCCATCTTCGGCGTGCGGGGAGCCAATTCCGGCATCGACGACGCGGACAACCTGGCGTGGAAACTGGCGTATGTCGTCAAGGGCCAGGCGCCGCACGGCCTGCTGGACAGCTATTCGGACGAAAGGTTATTCGCCGCCCACGAAAACCTGCGCCACGGCAGCAAGAGCACGGAATTCATGGCGCCGCCCACCTTTGCCTTCGACTTGATGCGCACGGCCGTGCTGGGCCTGGCGGGCAAGCATGCGCACGTGCGGTCCCTGATCAACCCGCGCCAGACCAGCGCCATCGCGTATGCGCAGTCGGCCCTGAATGCGCCGGATGGGCACGGGTTTGCGGCCGGTCCCGCGCCGGGCACGGTCTTGCCCGAATGTCCGCTGGCACTGCTGCACGACGGCGGGCAGGAAGCGGGGTATATTACCGATTTGCTCAAGCCTGCGAAGGGCCGTTTCACGGGGCTGTACTTCAGCGAGGATGGCGCCGTGCCTGCCGAACTGCTGGCGCTGGGCGATGGCTTGCCCTTGATCACCGTGGCCATTGCCCGCAACGGCGTGCAGGAGTGCGCCTGGGACCACACGGCGCAGGTATTCTCGCTGTTCGACGCCCAGCCTGGCACGTTGTACCTCGTGCGTCCGGACGGCCACGTGCTGGGGCGCTGGCGGCAGGCGCGGGCGGGGCAGGTGGCAGATGCCTTGAAGCGGGTATTGTCTTGAATCATACCCAGTGGCCAATTCCGGGGAGCGGACGGGGACGCCGGGTTCCTGCGGGGCCGATCCCGGCACTTCCGCCTTTCGGCTTGAAAAAGGCGAACGTAATACATCAGTATCAGGAGACAACATGAGCGACATCGAACTGGATAATTTGTATACCGAGCTGTGCCACACCATGGGCGGCCTGGGCGAACAGCGCTCGCCGCTGTTCCTGGCCCGTTTCGCCTTGCTGGCCATGGGCGCCATCGGCAAGGCGGACGTGGTGCAGGGCTTGCTGCGCGACGCGGCCGACGGCCTGGCGGAGCCGGCATGATAGGCGCCGGCTACCAAAGCGGCTTCGGCAACGAGTTTGCCACGGAAGCCGTGCCCGGCGCCTTGCCGCAGGGGCAAAATTCGCCGCAGCAGGCGCCGCTGGGCCTGTACGCGGAACAACTTTCGGGCACGGCCTTCACGGCGCCGCGCGCGCAGAACCGCCGTTCCTGGCTGTACCGCATCCGTCCCGCCAGCCAGCATCCGCCATTCACCTTGCTGCAGAACACGCGCATCGTCAGCGATTTCCACGCCATGCCGCCGACCCCGCCAAACCAGCTGCGCTGGGACCCGCTGCCGCTGCCCGATGCCGGCACGCCAACGGATTTCATCGACGGCTGGCACACCATGGCCGGCAATGGCAGCGCTGAAGCGATGGACGGCTGCGCCATCCATGTGTATGCGGCCAACCGTTCCATGCAGCGCTTCTTTTACTCGGCCGACGGCGAATTGCTGGTCGTGCCGCAGCAGGGCCGCCTGGCGATTGCCACGGAACTGGGCCTGATCGAGCTGGAACCGCAGGAAATCGCCGTCATTCCCCGTGGCGTGCGCTTCCGCGTGACCCTGCCGGACGGCCAGGCGCGCGGCTATGTGTGCGAAAACTTCGGCACGGCCTTCCGCCTGCCCGACATGGGGCCCATCGGCTCGAACGGCCTGGCCAACAGCCGCGATTTCCTCACGCCGCACGCGGCCTACGAGGATATCGATGGCGAGTGCGAACTGCTCGCCAAGTTCGGCGGCCGCCTGTGGCGCACCACCCTGGACCATTCGCCGCTGGACGTGGTGGCCTGGCATGGCAATTACGCGCCCTATAAATATGATCTGCGGCGCTTCAATACCATCGGCTCGATCAGCTACGACCACCCGGACCCGTCGATTTTCCTCGTGCTGCAAGCGCCCAGCGAAAATCCCCAGCTGGGCGCCATCGATTTCGCCATCTTCCCGCCGCGCTGGCTGGCGGCCGAGCACACCTTCCGCCCGCCCTGGTTCCACCGCAACGTGGCCAGCGAATTCATGGGGCTGATCCACGGCGTGTACGACGCCAAGGCGGCCGGTTTCGTGCCGGGCGGCGCCAGCCTGCACAACTGCATGTCCGGCCACGGCCCCGATGCGCAGACCTTCGAAAAGGCTTCGCACAGCGACACGACCACGCCCGTGAAAGTGGGCGACACCATGGCCTTCATGTTCGAGACGCGCACCATCATCAAGCCCACGCCATTCGCCCTGGACAGCGGCCTGCTGCAAAACGACTATTTCGAGTGCTGGCAAGGCTTGCGCAAGCATTTCGACCCGGACCAGGCATAGCTCGCGCCGTTCAGGCGGCCCGCGCGCGCGCCACGGTGTGCGGGTTGGCAGGCCGCGCCAGGCCCAAGTGCCCGCGCAGGGTGCTGGCCGCATACTCGGTGCGGAACAGGCCCCGGCGCTGCAGTTCCGGCACCACCAGCCGGGTAAATGCCTCGAAGCCTTGCGGCAGCAGGGGCGGCACGACGTTGAAGCCGTCGGCGCCCCGTTCCACGAACCATTGCTCCATCAGGTCGGCCACCGTCCTGACGGAGCCGATGGCTTGCACATGGCCGCGCGCGACCCTGAAGCGCAGCACCAGCTGGCGCAAGGTCAGGTTTTCGCGGCGCGCCAGCTCCAGCTGCTGCTGGAAACGCCCCTTGCCATTGTCGCCCGCCTGGTAGGCCAGGTCGGGCAGGGGGCCGTCCAGCGGATAGCCGGACAAATCAATGCCGCCAAATTCCAGGTTGCTGAAGTCGACCAGCGCCTGCAATTCGCCGAACTGGTCCTGCGCCTGCTGGTCCGATTCCGCCACCACGACGGACAGCCCCGGCGTGACTTTCAGCTGGTCTTGCGCGCGGCCGTATGTCGCCATGCGGCCCTTCACGTCCGCGTAATACGCCTGCGCCACGGGCAGCGAGGTGGCGGAGCAGTACACCATCTCGGCCAGTCGGGCGGCAAATTCGCGGCCCGTCTCGGAATTGCCCGCCTGGACCAGCACGGGGTGGCCCTGCACGGGGCGGGGCAAGTCCAGCAAGCCTTGCGAGGCAAAGTGTTCGCCCTGGAAGTCCAGCGGGTGGCCCTGCGCGGGCGCGTAGAACTGGCCGCTGGCGCGGTCGGGGCGGTCGAAGGCATCGTCATCCCAGCTATCCCACAGCGATTTGGACAGGGCGACGAATTCGCCGGCGCGCGCATAGCGCTCGTCGTGGCTGCGCGGTTGCGGGATGCCGAAATTGGCCGCCGCATGCGCGCCGAACGAGGAGACGACATTCCATCCCGCGCGTCCGCCGCTCAGGTGGTCGAGCGAGCTGAATTTGCGCGCCACGTGGTAGGGGTGCTCGTAATTGGTGTTGACGGTGGCGATCAGGCCGATATGGCGGGTGACGGCGGCGATGGCCGACAGCAGGGTAAATGGCTCGAAGGGCAGGCCGATGGCGGCGCGCCCCGTCTCCGGCGTGACCTCGCCGGCGCGGCCGATGAAGTCGGCGATAAAAAAACTGTCGAACTTGGCCGCCTCGGCCAGCCTGGCGGCGTGCAGCCACCAGGCCAGGTCGGGCCGCCCGCTGGCGCTGGCCGACGGGTGGCGCCAGGCGGCGGGGTGGTGGCCGTGGCGTTGTAAAAAGACATTCAGGACGAGCTGGCGTGGTGGCATGGGACGAGGCTCCGTGGTGTGGACGATACAGTCGGTGACGTATTTGCTGATGCAGCCGGTCCATTCAGTTAGCAAGCTTCGGGCCAGCCATCGCGGTCCCGGGCATGCGGTGGGATATGCAAAATCCGGATAAGCTAGCGCGGCACCATTCGTTCACGCGTGCAGATACAGCGCGGTATAGTCGGCGCATGGAACTCCTAGCCCACAACTTCAGCAGCGATTTCGCGCGCAGCGCCCACCTTGCCCGGGGCGCCGGCGTTGCCGATGGCAGCGATGGCGGCGAGGCGCTGGTCGCCTTCCGCGATGCGCAGCAAATGAGCCTGCTGGTGCGCGCCACGGCCTTTGTCTTTGCCGACCCCCGTTCGCGCCAGCTGCATGAACTGATCGAGCGCATCGCTCCCAGCGAGGCGACGGTGCTGATCACGGGCGAAACTGGGACGGGAAAAGAACTGATCGCGCGCCACGTGCACGGCTTGAGCGGGCGCGCCGAGCAAACCTTCGTGGCCATCAACTGCGGCGCGTTTTCCGAAACCCTCGTCGAAAGCGAGCTGTTTGGCTATGAAAAAGGCGCGTTCACGGGCGCCCAGCAGGGCAAGCCAGGCTGGTTCGAGACGGCCAGCGGCGGCACCCTGTTCCTCGATGAAATCGGCGACTTGCCGCTGGCGATGCAGGTCAAGCTGCTGCGCGTGCTGCAGGAGCGCGAAGTGGTGCGCCTGGGCGCGCGGCGCGCCATTCCCATCGACGTGCGGCTGATCGCCGCCACCAATGTGGACCTGGCCGAAGCCGTGCGGGCCGGGCGCTTCCGCGAAGACCTGTATTACCGGCTGCAGGTGATCGGCCTGCCGCTGCGGCCCCTGCGCGAGCGCCCGGGCGACATCATGCCGCTGACGCGCCACTTCATGGCCATCTACGCGCAGCGCCTGCACCTGGGCGAGGTGGCGCTGGGGCCGGACGCGCAGCAAGCCTTGCTGGCCTATCCGTGGCCGGGCAATATCCGCGAACTGGAAAATGTCATCCACCGTGCGCTGCTCGTGTGCCGCAGCGGTGAAGTGCGTGCCGACGACCTGAGCCTGTCGGGCTGGCACAGGCCGCTGG
>CAUSDR010000412.1:0-5122 GCA_963530105.1 uncultured Janthinobacterium sp.
GACAAATACAGCTGGCGCAGCGGACCGTCCAGCGGGCACAGCATGATCTGCCTGCCGAGCGCCTGCAGGGCCTTGCCGGCGCGGCCGTTCGCCGTCGCCGTGGCGTGCCGCGCGGCCGGGGCGATGCGCCGCGCCAGCGGTCCCAGCTCGGCGCCAAACGTCTCGTGCAAGGCGTCCATCGGCAGGCGCACGCTCAGGTACTGCAGCGTTTGCCGTGCAGCGTAGCGGTGGCTGACGTCGAAGGGCGTGTCGCTCAGGCTGATGTGGAAGGCGGGGCCTTCGACGCTGACGGCGGCGCCGCTTTGCAATTGATAGTCCAGCCGGCCGCCCAGCACCAGCACCAGTTTCAATCCCGCCTCGTTGTGCTCGACGCCGTGCGCCGGCTCCGCGAAAGACAGGGTGCCGGCACTCAAGGCCAGCCTGGGCGTGGCCAGCGGCAATTGCCAGGAAGCGTCGGAGGGGGAAGGCGGCTGGGAAGGCATCGTTCAGGGGGGCGCCGGCGGGGCAGGAAAAAGAACAGGAGAGTAATTATAAATGAGAATCATTATCAGTTATGAAGTCGCCGACTTTATACTGGGAAAACACAGTTGCAGTTCCGCAATATGTGGTCTTTTTGACACACAATTGAGCATTGCAAGGGCCTGCGCTGTAACGTACTATCATTCTCATCGACTACCGATGGTAGTCGTGCAGCCCGCTGCCAGCCTGCGGCCCTGAAGTGGTTTGATGAGCCCCTCATGCCTACACGCGCGCCCTTGTCGTGGTTTTCCAAGCCAGTGTCGCACTGGGTGGGACCACGCCTGTTTGCGGCGCTGGTGCTGGCGCTGTGCCTGGGCCTCACATATGGCGCCTGGCGCAATGCCGACGATGCCAGCGAGCAGCAGGTGCAGGCCGATTTCGATTTTCGCGTGCGCGAACTGGTGGGCAGCATCGTCGGGCGCATGCAGACGTATATCCAGGTGCTGCACGGGGTGCAGGGCCTGTATGCCAGTTCGCAGGACGTCACGCGCAGCGAATTCCATGCCTATCTGGCGGTGCAGCAGGTGGACCGGCATTTTCCCGGCATCCACGGCATCGGCTACCTGCCGCTGCTGCCCGGCAGCGAGCGCGCGCGGCACGAGGCGCAGGTGCGCGCGCAAGGCTATCCCGGCTACACCATCCGCCCGCCTGGCCAGCGCGCCTGGCACGCGCCCATCACTTATCTGGAACCGTTGAGCGACAGCAATCTGCTGGCCTTCGGCTATGACATCTGGTCCGAGCCCGTGCGCCGCACCGCGCTGGAGCAGGCGCGCGACGGCGGCCAGGCCGCCATGACGGGCAAGATCCGCCTGGTGCAGGACGGCGGCAGTGGCGACGCGTATGGCTTTCTCGTCGTGCTGCCCGTGTATGACAATGCGCTGCCGCATGCCAGCGTGGAGCAGCGCCGCGCCGCGCTGCGCGCCTGGGTGTTTGCGCCGTTTCGCATGGGCGACCTGATGGCGGGCGTGGGCGGCGAGGCGTCGCGCCAGCTGGACCTGGAAATCTACGACGGCGCGCAGCTGGCCGAGACGGCGCTGATGTACGACAGCCTGCCGGGCACGCAGCCGGCCGGCGCGTCCGGCAGCCTGGCGTCGCAGCAGACAATCACCATCGCCGGGCACGCCTGGACCTTGCGCGTGCGCGCCATGCCGGGCTTCGACAGCGAATTGCTGGCGCGGCCGCGGGCCGTGGCCTGGACGGGCCTACTCGTCAGCCTGGCCCTGGCGCTGGCGGCATGGCTGCTGGCGTCCAGCCGCGCCCGCGCGCACGGGGCGCTGGCGCGCGCGAGCGAACTGGCCGGCCAGCTGGAGCAGGGGCAGGCCAGCGTGCTGGCGATGGCCGAGGCGGCGCAGCGCAGCCAGGCCATGCTGCGCAATATCCTCGACTCGACCATCGACGGCATCCTGGTCGACAATATCGACGGCCGCATCTTCACGTCGAACCGGCGCTTCCGCGACCTGTGGCAAGTGCCCGATGCGCTCGACTGGCAGGCGGATGGCGAGACGCTGGTGCACCATGTGGCAAGCCAGCTGGAACAGGCGGCGCCTTTCCTGGTGGCGCGCACGCATGCGCCGCAGGGCCACCGCGAGCGGCGCGACGTGCTGCACCTGCGCGATGGCCGGGTGCTTGAGCAATATGTGCGCAGCATGCAACTGGGCAATGAGCAGGCGCGGCTGTGGACGTTCCGCGATATCAGCGAACGCAGCCAGATGGAGCGGCGCGAGCACACGCGGCGCCAGGTGCTGGAAATGCTGGCCACGGGCGCGCCGCTGGAGCGCGTGCTGGAAAGCGTCGTGCTGAGCGTGCAGGCCGACCACCCCGCCATGCTGTGCAGCATCTTGCTGCTGGATGAACAGCGCCACCGCCTGGTGCTGGGCGCGGCGCCCGGCTTGCCCGCGTTTTTCAATTTGTCCAGCCATGGCCATGACCTCGACACCTTGCAGGGCGTGCACGGCATCGCCGCGCAGGCGCTGCGCGGCGGCCAGCGCGTGGTTGTTGCCGACCTGCATGCCGACGCGGATGCGCAGGGCACGATGGAACTCGCTTGGCGGGCCCAGCTGCAGTCCTGCTGGGCCGAACCCGTGCGTGGCGGCTCGGGCAAGCTGCTGGGCGTGCTGATGGCGTACCACCGCCAGCCCACCTTGCCCAGCGCGGCGCATCTGGCGCGCCTGGGCGAGGCGGCGCACCTGGCCGGCATGGCCATCGAACAGGCCCAGGTGGCGCTGGCGCTGCGCGCCGGCGAAGCGCGTTTCCGCAGCCTCTACGATCATGCGCCGGTGGCCCTGTGGGAACAGGACTGGTCGGCCGTGCGCGCCGCGCTCGATGCGCTGGAGCTGCAGGGCGTGGGCGAGCTGGCCGCCTGGCTGCAGGCCCATCCGGAGGAATTGAAAGGGCTGGCCGGCAAGGTGCGCATCATCGACGCGAATGGCGCCGCGCTGGCGCAGGTGCGCGCCAGCGATGAGGACCAGCGCCGTGGCGCCCTGGGCCTGGCGCAGAATTTCGACGACAGCGCCTTGCCGCGCTTTGGCGACGCCCTGCTGGCGCTGGCTGGCGGCGCCCACCTGTACGAATGCGAAAGCAGCTTCGTGCGACTGGACGGCGCGGCGCGGCAAAATGAACTGAGCTTGCTGGTGATGCCGGGCCATGCGGACAGCCTCGACTTCATCATGGTGTCATCGCTCGATATTACCGAGCGCAAGCGCATGAATGCGGAGCTGCTGCAGCTGGCCACCACGGATTTCCTCACGGGCTTGCCGAACCGGCGCCAGTTCATGGCGGCGCTGGAAAACGAGCATGCGCGGCTGCAGCGCGAACTGGCCAGCTGCGCCAGCGTGCTGATGCTTGATATCGATCACTTCAAGCGCGTCAACGACGAGCACGGCCACGCCGTGGGCGATGCCGTGCTGCGCCACCTGGGCGCGCTGATGTGCCAGGCGTTGCGCAAGGTGGACGTGCCGGGCCGCGTGGGCGGCGAGGAATTCGCCATCTTGCTGCCGGGCACGGACCTGGGCGCGGCCGCCGTGTTTGCCGAGCGGCTGCGCCGGCGCGTGGCGGAAAGCTCGCTGACCATCGATGGCGGCATCGTCATCACCATCACGGTGAGCATCGGCATGGCCGCCATGGCGGGCACCGATGCCGATTGCGACGCCGTGCTGGCGCGCGCCGACGAAGCGCTGTACCGCGCCAAGCGGGGCGGGCGCAACCGCATCGAGCAGAATGACGGCGGCGGCGACGGCGTGCTCAGCAAGTTCATGGCGCAGTGATTACAGGGTGTGCTGGCGCGCTTGCGCCTGCTTGCGGCTGCGGCTGACCAGCAGCCAGACGATGGCGATCGGAAGCAGCAGCGGCAGCAGCACGGGCGTGCTCAGCGCCAGCGCCAGCACCACGCAACAGGCCACCACGGCGAGCAGCACCACGCCCACGCCGGCCAGCACCACGCCCGTCACGACGGCGGCGCACACCAGCGCGATGGCCGCGATCAGCAAGCCGCCGCCGGCAAACACCACGCCGAACAGCCACTCCAGCGGACCGTCGACGTCGTCGCCGTTGAACTGCATGTGCATGTCGGTGGCGCCGATCTTGTCGAGGAACAGGCAGGCCAGCATGAGGATCAGGACGAAGGTGAGCAATTTTTTCATGGTAAGCCTCTCAGTGTGGTGTCGGGGTCTTGCATGCTCACACTGTAGGGGCGCGCCTGGCCCGTCGCCAGCGGCGTGCGACAGGCGGTCATTTTCACGGTATGGAAGGTCGAGAGGGGCAGGAAAAGCTGATGTGGAACAAGATTTCTTTTCTTGTAATACGCGCATGCCGTCCTATACTGAACACCTCAGTCTCGCAAGGAGGGCAACATGCTTTTGTTTGCAGATACCGGGGATCAATCGCTATCCCCTTTCCACCGAACCACGCGCCAGCGTAGCGCCCCGCAGTCCTGTGCCGAACCCGTCGGCGCGCCATCGGCGATTCCGCCGATCATCATCAATCCCTTCAATTACCATGCGCCGCTGCCCGCCATCGACCCGCGCTGGATACCGCCCGGTCCGCCGCTGACCTGGCCCAACCGGCCCGCCATGTCCATGTGCTGAAGGCCGCCCGCTGGCGGCGCCGGCCAGCCCTGGCAGTGAAAAAGCCCGCAGCGCGGGCTTTTGGCGGTGCATGGCCGTATCAGGACTGTTTGCGGCGCAGCATGAAACCCAGCAAGCCCAGGCCAGCCAGCAGCATGGCATAGGTTTCCGGTTCCGGCACGGCGGAGATGAAGGCGTGGTTGTCGCTTTCAAACGCATCCTGGCCCGGCGAGTGGAAGGCGATCGAGGTGAATTTCGCCCCTTCGCCGGCCCAGGCGTTCACATACAGGCCGACCGACTGGTCGCCATTGGCGCTGACGCTGCCCATGGTGGCAATTTGCGAGCCCGTCAAGGTGACCGTGCTTTGATCGCCCAGGGTGAAGACGACGCTGTTATACGGGTCAGGCGAACCCATGTAGAAACCAAAATAGCTGAGGCCGCCACTGAAGGTGGCCATGCCTGGCGTGATCTGGCCATTCGTCACGCCCACGGAATAGAAGGGCGTCAGGTCGTTCGGCGGTTGCGCGGCGTAGCTGGGGTGG
>CAUSDR010000413.1:0-5115 GCA_963530105.1 uncultured Janthinobacterium sp.
CTAGCGTAAAATGACGGACTAACAAAAACACACTTCAACATGACTAAATTATTAACATGGATTCTGGCGGGCCTGGCGATGGTCGGACCGCTCGCAATTGACACGTATCTGCCGTCTTTCCCCGCCATCGTGCACGACTTTAACGCCAGCCCCCTGCTGGTGCAGCAGACCCTGAGCTTTTTCCTGTTCACCTTCGCCTTCATGATGCTGTTCTACGGCACCCTGTCGGACTCGTTCGGCCGCCGTCCCGTGATTCTCGTCTCGCTGGTGCTGTACGTGATCGCCTCCGTGGGCGCCGCGCTGGCGCCGTCGCTGGGCTGGCTGCTGGCCTGGCGCGTGCTGCAAGGCCTGTCGGCGGGCGCCGGTTCCGTGATCGGCCGCGCCATCGTGCAAGACCGCTACTCGGGCGCCGCCGCGCAGAAAATCCTTTCGCACATCATGATGGTGTTCGCACTGGCGCCCGCCATTGCGCCCGTGCTGGGCGGCTGGCTGCAAGTGGGCCTGGGCTGGCGCTGGATCTTCTGGTTCCTCACGGCGTTCGGCGTGCTGATGTTCGTCGTCGTCTGGCGCGCCTTGCCGGAAAGCCTGCCGAAGGAGCAGCGCCACGCCTTCCACCTGGGCGACATCGCCGTCAATTACTGGAAAGTGCTGTGCCACCGCCAGTTCCTGCTGCTGTCGACGGCCATCGGCGCCGCCTTTGGCGGCTTCGCGCTGTACATCGGCTCGGCCGCCTACTTCATCATCAACATCCTGCACCTGCCGGAGACGGCGTTCGCGTGGCTGTTCATTCCGCTGATCAGCGGCATGGTGTTCGGCTCGGCCCTGTCGGGCAAGGTGGCGCACCGCTACAGCCAGCGCCAGATGGTCTGGGCCGGCTTCGTGCTGATGCTGGTGGCGGCCGCCGCCAACATCGGCTACAACTACTTTTTTGCCGCCGAAGTGCCATGGGCCGTGCTGCCATTGTTCTTCTACTCGTTCGCCCTGTCGATCGCCATGCCGCCGATGACGCTGATGGCGCTGAACCACTTCCCCAACAACAGCGGCCTGGCGTCGTCGATGCAATCGTTCATCCAGATGCTGCTGTTCGCCCTCGTCTCGGGCCTGGTGGCGCCCCTGCTGTTCGACAGCGCGCTGAACCTGGCATATGGCGTGATGGCGGGGCTGGTGGTGAGTTTGCTGTGCTGGGTGTTTGCGCAGGGCGGGAAAGCGGAAGCGGTGGCGAGCGAACGCCAAACCCGATAACAAGGACTGGGGTCGGCCCCTCAGGGTCCGACCCCGGCAGTTCGGCATTCGGGTTGAACGGCTATCTTCGACTGCGCCGGCTGCTTCTGCCAGCCATGTTGTCGGATTACGGCCACGGCGCGGGGGTGACGTCGACATACTGCGCGCCGCCCTGCTCCGGTTCCGGCTCCGCCCCGTGGCGCGCGGCTGGCTGGCTCAGCGAACCGGCCGGCGAGCGCAAACTCAGGATCTCCTTGCGCGCCTCGACGAAGTCGGCGGAACTGAGCGGGTGCTCCTGGTCGGGCCAATGGCTGACGGCCCATTCCTGCAGCGCTTCAAAGCGCCGCCACAGCTCCGCGATGAATTCGCGGCGCGCTTCTTCCAGCTGTTCAGGCGTCTTCGCGACGCCATCACCGATCGGCACTTCCATGGCTGCTCCTGGCTCATAAATCGTCTTGCCAGACTATCCGGGGCCGCGCCTATCGTCTGTTCGCCAGCGAACGTTAACGAGCTTACTCCGGCATCTTGCGGAAACCCACGGCCAGGCGGTTCCACGTATTGATGGAGCCGATGGCCAGGGTCACGTTGACCATCTCGGCCGGCGTCAGTTCGGCCGCCAGCGCCGCGTAATCGTCGTCCGAGGCGTGGTTTTGCGGCAGCAGCGTCAGCGCTTCCGTCCAGGCCAGCACGGCCCGCTCGCGCGGCGTGAAGAAAGGCGTTTCGCGCCAGACGGACACGGCGTACAGGCGGCGCTCCGTTTCGCCCGCCTTGCGCGCATCGCTCGTGTGCATGTCGACGCAGAAAGCGCAGCCATTGATTTGCGAGGCGCGCAGGCGGACCAATTCCAGCAGCGAGTGTTCCAGGCCAAGCTTGGCGATGGCCGCTTCCAGCGCGTACATGGCCTTGACCACGTCCGGCGAAGCTTGTGCGAAATCAATACGTTGCTGTGTCATGATGCATTCCTTGATAAAGTAAAGATGCATCATTGTAGAAGCGCAAGATGAGTGCGCGGCAGGCCAATCCCCCCGAAAAACAGCAGACCACCAGCAGACACACCATGGAATTACACATCCTGATCGACGGCACGCGCGACCTGGGCGGCCAGCTGTACCGCCAGCTCAGCGAGGCCATCCGCTCGGGCCGCCTGGCCGATGGCCAGCAATTGCCGCCCTCGCGCCTGCTGGCCAGCCAGCTGGGCCTGTCGCGCAAGACGGTGTCCGACGTGTACGATAAGCTCGGCTATGAAAAGCTGCTGGTGGGCAAAGTGGGCGTGGGCAGCTTCGTGCAGACGCCGCACGCCTCGCCGCAGCGCCGCCACGCCAGCACGCCGCTGGCCAGCGCGCAGCGCATCGCCCGCTGGGAAGCGACGCCCACGCCGTTGCGCCGGGCCAGCCAGGAAACGCCCGCCCGCTACGCCTTCATCGGCGGGCGCGCCACGCCATCGCACTTCCCGCAGGACGAGTGGCGCGCCTGCGTGCTGCACGCGCTGCGCCAGGATGGCCAGGCGCGCGGACGCTACGCGCCCGTGGCCGGCTTGCCCGCCTTGCGCGCGGCGATCGCGGGGCACGCCGCCTTCAGCCGCGGCATCCATTGCACGCCGGAACAGGTGCTTGTCACCAGCGGCGCGCAGCAGGCGTTGGCGCTGCTGGCGCACACCCTGCTGGAAGCGGGCGATACGGTTGCCGTGGAAGAGCCAGGCTATCCCGTGGCGCGCGCCGTGTTCGCCAGCCACGGCGCGCGCGTGGTGGGCATCACGGTGGACGAGGATGGCATCGTCGTCGAGCACATTCCCGATGGCACGCGCTTGATCTATGTCACGCCCGCGCACCAGTTCCCGCTCGGCATGCCGATGAGCATGGCGCGCCGCCACGCCCTGCTGGAACGGGCGCACCAGCTGGGCGCCATCGTCATCGAGGACGATTACGACAGCGCCTTCCGCTACGAAGGCCGGCCCGAGGATTCCCTGCAAAGCATGGACCGCTATGGCGTCGTGGCCCATGTGGGCAGCTTTTCCAAGATCATGCTGCCGGAATTGCGCCTGGGCTATGTCGTCTTGCCGCTAGCCATCGTGGCCGCCGTGGAAACGGTGAAATACTTGAACGATTGCCACACGGCCAGTCTGGGCCAGCACGCGCTGGCCAAGTTCATCGGCGATGGCCACTTGCTGCGCCACATCCGCCGCTGCCACGACATCTATGCGGGGCGGCGCGAGCGGCTGCAGCACTGGTTCAACGGCCCGCTGGCGCCGTGGTTCCGCCTGGTGCCGGCCAGCGCCGGTTTCCACGTGGCGGCCCTGGCGCAGGCGCCGCTTGACATAGCGCAATTGCTGCGCCGGGCGCGGCTGGCCGACATCAGCCTGTACGCGCTGGCCAGCTTTTATCACGGCGACGCGCGCCATGAAGGCCTGTTTCTCGGCTATGGCGCCATCGACCGGCTCGACATCGACACGGCGCTGGCCACCGTGCTGGCCATCCTGCAGGACATGGCGCCCATCACGGCGGCGCCACGCGACGCGGCTGCCAGCGATAATGCCCCGTGATCGCATAGCTGAACAGGATATTTTCCTCGCGCGCGCCTGCGCCGATGTTATGAATGATCAAGGGCACGCCATTCCACGACGGCCGGTCGCTGACGATGCCGATATGCGTGAGGTTGCCCGGCAAGCGCCAGGTGACGATATCGCCCGCGCGGTAAGCGCCCGCTTCCTTGCTGGGTGACAAGCTGGTGCCGTGGCGGGCAAAATACGTGCCCAGGTTGGGCACGCGGCGGTGGTCGATATTGCGGTCCGGCCCCTTCATCTGCCAGCGTCCCTGCCGCTGGTACACATCCCACGCCTTGCGCATGTCTTCGTGCACGAGCACCTGCAAGTCCTGCCCCAGCTGGCGGTAGGCGCGCACCACCACGTCCGTGCACACGCCCCGTTCGAGCGGCACGTCGCCGCCCGGATACGCGAGGCGCTCGTAGCGCGGGTCGTACCGCAGCGTCACGCCCACCTGGCTGCGCGCGGCGACGACGAGGGCTTGCGGCGTGGCCGACGCCAGCACGGGCGCCACGGAAAACAGGAGCAGGAAAAGCAGTCTGGACGGCATGACAGTCAAGTAACGGTGACAATACGGCAAACTTTACCTGACCCGCCAGACAAATGCCGTTTCTTCAGAGCGCCGCCAGCTGCGCCAGGTGGGCGGGGAAATCCACGCCCGGGCCGGCCGCATTGATGGTGTCAAAGTAATCATGCCAGCCCGTGGCGGCGATACCGGCCAGCAAGGCATCGAGCGCCGCCTCGTCGGGGAAGCGCCACACGGCATAACATTGCTGCGGCGCTCCATGCAGCTTGCCGCCAGCGACGGCGCCCATGGCCAGCGCTTCCGCCCCCATGCCGGACAGGGCCGCCATGCCGGCGCCCACCTTGTCGAAATACGCCTGGCGCGCGGCGCCGTCCAGGGCAAGCCAGGCCGCTTTCGGGCTATACAGTTCCAGCAGATAGTGCATGTATTCTCCTCCAATACCATTAAACGAGCGAGCGCCGGGCGCGCTTGCAGATGCGCGCGGTGGCGGCAACAGGGCTTTCCGCCAGCCATTGCGCGCACAGCGTGCGCACCCAGTCCGGCTGGCTCTTGGCCGCGTCGTTGAGCCAGTTGGCGACCGCATCCTGCACGTAGACGGCCGGGTCGGCGCGCAAGGGTTGCAGCAACGGCAAGGCCAGCTGCGGCTGCTGTTTTAACTCGGCAATATGCGTACACCACACGCCGCGCGGACGCAGCGCTTCGCAGGCGAAGCGGCGCAGGCGTTCCGACGGCTGCGCCGTCCACGGCGCCAGCAGCGCGATGGCTTGCGGCAGATGCGCGGCCAGCCGGGGCCGCAGCGCCAGCCAGGCCCATTCGCGCACGCCGAAGT
>CAUSDR010000414.1:0-5101 GCA_963530105.1 uncultured Janthinobacterium sp.
CGCGTCGTCGAAGGCATCGCTGTCATTCGTGACGATGCCCGCCTCGGTAGTGTTCGAGACGATGAAGCGCAGCTCCGGCAGGCTGGCCAGCGCCAGGTAGTCGCCATACATGCTGGCCGGGTTGATTTCGCGCTGCACGCAGGCGATGGTGCGGCAGGTGCTGACGGGCTGGCCCGCTTCATCGAGGCCGCGCACCACGGTGGTAAACAGACCGTCCTGCACGTCGAGCAGGGGCGAAGTGCCGCCGCCGCGCGGACGCACCACTACCACGCCCGCATTCAGGCCGCTGCGCTCGTTGAGCAGGTCGATCTGCCAGTCAAAAAAACCGCGCATGAAATTGCCCTGGCCGAATTGCAGGATCTTGATTGGCAGGTCGAACGGTGTACTGCGGCGCAATGCTTGCATGGGAATCTCGTTCACAGTGAAATGTCGCGTTTCCAGAAGATGAAGTCGTACTGCTGCAGGCGGTCGGCCTTGGCCGTGTACTGGCCGCCGGCGGTGGCGACCACCATGTCGAACAGGCCGTTGGCCACGTCCGGCAAGGGCGTGCCGTCGATCACGGGGCCGCAATCGTAGTCGATCAGGTCCGAGAGTTTTTTCGCCACCCGCGTGTTGCTGGAGATTTTCAGCACCGGCACGATGGGGTTGCCCGTCGGCGTGCCCAGGCCCGTGGAAAACAGCACCACGTTGGCGCCCGAGGCCACGATGCCCGTCACGGATTCAACGTCGCCGCCCGGCGTGCATAGCAGCGACAGGCCCGGCTTCGGACTCTGCTCGCCGTAATCGAGCACGGAGACGATGGGCGAGGTACCGCCCTTCTTCGCCGCGCCGGCCGATTTCATGGCGTCCGTGATCAAGCCGTCGCGGATATTGCCGGGGCTGGGATTGTCGGCGAAATGCGTGCCCACGGCTTCGGCGCGCGCTTCGAAATCGCGCATCAGGCCCAGGAAGCGGCGCTTGTCGTCGTCGTTTTCGCAGCGCTCGATGAGGTTAGCCTCGACGCCGCACAGTTCCGGGAATTCGGCCAGGATGGACGAACCGCCCACGGCCACCACCATGTCCGACACCAGGCCCATGGCCGGGTTGGCGGAGATGCCGGAAAAACCGTCCGAGCCGCCGCACTTGACGCCGATTTTCAGGTGCGACAGCGGCACCGGCTGGCGCCGCACCTTGTTCGCTTCCTTCAGCTGCGCCAGGGTGTCCGTCAGCACGGCCTTCATCATGGCGTCTTCGCTATCCCATTTCTGCTGCTCGTAGATCAGGCAAGGCTTGTCGAAGTGCGGGTTCTGTTTCGCCAGCGCGTCCTGGAACATGGCGATCTGCGCGTTCTGGCAACCGAGGCTGAAGACGGTGATGCCGGCCACGTTCGGATGGTCGGCGTAGGCGGAGAGAATCTTGCACAGCGAGCGCGCATCGGCGCGCGTGCCGCCGCAGCCGCCGTTGTGCGTGATGATGCGCACGCCGTCCAGGTTCGGGAACGGGCGCACGACGGGCTTCGGCGCTTCCATGTCCTCGCCCAGCAGCGACAAAGTGAATGAGGCCAGATCGTTGCGCGTGTAGCCGAGCGGCGCTTCGAGCGCATTGCGCAGGTGCTCGACGTTGCGGTTTTCGCAGAAGACGAGGGGGAAAATCAGCCAGTAATTGGCGGTGCCCACCCTGCCGTCGGCGCGCACGACGCCGGGAAAGGTGGCGCCATCGAGGCGCGCCACGTCGGGCGGCGTCCAGCTGTATGGCGCTTGCGGTTCAAGCTCCACTTCGGCCGCGTAGTGGTGCAGGTTTTCCGTGGTGACGGCTTCGCCGCGGCGGATGGCCACCGTGGCCTTGCCGACGGGGACGCCGTACAGGCGCAGGATGTCGCCGGCGGCGAAGGCGCGGCGGGCCAGCTTGTGCTTGGTCTTCACGGCACTGCTGATGAGGATGGACTCGCCCTCCCAGTTCACCACTTCGCCGGCGGCCAGATCGGACAAGGCGACCAGCATGTCGTCGTCTGGATGGATACACAACACTTTTTGCATGACTAATTCCTGGCGGCGGCTATGGGATTACAGCTGAAAATACTTTTGCGCGTTTTCGTAGCAGATGCCGCGCACGATGGTGGCCAGCGCCTCGAAATCGTTCGGGTATTCGCCGCCGTGCACCCATTCGCCGATCTGGCGGCACACCAGGCGGCGGAAGTAGTCGTGGCGCGGGTAGGAAGCAAAGCTGCGCGAATCGGTCACCATGCCGACGAACACGCCCAGCACGCTGTGATTGCCGAAGCCCACCAGCTGCTGCAGGTTGCCTTCCTTGTGGTCGTTGAACCACCAGGCCGGGCCGAATTGCAGCTTGCCGGCCACCGTGCCGTCCTGGAAGTTGCCCACCATGGTCGACAGCACTTCGTTCATGTTCGGGTTCAGGCAGAACAGCATGGTCTTCGGCAAACGGTCGTCCAGGTCCAGCGCGTTGAGCAGGGATGCCAGGCCGGCGCTGCAGCGCATGTCGGAGATCGAGTCGTAGCCCGTGTCAGGGCCCAGCAAGCCGCGCATGCGGTCATTGTTGTTGCGCTGCGCGCCGATGTGCAGGCACATGGTCCAGCCGTAGTTCGCATACACGCGGCCGATCGCTTCGAGCAGGCCGCGCAGGTACAAGCCGTTTTCCACGTCGTTCAGCAAGGTGCCTTGCAGGCGCTTGGCGAACAGCGCTTCGAGTTCCTCGGCGCTGGCCGCCTGCACGGGCAGGGTCACGTCGACGGCGTGGTCCGAGATGCGCGCGCCGCGCGAGTGGAAGAATTCCACGCGCACGGCCAGCGCGGCGATCAGCGAGGCAAACGAGGTGACGGGAACATCGGCCACGGCGCTCAGACGCTGCAGGTACTCGGGGAAGCGCGGCTGGTTGATGCGCATGGCCTTGTCCGGACGGTAGGCGGGCAGCACGCGCGTCTTCAGGCCGGAGGCGGCGATTTGCGCATGCTGCAGCAGGTCGTCGGCCGGATCGTCGGTGGTGCAGGCGATTTCCACGCCCGCCTGCTCCAGCAGCGACCAGGTATCCATCGTGGCCAGCATGGCGTTGGCCTGTTCCCAGATGGCGTCCGCATTCGCTTCGTTGATCAGCAGGTCGATATTGAAGATGCGGCGCAGTTCCAGGTGGCTCCAGTGGTGGATCGGATTGCCGATGGCCAGTGGCAGCACCTTGCAGAAGGCGCGGAATTTTTCCTGGTCCGAGCGCTCGCCCGTGATGAATTCCTCGGCCACGCCGGCCGTGCGCATCAAGCGCCATTTGTAATGGTCGCCGGCCAGCCACAGTTCGGCGATGTTGCGGAAGGTCTTGCGGCTGGCGATCTCGCCCTGCTGCAGGTGCGAGTGGTAATCGATGATCGGCAGGTCGGCCGCCACTTCGTGGTACAGCTTGCGGGCCGTCTCGGTGGTGAGAAGAAAATCCTGATTCATGAACTCGGTCATCGTAGCCATCTCCTTGCTGCGCGCGACGGGCATCGCGCTGTGTTTTTTGTGGTGGCACCAAACTGGCGCACTCTGATATATCAGAATATTAAATGTAATATATCAGTTAAGGCAAGCGCAAAAATCAAGTGGGAGTGGTGGACGGGCGTGGAAACAACAGGCGGCGGGAGAATCGTACGGCGCAGCCGCCAGCGGCGCAGCACGGCATGCGGCGGCGGTCAGCGCGATTGGCGACGGCGCCAGGGCGCCGGATGGCGGTAATACCAGGCAATACCAGGCGCTGTCAGGCAAGCGCCTGGCGCAAGGCGCGCCACTGTTCCAGCTTTTCCAGATAGGGTTTGGTATGGGCGGGGCTGCTCGATGGCAGGGCAACAATCCGATAGCGCGACACTTGCGCGCCCAGCACCTTGATCCCCAACTTGGCGGCCGTGCCGCCATTGAAGGCGATGGCGCCGATGGCGGGAAAGCGCGCCAGCAGGCCAGGCAGGTCGTTGTCGTCGCGGTTGCGGATATTGCTGTCGAGACTGCCCGCGCGGTGCGCCTGCGCCACCACGTCCCACAAGCCCACGCCATGCGCCAGCACGGCCGCCAGGCGCTGTTCGTAAGGCAGGGCCTGCAAATCCGTGCCCAGCACTTCGCCCAGCAGCAGCCAGAACTTGTTTTGCGGATGCGCGTAGTACTGGCCGTGCGCCAGCGATTTCTCGCCGGGCAGGCTGCCCAGTATCAGCAGGCGGGTGTGCGCATCGACGACCGGGTCGAAGCAGCGCTTGCGCGTGTCGGCCAGCGGCGCTGGCGCGGAAAGGGAAGAACTCAAGGCGGATGTCCTGCGGTGTGGAAACAGGCCATTTTACCCGCGCCACGGCGGCCAACCGGCGGCAAGCTGCCGGTGTAGAATTGCCGCATAACCATGCCAACCACAGACCACCCCATGCGCACCATCGACACCCTGCTGGCCCAGTATGGCGAGAGCCACCGCAACCAAGTCAATGAATGGGTGCACATCGTGTGCGTGCCGCTGATCGTGTTCAGCGTGCTGGGGCTGCTGTGGAGCGTGCACGCCAGCGTGGCGCTGCTCGGCAGTATTGTTGCCCTATACTACTATTACAGGCTGTCGCGTCCGTTTGCCGCGGGCATGCTGGTGATGCTGGCCGCCATGCTGGGCCTGCTGCTGGCCATGCCGGCGCTGACCATCCTGCCCGTCTCGCTGGCGGTCTTCGTGCTGGCGTGGATAGGCCAGTTCATCGGCCACCAGATCGAAGGCAGGAAACCATCGTTTCTCGACGACCTGCGTTTCCTGCTGGTGGGCCCGCTGTTCGTGCTGGGCTTCCTGTACCGCCGCCTGCGGCTGGCCTACTGAAAAACAGGCGGTCACGGCCGCCCGTAACAGATTTTTACTATTCGCAACTAGTTATCTTAAGAAAGTGTCCTTATGATAAGTAACAGTCTGAGGTATCGGGCCACATGTATTGCCGGTCGACGTAACCGGCACACCAACTTTTGTCCAAGGAGTTCCATATGAAAGCACCAATTATTGCAGTGGCATTGCTGGCCACACTGGCAGGCTGCGCCGTACAACCGAACTCGGCGAATGTCTACAATGCGCGCCAGGCGCAAAACGAACAATCGGTACGCATGGGTACGGTTGAGTCCGTGCGCCAGGTAAC
>CAUSDR010000415.1:0-5100 GCA_963530105.1 uncultured Janthinobacterium sp.
GAACAGGGCGGACGACATAGTTTTACCTTTTCGGGGATGCTGGAATGCTGGTTTGTTTGGTATGGCTGCTGATTATTTGGTCAAAAACATGACGTCGCGGGGCAAGCCGATCAGATGCTGGCCGCCGTCCACGAGCAAGGTCGTGCCCGTCAGCGCGCGCGCGCGGGCCACGTAACAGACGCTGTCGGCCACATCCTCGGGCGTGCTGGAACGGCCCAGCGGCGTATTTTCATGCGCCTTGGCAAAATTGGCTGCCGTTTGCTCGCCCGACACCATGGTGATGCCAGGGGCGATGCCCACCACGCGCACTTTCGGCGCCAGCGCCTGGGCCAGCATGGTGGTCGCCGACAGCAGCGCCGCCTTGGACAGGGTGTACGACAAAAAATCAGGATTGAGATTGTACAGTTTTTGGTCCAGCAAGTTGATGACCACGGCTTGCCCGCCGTCTGGCGTGGCCTGGTACATCGCCTGCGCCAGCAGGATGGGCGCGGCCAGGTTGGCGTGCATGTGGGCGTCCAGGGCGCCGATGGAGAAATTGCCGGCATTGTCGTATGCAAACAACGATGCGTTGTTGACGACACAACTCACGGTGCCCAGTACCGCCTGCACCTGCGGCAGCAGCTGGCGCACGGCATCCTCTTGCGCCAGGTCGCAGGGGAAGGCGTGGGCGCGGCGGCCCAGCGCGGTGATTTCCGCCACCAGGCTGAGCGCTTCATCGTGCGATGCGCGGTAATGCACGGCAATATCCCAGCCGTCGCGCGCCAGCCCCAGGGCGATGGCGCGGCCGATGCGGCGCGCGGCTCCCGTGACGAGGGCGACGCGGGGTGTGCTGTGTGGCAATGTCGATGCTGGTGTCATGTCTTTACTGTATTGATATGTGGAGTGAGCGGGGCAGCCATGGCCGGTACTGGCGGCCTGCGCCGCCGATTCGCTACAATACGGTATGTCTCTTCCCGTACCCGATAGCGACGCGCTGGCCGCGTCCCATGCCTTGCAGCACCAGATTGCCGCCGAAATCGCGCGCAATGACGGCGCCATTCCCTTTGTCCGTTTCATGGAGCTGGCGCTGTATGCGCCTGACCTCGGCTATTACAGCGGCGGCGCCGCCAAGCTGGGCAAAGATGGCGATTTTACAACCGCGCCGGAAATCTCGCCCCTGTTTGGCGCCACCCTGGCCCATGTGGCAGCCGCTATTATGGCGCAAACGGCCCCGCGCATCCTCGAATTCGGCGCCGGCACGGGCAAGCTGGCCTTCGATATCCTGACGGAAGCGGCGCAGGCCGGCATCCAGGTGGAGCAGTATGCGATCGTCGAATTGTCCGGCGAATTGCGCGCGCGCCAGGAGCTGGCGCTGGCCGCCTTCCCGCAAGTGGTGTGGCTCGACGGTTTTCCCGACAGTTTCGACGGCGCCGTGTTCGGCAATGAAGTGCTCGACGCCATGCCCGTCAACCTGATCAGCAAGACGCCTGCCGGCTGGTGCGAGCTCGACGTCAGCATCGCCGATGGCCAGTTCATCTTTGTCGAGCGTCCCGCCGGCGCTGACGTCGCCGCGCAGATCGCCGCCCAGGTGCCCGGGGCGGATGCCTTGCCCGTCGGCTACGTCACGGAAATCCACGGTGTCGCCAGCGGCTTCATGCGCTCGCTGGCGCGCATGCTGACGGCAGGCAAGGGCGGCGCGGCCGTGCTGTTCGACTATGGCTTCCCCGCGCACGAGTATTACCTGGACTTGCGCGCCACGGGCACCCTGATGTGCCATTACCGCCACCATGCCCACGCGGAACCGTTTTATCTGCCCGGACTGCAGGACATCACGGCCCACGTGGACTTCACGGCCATGGCGGTGGCGGCGCAGGATGCGGGCCTCGACGTGCTGGCCTACATGAACCAGGCTACCTTCCTGCTGGGCGCCGGCATCGGCGACTTGCTGCTGCGCACCGATCCGCAAGAGGTTAGGACCTATCTGCCGCAGGCCAGCGCCGTGCAGAAACTGCTGTCGCCCGCCGAGATGGGCGAGTTGTTCAAGGTGCTGGTCGTGGGCCACCAGGTGGAACTGCCGGAAGCCCTGTTGTCAGGCGACCGCAGCCACCGCCTGTAATATCAAGGCAGGGTATCAACGCCCTGCAATTTCCTGTCCGCCAGTGGTTATTATCTTGTCATATCGTATATGATGACCGATACAGCACGGTTCCATCCTGCAAGAACCCGTCGCCGCGCACCGATTTCAAGATAGAACGATGGGAAAGATACATACACACTATGACAACCTGAAAGTGGCGCGCCTGGCGCCGCAGGAAGTCATACGTGCCGCGTACAAGGCCCTCAGCCAGAAATACCATCCCGACAAGAATCCCGGCGACGAGAAGGCCGCGCGCATCATGGCCATCCTCAACAGCGCCTATGGCACCCTGTCCGACCCGCAGCGGCGCCGCGAGCACGACGAATGGATCGCGGCCGAGGAATGGGAAATCGAATGGCTGGAAAGCACGCACCAGGAAGATGGCAAGGGCAAGGAGGGGCGCGCGAAGGGCCATGCCCAGCAGCATGAACATGCCTGGGCGCAAGACGTGCCGCCGCCCAAGGGCAAGGCGCGGCGCGGCCAGGTTCCCGTCTGGCGCAACTGGCGCTGGTGGCTGAGTTTGTTTGTGTGCCTGCTGCTGGGCTGGCTGGGCGCCTTGCTGATGCTCGACACCTCGCAGCAGATGCCTGCCGCGCTGGTCTCGGCGTGGAGCGGCCTGGCCCGCGATGGCGCCAGGGGGCATCCGGACACGGCCACGCCGGGCGCTGCCGCCACGCCGTCGGCCAAAAATGAGGCGCTTGCCATCGATAGCTGGGCGGTGGGCAAGCCGTATGCGGCCGAACCCGCGCAGGCGAAGGCGCCCGAGATCCGCGTGCTGGCCGTTTCCCAGCTGAGCCTGAAACCCACGCGGCCCGCCTGTGATGGCGCCAGCCAGGCCGAGTCGGCGGCACTGGTGGCGCCGAATGGCGAGCCATGGCCGGTGCAGTCCGGGTATGTGGAAGGCTTCCCGATCGGTAACAAGGGCGATGAATTGAGCTTGACGATCGACAACAGCGCCAATACGGCGCCCGTGTTCGTCAAGCTGTATGACCAGGAACGGCGCTCGAACGTGCGCTATCTGTACATCCTGGCCAATGACAAGCTGACGGTCGAACAGCTCAGCGCGGGCAGGTATGAAGTGCGCTACCAGGCCGTCGGGCCTGGCCAGGACGCATGTGGCGGCAAGGCACACAGTGCCGCACCGGCCCCCTTGTCCAGTCCGGCCAGCGGCGAAGGCGGCACGCAGAATCCTGTTGTAAGCAACATCTAATCTGATTATGCTTGATAGGCGTCAAAGCAGCGTCCACATCGACCTTATCCATTAGGAGTATTCATGACCGACCTCAAAGCCGATGCAGATGATAACTGGCTGCTCGACGAGGATGAGCCGGTGGCAAGTCCTGCGGGACTGGCTGCACCCGACCAGCGCCTGTGGCGTGTCCGGATCGTCGATGACGATGTCGATGTGCATGCGGTGACGCGGCTGGCGCTGCGCAACGTCAGCTTCAAGGGCCGTGAACTGGAACTGTTTTCCGCCTACAGCGGCCGCGAAGCGTTCGAGATCCTGCGCGACACGCCCGACATCGCGCTGGTGCTGCTCGACGTGGTGATGGAAACGGATGATGCCGGCCTGATCCTCGCCAAGCGCATCCGCGCCGAACTGAACAACTCCATCGTGCGCGTCGTGCTGCGCACGGGCCAGCCGGGTCAGGCGCCCGAGCAGCGCGTCATCATCGAATACGACATCAATGATTACAAGGCCAAGACGGAGCTGACGACGCAGAAGCTGTTTACCACGGTCATTTCCGCCCTGCGCGCCTACGAGAGCCTGATGATGCTCGAGCGCAGCCGCATCGGCCTGGGCAAGATCCTTGCCGGCGCCACCAATCTGTACCAGATCCATTCCCTGCGCGAATTCGCTTCCGGCGTGCTGAACCAGGTCAGCGCCATCCTCGACGTGGGCGCCGACGGCGTGCTGTGCCTGATGCAGGGCGGCGCCGGGCGCCCCGAGGTGGTGGCTGCCACGGGCACCTATGCCGTGCTGGCCGAAGCGGAAGCCATGCCGGCCGACCATGCGCTCACGTCCACCATCGACAAGGCCTTCGCGGAAAAGCGCAGCCAGTTCGAGCATCCGGCCAACGTGCTGTTCATCCACACGGAAGGCAACCGCGAACTGGCCATTTCCGTCACGCCGCCGTGGCCGCTGGCGCAGATCCAGCGCGACTTGCTGGAAGTGTTTTGCCAGCGCATCGCCGCCGCCTTCGACAACCTGTACATGTTCGGCCAGCTGCGCAAGGCGCAGGAAGCCACCGTGGTGGCGCTGGCCGACCTGGCCGAATTCCGCGACAGCGACACGGGCGGCCATGTGCGCAGGGTGCAGCAATTGTCCGACGCCATCGCCCGCCGCATGCAGCAGCGCGGCGTGTATGCCGACGAGCTCACGCCGCAGCTGCTCGACATGATCGGCCTGGCCAGCATCCTGCACGACGTCGGCAAGGTGGCCACGCCGGACGCCGTGCTGCTGAAACCGGGCCGCCATACGGACGAGGAACGGGCGCAGATGCAGCTGCATGCCAGCGTCGGCCGCACCATTCTCGAGCGGGCCGCCAACATGGTCGATGGCGTCAGCTACCTGACCTATGGCGCGCAGATCGCCGGCGGCCATCATGAGCACTTCGATGGCGCCGGCTATCCGAACGGCATCCAGGGGCGCGACATTCCCGTCGCCGCGCGCATCGTCGCCGTCGTCGACGTGTTTGACGCCTTGCTGCACGAGCGTCCCTACAAGGAACCGTGGCCGTATCCGCAGGTGCGCGAATACATCGAGCAGCGCAGCGGCAGCCAGTTCGATCCGGAAGTGGTCGCCGCGCTGCTCGACCTGATCGACCACGAGCCGCAACTGTGGCATCCGGAGCACGTTAGCGCCTGAGTTGCCGGCTTTCCTTTGCCAGCAATGTTGCCAATTTTCCGCGCCGCGCCATTCCCTTGTGCGCGGCGCCGGCATATACTCGGCAGCCTCATGCTGGCTGGCGCCACGCACCAGT
>CAUSDR010000416.1:0-5091 GCA_963530105.1 uncultured Janthinobacterium sp.
ACACCACCCACAGGGGCAGGGTGCTGCGGCGCGCCACGGCCATCGCCTGCTCCAGCCGCTCGCGCAGCAGCAAGCGGTTGGCCAGGCCCGTCAGCACATCGTGGCGCGACTGGAATTCCAGTTCCTGCTCGAAACGCATGACGGTGCTGATATCGTATTGCGCCACCACGAAGTGGCTGACGGGGCCGTTGCCATCGTCGCGCACGGGCGCGACGAACAGCTCGCTCCAGTAAGTGCTGCCATCCTTGCGGAAATTGCGCACGATGGCCTTGCCTTCGCGCTGCTCGTGCAGGGCTGCGCTGATGGCGTGCATGTCCTGGCGCGCGTGTTCCGGCCCCTGCAAGTCTTCCAGGCGCTGTCCGATGACTTCGCTGGCCGCATAGCCGGTGATGCGCTCGAAGGCGGGGTTGACGTATTCGATCAGGTAGCCGGGCG
Source organism: uncultured Janthinobacterium sp. (assembly GCA_963530105.1). Classification (GTDB taxonomy): domain Bacteria; phylum Pseudomonadota; class Gammaproteobacteria; order Burkholderiales; family Burkholderiaceae_D; genus Janthinobacterium. The sequence continues at coordinate 436 of CAUSDR010000416.1, forward strand.
CGTCGGCGCTGCACAGGATGATGGCATTGGCCGACACTTCGATGATGCGTTCGCGCAAGCGCAGCGACTTTTCATTGCGCATGCGCGCGGCGATATCCTCGGACAGGCGCAGGTTGGCAAATTGCAAGGCTGCCGTGCGCTCGCCCGTGATGCGGGCAATCACGCTGTTGCGCGACACCAGCTGGTAGACATACGCCGTGGCCAGCAAGCTCGACAGTAACCCGCCCAGCAGCACGTACAGCGAGCCGCGGCGGTTCGCGTCCAGGGTCAACCCGTGCGCAGGCAGCATGGCGGCGCTCAGTACGTGGCCGCTGGCATGGTGCTGCCACAGCAGCCGGGCGCTTTCCGCTTCGATTTGCCGCGCCGATACATAGCACAGGGCCGTCAGGCAGAGTCCGGCCGCCAGGGTGAGCAGGGCGGAGGTGGAAACGGAAATGGAGATGCGCTTGAAGAATGATTGCATGATTGGCGTCCGGTGGAGGCGCCGGGCGGCCCATGGTCAGGCAGCGCTGGCAGTGACCGACTGTAGGGCGCGCGGCAATGAAGCGTCCGTTCGGTAGCGAACGGACGAACATGCCAGCAAGAAATATAGTCGGGCCACTGTGCAAGTGCTGTGTTACGCTGCACGCCGTGGCGGCCCTCGTTCGGACGCCTATCAAACATCCCCTAGCTGACGACTGGAAACCAGGAATCCTGACCATGTCCAGCTCGTATGCTGTTCTGCCCGCCTTGCCGCACAACCCGAATCAAAACCACTTGCTCGCCGCCATGCTCGACGCCGATTTTGCGCGCCTGGCGCCGCATCTGGAGCAAGTGCCGATGCTGCTGGGCGACGTGATCTACGACTCCGGTGACAAGCTGCACCATGTGTATTTCCCCACCACCGCCATCGTTTCGCTGCACTACCTGCTGGAAAACGGCGGCTCGTCGGAAATCGCCGGCGTCGGCAACGAGGGCATGGTGGGCGTGTCGCTGTTCATGGGCGGCAACTCCACGCCCAGCCGCGCCGTCGTGCAGACGGGCGGCGTCGGCTATCGCCTGAAGGCGCATTTGCTGATGGAAGAATTCGACCGCGCCGGTCCCGTCATGCGCCTGCTGCTGCGCTACACGCAGGCGCTGATCACGCAGATGTCGCAGACGGCCGTATGCAACCGCCACCATACGGTGGAGCAACAGCTGTGCCGCTGGCTGCTGCTGACCATGGACCGCTTGCCGAACCGCGAATTGACGATGACGCAGGAATTGATCGCCAACATGCTGGGCGTGCGCCGCGAAGGCGTGACGGAAGCGGCCGGGCGCTTGCAGGCGCGTGGCTACATCAGCTACCGCCGCGGGCATATTTCCGTGCAGGACCGCGCGGGCCTGGAAGGCACCGTCTGCGAATGCTATGGCGTGGTCAAGAAGGAATTCGGGCGGCTGCTGTCGGACGTGCGCCAGCGCCAAGGCGCGTGAATTCCGCATTTCCCCTTCTTATCGTAGTCATTGCCCAGGCATATCATGCAATCTGTTGAAAAAATTCCCACCCGCGTGCCGTCGCGCTGGCCCATGGCGCTGGCCTTCTCGTTCAGCGCCATCGTGCTGCTGGCCATCGGCGCGCTGGCCTGGCGGCCGCCATTCGAGACGGCCATGCTGATCGAGGCGCTGGTCTTCCTGCTGCTGTTGCTGCTGGTGGCCCTGTACCGCCGCACCCTGGCGGCCAGCCTGCCGCGCCAGCTGCTCAAGGCGGGCGCCTTGCAGGATGCGATTTTCAACAGCGCCAATTTCTCGTGCATCGCCACCGATGCGCAGGGCGTGATCCAGATTTTCAACGTGGGCGCCGAGCGCATGCTGGGCTATGAAGCGGGCGACGTCGTCGACAAGCTGACGCCTGCCAGTATTTCCGACGCGCAGGAAATCATCGCCCGCGCCGCCGCCCTGAGCGCCGAACTCGATACCGTCATCACGCCCGGCGTGGAAGCGCTGGTGTTCAAGGCCAAGCGCGGCATCGAAGACATTTATGAACTGACGTACATCCGCAAGGATGGCAGCCGCTTTCCCGCCATCGTCTCCGTGACGGCCTTGCGCGACGCGCAGAACAAGGTCATCGGCTACCTGCTGATCGGCACGGACAATACGGCGCGCAAGCAGGTCGAGGCGGAGCAAGCCTTGCTGGACCAGCGCTTGCGCGAGCAGCAGGCCTATACGCGTTCCCTGGTGGAAACCAATAACATCGAGTTGAAGAAGGCGCGGCTGGTGGCGGAAAAGGCCAACCGCGCGAAGTCGGAATTTCTCTCGAGCATGAGCCATGAATTGCGCACGCCACTGAACGCCGTGTTGGGCTTTGCCCAGCTGATGGCCTCCGACGTGCCGCCGCCGAGCCCGCCACAGCAGCGCTCGATCGAACAGATCCTCAAGGGCGGCTGGTATCTCTTGCGCTTGATCAATGAAATCCTCGACCTGGCCATGATCGAATCGGGGAAAGTCACGCTGTCGCAGGAAGCCATGTCCCTGCTCGACGTGCTGCAGGATTGCCAGGCGATGATTGCGCCCCAGGCGGAAAAGCGCGGCATCGGCATGCAGTTCCCCCGCTGCGGCCAGGCTTTCTTCGTGCATGCGGACCGCACGCGGGTCAAGCAGGTGATGATCAACCTGCTGTCGAACGCCATCAAGTACAACCAGGGTGGCGGTTCCGTCACGGTCGATTGCAGCCGGCGCGGCGCCAAGGTGCGTGTCAGCGTGCGCGACAGCGGCATGGGCCTCGATGCGCAGCAACTGGCGCAGCTGTTCCAGCCGTTCAACCGCCTGGGGCAGGAAAACAGCACGGAAGAAGGCACGGGCATCGGCCTCGTCGTCACCAAGCAGCTGATCGAATTGATGGGTGGAGAAATTGGCGTTGACAGCACGGTAGGCGTGGGCACGACGTTCTGGTTCGAGCTGGCCGCCAGCAGCGCGCCGGAACTGGTGCTGGACCATCGCGACGCGCTGCCGCAGGCGCAGGAACCGCAGGAAAGCCAGCGTACCTTGCTGTACGTGGAAGACAATCCCGCCAATCTGGCGCTGGTGGAGCAATTGATCGCGCGCCGCAGCGATTTGAAATTGCTGACGGCCATCGACGCGCACCTGGGCATCGACCTGGCGCGCACCTACCAGCCGGACGTGATATTGATGGATATCAACCTGCCCGGCATCAGCGGCTTTGGCGCCTTGCACATCCTGCACGACGATCCGCTCACCAGCCACATTCCCGTGATGGCGCTGTCGGCCAATGCCGTGCCGCGCGACATCGAAAAAGGCTTGCAGGCGGGCTTCTTCCGTTATCTGACCAAGCCGATCAAGGTCGTCGAATTCATGGACGCGCTCGACGTGGCCCTGCACCATGCGGCTGCGCATGGCCTGGCCGACGACACTCATGCAGTACGCTGATCCAGCATCTATTTTTAGGACTACCGCCATGCTTCAAGCCACCGAGATTCTGAACGCCAGCATCCTCATCGTCGATGACCAGGAAGCCAATGTCCTGCTGCTGGAGCAGGTGCTGCGCAGCGCCGGCTATACGCGCATCACGTCCACCATGGACCCGCAAGCCGTGCGCGCGCTGCACCAGCAGCACCGCTACGACTTGATCCTGCTCGATTTGCAGATGCCGGAAATGGATGGCTTCGAAGTGATGGAAGGCTTGCGCGACATCGAGGCGGGCAGCTACCTGCCCGTGCTGGTCATCACGGCCCAGCCTGGCCACAAGCTGCGCGCGCTGCAGGCGGGCGCCAAGGATTTCGTCAGCAAGCCCTTCGACCTGGTGGAAGTCAAGACGCGCATCCACAACATGCTGGAAGTGCGGCTGCTGTACCAGAAGCTGGGCCAGTACAGCAAGTCGCTGGAACAGATGGTGGAAGAGCGCACGGCGGAATTGCGCGAAAGCGAAGCGCGCTTCCAGCGCTTCACGGAACTGTCGTCCGACTGGTACTGGGAACAGGATGCGCAGGGCAACCTGACGCGCTTTTCCGGCCCCGTGGCTGAAATGCTGGGCATCGGCAGCGAGGAAGAACCGCAGCGCTGGAACGCCAGCGAACGGGCCTTGCTCGACGCCAAGATCGCCGCGCGCGAACCCTTCCTCGACTTCATCTACAGCCGCACGAATGCGGACGGCAGCATGCAGTACCTGCAAGTCAGCGGCGAGCCGATGTTCGACAATGGCAGCCGCTTCATCGGCTACCGGGGCATCGGCCTCGATGTCAGTAGTCGTTACCGCAGCCCCTGATTTATACTGGTGCCATCCACATCGACAAGGAAAGCACCATGGCCGACAAAACACCCCCTCAATACTGGTTCCCCGCCAAGACTTACGGCTGGGGCTGGGGCTTGCCCATCACTTGGCAGGGCTGGCTGGTGTTCCTGGCCGCGCTGGGCCTGTTCGCCTGCGGCGCGTTCCTGTTCTCGCCGCAAGACATGCTGGTGGGCTACATCGTCTATGAAGTGGCCATCGTTGCCGCGCTGATCGCCGTGTGCCAGTGGAAGGGCGAACCGACCAGCTGGCGCTGGGGCAAGAAGTAAGGGGCTTTGCTCTGCTGCCGCGCAGCAGATGCGCAAAGACCACACCGGCAAGAAATCATCTGGCCACGCGTCTTGAAACGCGTATAATTGGCTCGCTGCCGCAAGGCGGCAAACGCTAGGGGTCCT
>CAUSDR010000417.1:0-5072 GCA_963530105.1 uncultured Janthinobacterium sp.
AACCTGGCCAGGTGATCGTCGACCTGGGCTGCACTCCTGGCAGCTGGGCCCAGTACACGCGGCGCAAGCTGGCCGGCAAGGACGGCGGCGGGGTCAATGGTACCCTGATTGGCCTGGACATGCTGGAAATGGAGCCCATCGCCGATTTCCACTTCATCCAGGGCGACTTCCGCGAAGCGCGCGTGCTGCGCCAGCTGGAGGTGGTGTTGCAAGGACGCAAGGTGGACGTGGTCCTGTCGGACATGGCGCCCAACCTGTCGGGCATCGCCACGGCGGACGCCGCGCGCATGGAGCACCTGATCGACCTGGCCATCGAATTTTCGCAATTGCACCTGAAACCATCGGGCGTGTTGCTGGTGAAATGTTTTAAAGACATGGGTTTCAGCCAGATCGTGGAAAAATTCCGCGCCGAATTCAAGGTCGTCGTGCAGAAAAAGCCCAAGGCCAGCCGCGACAAGTCGTCGGAAATCTTCCTGCTGGGACGTGGAATCAAGAATCCGCTGAAAAATGCCGTTGAAGAAGATGATTCCGCTCTTGATATTTAAGGTGGAATCCGCACATGGGAACGAGAAGTGCGGTAGTGGCGATGGCATAAAAGCCTAAATTGTTTATACTGCATTTTTTTGCGTGAACGCGATTTTTTCGCGCGCACGGATCGGCGGGCTTTGGCACGGCCCGCTTATTGCGAGTAAAATCGTGTTTCTAGCTATAGGTAAAGAGATGCGCACTGCATCCAAGGAGTCTTCGTGAATAACATGTTTTCCAAATCTGCCATCTGGGTAGTCGTATTGCTGCTGTTGTTCATGCTGTTCAAGCAATTCGACAGTCATGGCGCCACAGGCGGCAGCAAGGCCATCGCTTATTCCGATTTGCTGGATGAAGTCAAAGCCAAGCGCGTCAAGGATGTCGTGATCGAAGGTTCGTCGATCACCGCCAAGCTGATGGACGACACCAAGGTGCGTACCACCGCCACCAGTCTCGACAAGGGTCTGATCGGCGACTTGCGCGACAATGGCGTGCATTTCGATGTGCGTCCGCCTGAGGAAGCGTCTTTCCTGCAAACTATTTTTGTTTCCTGGTTCCCCATGCTGCTGTTGATCGGCGTCTGGGTCTTCTTCATGCGCCAGATGCAAGGCGGCGGCAAGGGCGGGGCATTCTCGTTCGGCAAGTCGAAGGCGCGCATGATGGATGAGGCCAGCAACACCGTCACCTTCGCCGACGTCGCCGGTTGCGACGAGGCGAAAGAAGAAGTCAACGAAGTGGTCGACTTCCTCAAGGATCCGAGCAAATTCCAGAAATTGGGCGGCCGCATTCCCCGCGGCGTGCTGATGGTCGGTCCTCCAGGCACGGGTAAAACCCTGCTGGCGCGCGCCATCGCCGGCGAAGCCAAGGTGCCGTTCTTCTCGATTTCCGGTTCCGACTTCGTGGAAATGTTCGTTGGCGTCGGCGCAAGCCGCGTGCGCGACATGTTCGAAAACGCGAAAAAACATTCGCCATGCATCATCTTCATCGATGAGATCGACGCTGTCGGCCGCCACCGTGGCGCCGGCATGGGCGGCGGCAATGACGAACGCGAACAGACCTTGAACCAGCTGCTGGTCGAGATGGACGGTTTTGAAGCGAACTCCGGCGTGATCGTCGTGGCCGCCACCAACCGCGCCGACGTGCTCGACAAGGCGCTGCTGCGTCCGGGCCGTTTCGACCGCCAGGTGTCCGTCGGCTTGCCCGATATCCGCGGCCGCGAACAGATCTTGAACGTGCACATGCGCAAAGTGCCTATCGGCACCGACGTGAAAGCCGATATCCTGGCCCGCGGCACCCCTGGCTTCTCGGGCGCGGACCTGGCCAACCTGGTCAACGAAGCGGCCCTGTTCGCCGCGCGCCGCAGCAAGCGCCTGGTGGAAATGATCGATTTCGAAGATGCGAAAGACAAGATCTACATGGGTCCCGAGCGTAAATCGATGATCATCCGCGAGGAAGAGCGTCGCAATACGGCTTACCATGAGTCCGGTCACGCGGTGGTAGCCAAGCTGCTGCCGAAAGCCGATCCCGTGCACAAAGTGACGATCATGCCGCGCGGCTGGGCCCTGGGCTTGACGTGGCAGCTGCCGGAACACGATAACTTGTCCGCCTACAAGGACAAGATGCTGGAAGAAATTTCCATCCTGTTCGGCGGCCGTATCGCCGAAGAGATTTTCGTCGGCCAGATGTCCACCGGCGCATCGAACGACTTCTCGCGTGCCACCAAGCTGGCCCGTTCCATGGTGACCCGCTTCGGCATGTCCGACAGCATGGGCGTGATGGTCTACGAAGACAGCGAAAACGAAGGTTTCTTCGGCGGCGCGACGAAGACGATTTCGGAAGCGACGCAGCAAAAGGTCGATGCCGAGATCCGCAACATTCTCGACAAGCAATATGCCCTGGCGCGCAAGCTGCTGGAAAGCAATCGCGACAAGGTCGAAATGATGACCAAAGCCCTGCTGGAATGGGAAACCATTGATGCAGAACAAATCAATGACATCATGGCCGGCCTGGAGCCGCGTCCACCGAAAGTCATTCCGCCACGCCGCAATGCGGGCGACAGCGGCACGGGCGGCATCTCGCCTAACGTGACGGCGCCAGCCTGATCCGGGCAGCCGCCTGACCGGTGGCACGCGATGGATAGGTAAAGAGCGAAGGGTAAGGAGCGATCCTTGCCCTTTTTCGTTGCCGCCGCCGTTTTTTCCTGACGACTACAAAGATTCACATGCGACATTATTTGCAATTCGGCCGCTTCGGCTTCAACCTGCAGGGCACGCAGGCGCTGGTGATGGGCATCCTGAACATCACGCCCGACTCGTTTTCCGATGCGGGACAATATCAACACCTGGAATTCGCCCTGTCGCGCGCCGAGCAGATGATTGCCGACGGCGCCGACATCATCGACATTGGCGGCGAATCGAGCCGCCCCGGCGCGCCGCCGCTGCCGCTGCAGGACGAGCTGCAGCGCGTCATGCCGGTGCTGTACGCCTTGCGCGACTGCGGCAAGCCCCTGTCCGTCGACACCTACAAGCCTGAGGTGATGCGCGAAGCCATCCTGGCCGGCGCCGACATGATCAACGATATCAACGGTTTCCGCGCGCCGGGCGCCATCGAGGCCGTGCAGGGCAGCGACTGCGCGCTGTGCATCATGCACATGCAAAGCGTGCCGGAAACCATGCAGGACCGGCCCCAGTACGAAGACGTGGTGGGCGAAGTCATCGCCTTCCTGCGCGAACGGGTCGACACCATGGTGGCGGCCGGCATCGAGCGCGAGCGCCTGTGCGTCGACCCCGGCTTTGGTTTCGGCAAGACGGTGGAGCAGAACTACGCCTTGCTTCGCGCCACGCGCCAGTTGCGCAGCGAGCTGGGCTTACCCGTGCTGGCCGGCCTGTCGCGCAAGTCGATGATCGGCGCCGTCACGGGTCGCCCCGTCGAGCAGCGCCTGGCTGGCAGCGTGGCGGGTGCGCTTGCTGCGGTAGCGCAAGGTGCGGAAATTATCCGTGTGCATGATGTGGCTGAAACGGTCGATGCGCTGAAGGTCTGGCGCATGGCGCACTGAGGCTGTAAAATTTCATTATATACAACAAAAAGAGAAAGTTATGACGCGTAAATATTTTGGTACCGATGGCATCCGTGGCCTGGTGGGGGCGGCGCCGATCACGCCCGATTTCGTGATGCGCCTCGGTTATGCGGCCGGCAAGGTGCTGGCCAAGTCGCAAGGCGGCAAGGCGCGCCCGACAGTGCTGATCGGCAAGGACACGCGCATTTCCGGCTACATGCTGGAAGCGGCGCTGGAAGCGGGCCTGTCGGCCGCCGGCGTCGATGTGATGCTGGCCGGCCCCATGCCGACGCCGGCCATCGCCTACCTGACGCGGGCGCTGCGCCTGGCGGCGGGCGTGGTGATTTCCGCTTCGCACAATCCGTATCAGGACAATGGCATCAAGTTCTTTTCCGGCCAGGGCACCAAGCTGCCCGACAGCGTGGAACTGGAAATCGAAGCGGCGCTCGACGAGCCCATGGCCTGCGTGCCATCGGACAAGCTGGGCCGCGCCAAGCGCCTGGACGATGCGCAAGGCCGCTACATCGAATTTTGCAAGAGCACCTTCCCGAACGAACTGGACCTGCGCGGCCTGAAGATCGTCGTCGATTGCGCGCATGGCGCCGCCTACCATATCGCGCCGCACGTGTTCCATGAACTGGGCGCGGAAGTCATTGCCATCGGCAACAAGCCGGACGGCTTCAACATCAATGCGGGCTTTGGCGCCACGGCCACCGCCGCCATGGCCGCGGCCGTCGTCGAACACGGCGCCGACCTGGGCATCGCGCTGGACGGCGATGCCGACCGCCTGATCATGTGCGACGCCACCGGACGCCTGTATAACGGCGACGAATTGCTGTACGTGATGGTCAAGGACCGCCTGGCGACGGGCCCCGTGGCTGGCGCCGTGGGCACCCTGATGACCAACATGGCGCTGGAAGTGCTGTTCAAGCAGCAGGGCATCGGCTTTGCGCGCGCCAAGGTGGGCGACCGCTACGTGCTGGAAGTCATGAAGGAGAAGGGCTGGATCCTGGGCGGCGAAGGTTCGGGCCACTTGCTGTGCCTGGACAAGCATACGACGGGCGACGGCATCGTTTCCGCGCTGCAGGTCTTGTCCGCGCTCAAGCGCAGCGGCCTGGGCTTGCAGCAATGCCTGGCCGAACTGGTGCTGTTCCCGCAAACCCTGATCAACCTGCGCGTGGCGCCCGGTTTCGACTGGCAGAAAAACGCCGCCATGGTGGCCGAGAAGGAAAAAGTCGAAGCCGAGCTGGGCGATACGGGCCGCGTGCTGATCCGTGCTTCGGGCACGGAACCGCTGATCCGCGTGATGGTCGAGGCGAAGGATAAGGAAAAGGCCGAGTCGATGGCGCGCCGCATCGCCGATAAAGTGGCTGGGTAAAGGCCAACGCCGATAGTTATTTCCATCTAATTCGTCTATGGCAATTGACGAAATTGAGTAGGGGCGTTATTATCTTGTCTTCGGAGTGTGGCGCAGCCCGGTAGCGCACCTGGT
>CAUSDR010000418.1:0-5067 GCA_963530105.1 uncultured Janthinobacterium sp.
GGCCAAGGGTGTGCTCTTCATGACCCTGGAAGACGAGACGGGCACCGTGAACGTCATCGTCTGGCCCGACCTGGTGGAAAGCCAGCGGCGCGAGGTATTGAGCGCGCCGCTGCTGGGCGTCTACGGCGTATGGCAGCAGGAAGGCATCGTGCGCAACCTGGTGGCCAAGCGCCTGGTCGACATGTCGCATTTGCTGGGACGCCTGCGCACCAGCAGCCGCGATTTCTGTTGAGAGTTGTCCATGTTGGCCATGGCATGGCATGATTTACACATGACAACCTTGCCCGAACCGACAATGCGTCCCGCCCTGGTCGCCGACGCGCCCGCCATCACCGCCCTGATCGACGACTTGATGCCTTTTTTGACCTTGCATCCCGATGGCGCGGGCGCGGAAAAGTTCATCGAACACTGCCGCCAGCCCGCCATCGAGGGCTATCTGTCGCAGTCGCGCTACGCCTACCAGCTGGCGTATTGCGATGGAAAGCTGGCCGGCGTGGTGGCCATGCGCGACAACACGCACCTGTTCCACATGTTCGTGCCGCGCGCGCTGCACCGGCGCGGCATGGCGCGCCGCCTGTGGCAGGCGGCCCGCGATGCGTCGCTGGCCAGGGGCGACGTGACGGCGTTTACCCTGAATTCCTCCATGTATGCCGTGCCGTTTTATGCCAGCCTGGGCTTTGTCGCCACGGGACCGAAGGTGGAAGAGGGCGGCATCGCCTTCGTGCCGATGCGCATGGCATTGTGAAAATAACCCAACGGCCAAGGCCGGGGCCAGACCCGGCGGGTCTGACCCCAGTTCTTGCTTGCGGGCTTATGGCGTTATTTAGCAGCGCACAATCTGGCCCGGATGCAGGATGTTTTTCGGGTCCAGCGCATGCTTGACGGCGCGCATGGTGTCGGTGGTGCTTTCGCCGTGCCCTTCCACGAGGAAAGCCATCGTGTGCGTGCCCACGCCGTGGTGGGAATTGTCAAAATAACCCAGCGGCCAAGGCAGGGGTCAGACCCGGCGGGTCTGACCCCAGTTTTTGCTTGCAGGCGTATGGCGTTTATTTACCAGCGCACAATCTTGCCCGGATTCATGATGTTCTTCGGGTCGAGCGCATGCTTGACGGCGCGCATGGTGTCGATGGCGCCTTCGCCATGTTCTTCCAGCAGGAAGGCCATCTTGTGCATGCCCACGCCGTGCTCGCCCGTGCAGGTGCCGTCCATGCCGATGGCGCGCGTGACCATGTCGCTGTTGACCTTTTCCGCGCGCGCGATGTCGGCCGGGTCGTCGGGATCGACCAGCATCTGCACGTGGAAGTTGCCGTCGCCCACATGGCCGATGATGGCGTAGACGAGGCCCTGCGCTTCGCAGTCGGCCCGGGTGGCGAGGATGCATTCGGCCAGGCGGGAAATGGGCACGCAGCAATCGGTGGAAATGGCGCGGCTGCCGGGACGCATCTGCAGCAGGGCGAAATACGCGTTGTGGCGCGCGGCCCACAGGCGCGAGCGGTCTTCGGGGCGGCTGGCCCATTCGAAATCGCTGGCGCCGTGCTCCGCCGTGATGGCTTGCACCAGTTGCGCCTGTTCGGCCACGCTGGCGGGCGTGCCGTGGAATTCAAACAGCAGTAATGGCTTTTCCGGCAGCGCCATCTTGTCGTAGGCATTGATGGCTTTCACGCCGTTCTCGTCGAGAAACTCGACCCGCGCCACAGGAATACCCATCTGGATGGTCTGGATCACGGCATTGACGGCCTCGCCCGTGCCGGGGAACGAGCACACGGCCGCCGAAATCGCTTCCGGCAGCGGATACAGTTTCACCGTCACTTCCGTGATGATGCCGAGCGTCCCTTCGCTGCCGACAAACAGGCGCGTCAGGTCGTAGCCGGCCGACGATTTTTTCGCCCGCGTGCCCGTTTTGATGATGCGGCCGTCGGCCGTCACCACCGTCAGGGCCAGCACGTTTTCACGCATGGTGCCGTAGCGCACGGCGTTGGTGCCCGAGGCGCGCGTGGCGGCCATGCCGCCCAAGGACGCATTGGCGCCTGGGTCGATGGGGAAGAACAAGCCCGTGTCGCGGATTTCCTCGTTGAGCTGCTTGCGCGTCACGCCCGCCTGCACGGTGGCCGTCAAGTCTTCATCATGCACGGCAACCAGGTGATTCATTTGCGACAGATCAATCGTCACGCCGCCATGCAGGGCCAGCACGTGGCCTTCGAGCGAGGTGCCGCTGCCGTAGGCGATGACGGGCACGTCGTGCGCGCTGCACAGCTTGACGGCAGCCGCCACTTCCTCGGTGGAGTGGGCGAAGATGACGGCGTCCGGCAGCATGGGGGGATAGCTCGACTCGTCGCGGCCATGGTGTGCGCGCATGGCTTGCGTCATGGAAAAGCGGTCGGCAAAGATCAGGGAAAGTACGGCAGCAAGGGATTCTGGCAGCGGTTTTTTCAGTGCCGCCAACTGGTCAGTATGGTTCACGCATGTCCTCCGTTTTTTTTATTCTACTCTGCGCCCGGGGTTTGCACCGATGACGCTGCAGTTGGTTTTTTGCCAGTTGTAAAAAAATCTTTTCACTTTGTCGTGCATTGGTTGTAAATGAGAATCATTTCTATTAAAATGCCCGGCTGAGTTATTTTGCAATACATGCTGAAATCCCCAGCGTTGACCCGAAAGGCCATGCCATGAAATTCCCCCTGTCCTTCACCGCCGTCCTGCCCGCCTGCGTGCTGGCGCTGAGCGCCTGCAGCAGTGTCGCGCCCGCCACCGGTGCCGCCGCCTCCACGGCTGCCACCACGACCGCCGCGCCTGCCGCGTCACCAGACGTGCGCCAGCTGGGCGAGATCGTCGACTTGCGCAGTGGCCAGCGCCTGAGCGCCGAGCAATTGCTGGCCCAGATGGCCGCCGCGCCGCGCGTCATCATTGGCGAGCAGCATGACCAGCTCAGCCATCACCAGATCGAGCAGTGGCTGGTGCAGCAACTGCAGGCCCAGCGCCCGCAAGGCAGCGTGCTGCTGGAAATGCTGAACCCGGACCAGCAAGCCAAGGTGGACAAGGTCAAGCCATGGCTGCAGACGGACCCCGTGGTGCGTCCCGAACACGTGGCCGAGCTGGTGGCGTGGCAACCGAACTGGAAGTGGGAGCAATATGGCGACCTGGTGATGACCGTGATGCGCGCGCCATACCCCGTCTGGTCGGCCAACCTGGACCGCAGCGAGATCAAGCAGCTGTTCATCGACAAGCCGGGCGTGCAGGGCAAGCATTCGAACCTGGCCAACGATGGCAAGGTGCATGCCAAACTGAAAGACATCATCCGCGTCATGCATGACAACCAGATCGACGAGCCGCGCCTGGCCGCCATGCTGTCGGTGCAGCAACAGCGCGACCGCCGCATGGCCGAGCGCCTGCTGGCCGCGCCTGCGCCCGCCGTGCTGATCGCCGGCGCCTACCATGCGCACAAGGACCTGGGCGTGCCGCTGCACGTGCAGGACTTGACGGGCGGCCCGGCGCCGCTGGTGCTGGTGCTGGCGCAGCAGGGTGCCGCGGTGCAGGCGCCGCAGGCCGATTTCGTCTGGTTCACGCCGGCAGCGCCTGCCGTCGCCAGCGCCCAGTAAGCCCAACCGTTGTACCTCCGCCGGGCGTTCAGCCCGGCATTCCTCCCCAGCAAGCTCCTCCCGGCAGCCAGGTAGTTCGTCCGATTTTTTTGCATGCGCGTGCGCGCCGTTGGCGCAGCCATGCCTGTTGATTGTTGAAGCGTCCATGCGTACCCCCTTGTTATATGTCAAAGCCGCCGCTGGCGGCGTGTTCCTCTTCCATGCCACGGCGCACGCATCCGCGCTGCCGCACGACATGTCGCCGCTTGGCATGTTTTTCGCCGCCGACCAGGTCGTCAAAAGCGTGCTCATCGGTTTATTGATCGCCGCGCTGGCCACCTGGGTGGTGTTGCTGGTGAAGGGCGCCAGCCTGCTGAAGGCGCGGCGCGAGGCGGCGCGCGCCGTCGCCATGCTGAAGCTGGCCACGTCCCTGCCCGATGCGGCCGCCAAGCTGGAGAGCAAGGGCAGGGGCGACAGCGCGCTGGCGCGGCAGCTGCTGGACGACGTGCAGCAGGAACTGAGTCTGTCGCACGCCAGCGCGCCGGCGGCGGCCCTGAAGGAGCGGGCCGGTTTCCGCCAGGAACAACTGATCGCGCAACAGGTGCGCGGCATGACGCAAGGCATAGGCTTGCTGGCCAGCATAGGCGCCGTGGCGCCGTTCGTCGGCCTGTTCGGCACCGTGTGGGGCATCATGAACAGCTTCATCGGCATCGCCGCGAGCCAGAGCACGAACCTGGCGACCGTGGCGCCGGGCATCGCGGAAGCGCTGCTGGCGACGGCGCTGGGCCTGGTGGCGGCGATTCCTGCCGTCGTCATCTACAACGTGCTCAGCCGTGGCATCAACCAGTACAAGGCGCCGCTGCGCGCCGCCTCGGCGCAGGTCTTGCTGATGCTGAGCCGCGATCTCGACACCTGGGAGCAGGCCGCTCCCGCCGTGCGCCAGCAGGCCTGAATCATGGCTTCCCTGTTTCCTTCACCGGACGACGACACGGCCGACATGCCGGAGTTGAGCGAGATCAATGTCACGCCCTTCATCGACGTGATGCTGGTGCTGTTGATCATCTTCATGGTGGTGTCGCCGCTGGCCACCGTCGACTTGAAGATCGACTTGCCGGCCGCCACGGCCAAGCCGGAGCCGCGCCCCGAAAAACCGCTGTTTGTGTCCCTGAAGGCAGACCACAGCCTGTATCTGGGGGAGTCTCCCGTGGCGCGCGAACAGCTGGGCAGCCTGCTTGACGCGCAGACGGGCGGCGACCGCCAGCGCACCCTGTTTTTCCAGGCCGACAAGCAAGCCGCATATGAAGACGTGCTGGGCGTGATGGATGCCCTGCGCCAGGCCGGCTACCTGAAAGTGGGCCTGGTGGGCCGGGAGGGAGGGTGAGCTTGCCGATATTGTCGCCCGCAGTTGTGCCCGCGTCGTCGCCGGCGCTGGCGCCCCGTCCCGTCTTGAGCTGGGGCATCGCCACGGCGCTGGTGGCGCTGGCCGCGCTGGCGC
>CAUSDR010000419.1:0-5031 GCA_963530105.1 uncultured Janthinobacterium sp.
CATGTACTGCACCGCCTTGTCGCCCACGTATTCGCGCGCCATGCCCGTCGACGGATCGGCAGGGTCGGCAAACAGCTGGGCGTTGAAGTTGGTGCTATTTTCCCAGCCGCCGTGGAAGTCGTAGGTCATCAGGTTGATCCAGTCCATGTACTGCGAGTACAGGGCCGGTTCCGTGTTGTCGATCTTGTCCTTGCCGGCGCCGACAGCGGCCGTCAGCAGATAGCGCTTGCCGTTGGCCGCGCCCAGCGCATCGAGCTGGCTGCGGAATTCCGCCATCAGCAAGGTGAAGTTGCGCTTGTCGTTCGGGCTGACCGTGTTGTACGGCTGGCCGCCGCCGACCGGGTATTCCCAGTCGATGTCGATGCCGTCAAAGATGTTCGCCGCCGACCCCACGCCGCCACGTCCTTGCGAGACGGGCAGGTTGCCCTTGATGTACAGGTCGATGCAGGAACTGACCATCTGCTTGCGCAGCGCATCGGTGGCAGAGCCAACGGAGAAGTTCTTCGACCAGCTCCAGCCGCCCAGCGAAATGAACAGCTTGAGGTTCGGGTGCGCCGCCTTGAGCTTTTTCAGCTGCAGGAAGTTGCCCGACAGCGGAGCATCCCACGGAATGGCCTGGCCATCGACGGTGCGCTTCGGCGTGCGGATGTAGTCGGCCTCGGCATCGCCGCCCGTGCCCGCGTCCGGCGCGTTCGGATTCGTCGCGCCCGGCTCGGCCTTGGTGATCATGCCGCACTCGTAGCCGCCGTTTTTCGGATAGATGTTACCGAAGGCATAGTTGATGAAGGTCAACTTGTCGGCCACGCCGCTCGTGTGCACGTTCGCCACTTCGTAGTCGCGGCCATACACGCCCCACTGCGCGAAGTAGGAACCGACTTCGCGGCCCGTCGGCGTCGGTGTCGGCGTTGGGGTTGGTGTCGGCGTCGGGGTTGGCGTCGGGGTTGGCGTTGGTGTCGGCGTTGGCGTTGGCGTCGGGGTTGGCGTTGGCGTTGGCGTCGGGGTTGGCGTCGGCGTCGGCGTAGGCGTTATGCTGCACAGTTCCTGGCTGGTCCATGGCTTGCCCGTGCCGGCGGCACCGCTGTTGGTCGACGGGTTGTCGCCCAGGGTCCAGTAGTTGGCGCGGTAATTGGTGCCGGCGAAGCTGACGACGGCGCCCGCGCTGTAAGCCGTGCCCGAGGCCCAGGCCAGCGCGCAGGTGCTGCCCGCTGGCGTCGGTGTCGGGGTGGGCGTAGGTGTCGGCGTGGGGTTCGGCGTCGGCGTCGGCGTCGGGGTGGGCGTCGGCGTTGGAGTCGGTGTCGGCGTCGGCGTGGTGCCGCCATCGCAGGCGCCGCCCGCGCTCCACAGGCTCGGCGTGGAAACGGGATTCCAACCCGAGCCCACGTGATCGGTCTGCGTCACCAGGGCCGTGTAGTTGGCGCCCAGGTAAGTGACCACCGTGCCCGCGTTATAGGTGCCGCCCTCTTGCCACGGGATGCAAGCCACCGTGCTGACGGTCAGCAATTGCGAACCGGCCGGTGCGCTGGCATCGCCGCCGCCACCGCATGCCGCCAGCACGCCACCGCTGGCCAGGCATACCATCATGTTTCTGATCGTTTTTCTGAGTATTAAATTTTCCACGCTGTCTCCTGTTCAGGTTTGCGGAAAGACCACTCTGCTTCAATAAAAGCTACCCTGTGTTATCGTTTTTTGCAGTTGCAAGAACAGCATGCTGCTGAAAAAATAGGCGGTCAAGTGGTTTTGAAGTGGACTCAAACCGATCAATACCACTTCCAGCGGAAAGCGCAAAAGCATATGCCAACGGCGTGTTGTCCTACTGGAGAAGGGAAAAACTGCAGGGGGAAGAGGTAGAAAAGCGCTTGATCGTGAAAAAACAGACCAATTTTATAACACAGTGTAAGTGGTATGGCAGTGGCTTGCTGCCATGCCGAACGAGATAACGGCGGGTGCCTGCCTGGCCACCCGCCGCATCTTATTATTCAACGCTCGCGCTACGCGCCTGAAAAAACTTCAAGGCAAGGCGCAGTGCCGAAGACAGTACGAATAGTACGGCCAGGCAAGGCAATGCGGCATGGGACGTTTTCTCAGGTGCGCAGATCAAATACCGCCATGGACTCCACGTGCGACGTATGCGGGAACATGTTCACCACGCCCGCCTTGCTCAGCACATAGCCCGCTTCCAGCGCCAGGATGCCGGCGTCGCGCGCCAGGGTCGACGGGCTGCACGAGACGTAGACGATGCGTTTCGGCAGCATGTCGGGCCGCACTTGCGACAGGCCGACCAGCGCCTGGCACAGGGCCATGGCGCCATCGCGGGGCGGGTCGATCAGCATGCGGTCGAACTTGCCCAGCGCGATCAGGTCGTCCGTCGTCACTTCGAACAGGTTGCGCGTGGAGAACGAGGTTTTTTCCGCCAAACCATTGGCCAGGGCGTTTTCCAGCGCCCGCTCCGTGAGGGTGGTGCTGCCTTCAATGCCCACCACTTCGCTGCCCTGCGTGGCCAGCGGCAAGGTGAAATTGCCCAGGCCGCAGAACAGGTCGGCCACGCGGTCGGACGGCTGCACTTCCAGCAGGCGCAGGGCTTTCGACACCAGCACGCGGTTGATGTGGTGGTTCACCTGCGTAAAATCGACGGGCTTGAACGGCATCTTGACGCCGAATTCCGGCAGCAGGTAGTGCAGCTGCTTGTCCAGCGGATAGAACGGCACGGCCGTTTCCGGGCCCTTCACCTGCAGCCACCATTGCACGCCGTACTCGTCGGCGAACGCCTTCAACTTCGTTTCATCGTCCGCCGTCAGGGGCGCCATGATGCGCAGCACCATGGCGGTGACGTCTTCGCCCACGGCCAGTTCGATCTGCGGCATCTGGTCGAAGATCGACAGCGAGCCGATCAGCGCGCGCAGCGGCAGCAGCATGGCGGAAATGTGCGGCGGCAGGATTTCGCAGCTATCCATGTCGGCAACGAAGGCCGATTTCTTTTCATGGAAGCCCACCAGCACGGCATCTTTCTTTTTCACATGGCGCACGGACAGGCGCGCGCGGTAGCGGTAGCCCCACGTCGGGCCATACATGGGGCGCATGATGTTCTGCGGAAGCACCTTGCCTATATGCCACAGATTATCTTCCAGCACACGCTGTTTGATCGCCACCTGCGCCGATGGTTCCAGGTGCTGCATGGAGCAGCCGCCGCAATTGTCGAAATGCTTGCACTTGGGCGTCACGCGCATCGCCGATTCGCGGTGCAGCGCCGTCATGCGCGCCATTTCCCAGTTCTTCTTTTTCTTGTACGTCACAAAGCTGACGCGCTCGCCCGGCAATGCGCCTTCGACAAACACGACCTTGCCCGGCGAGCCGTCTTCGTTCTCAATATGGCCAACGCCACGGGCGTCCATGTCGAGCGATTTGATTTCGATGATATTTTCTTGCATAGCGATCAATAGGTAAGAGTGGGCCAGGACGCAGGGCCGCGCTGGAACTTGCAAACAATGGGGGAAAGGTCAGGCGCCGCGAGCGGGGCGTATGATAGCAGATGCCGACTAGCTTAAGTCCGCAGCGCACCTGCGCGTATTTAGCGTGCCGGAGAAAACGGATAGGGCAAGGCGCATTGCCGAAGACAGTAGGCCAGTACGGCGAGGCCATGCAACGCCGCAATGCGCGTTTTATCAGACTTGCTACAGCAGGGAGTCGCGCACGACGCCGCGCGCCGCCATGGCCCGTTTGAGCTTGATCAAGGCTTCCTGCTGGATCTGCCGCACGCGCTCGCGCGTCACGCCCATTTCCTCGGCCAGGGTTTCCAGGGTGGCGGGGTCGTCGTTGTCGAGGCCGAAGCGGCGCATGATCACCACGCGCTGCTTGTCGGGCAGCTTGGTCAGCCAGTCGCGCACCAGCACCGTCATTTCATGGTGTTCGGCGCGCGCGTCGGGACTGTCCTCGCTGGCGCCGGGCAGCATGTCCATCAGCGACGACTGCGGGTCGTTGTCGAGCGGCGCGTCAAGCGAGGTGGCGTGCTCGGACAGGGCCAGGATATCCTGCACCTCTTCCACCGGACGCCCCACCAGGTGGGCGATATCTTCCGCGGTGGCATCCTTGCCATCGTGGTGCTGGGCTTCCAGGTGGTATTTGCCGCGCAGGATCTGGTTCAGTTCGCGCACCATGTGCACGGGCAGGCGCACCGTGCGCGCCTGGTTCATGATGGCGCGCTCGATGCTCTGGCGTATCCACCAGGTAGCGTAAGTGGAAAAGCGGAAACCGCGCTCGGGTTCGAACTTGTCGATGGCACGCATCAGGCCGATGTTGCCTTCCTCGATCATGTCGAGCAGCACCACGCCGCGGTTGATGTAATGCTTGGCGATCGACACGACCAGGCGCAGGTTGTGCTCGATCATGGTTTGCCGGGCTTCGAAATTGCCCTGCTTGGCCAGGGTGGCGTAATGCACTTCCTGCGCCGCCGTCAGCAGCGGCCGCGTGCCGATCTGGTTCAGGTAGTGCTGCGTGGTGTCGGTCGACAGTTCGGCCGCCAGCACTTTCTTCAATTCATCGACACTTTCGACCAGCACGCTGACGCTGGCCACTTCGCCGCCCTCGCCCGCCTCGACGGCGTCGATGCCGTCGAGTTCGCCGGCATCGTCCGTCACGACTTCGTCCGCCCCGTCTTCCGGCGGTTCCTGGTCATCATCCAGCTGGTCGTGCGGCGCGTGTGTCATTGCTTTACCTAACGGTTAGGCAGGAATTTCGAAGGGTCGACAGGCTTGCCCTGCTGGCGAATTTCAAAGTGCAGCTTCACGCGGTCGGCATCGGAATCGCCCATCTCGGCGATGGCTTGCCCCTTGTTCACGTTCTGCCCTTCCTTCACCAGGATGCTGCGGTTATGCGCATAGGCCGACAATAAACTATTACTGTGCTTCACGATAACAAGATTACCATAACCACGGATTCCGCTCCCGGCATACATGACTTTTCCCGCGCCGGCCGCCACCACCTGCTGGCCCGCCTTGCCGGCGATGTCGACGCCCTTGTTCTTGCCCTCGTCAAAAG
>CAUSDR010000420.1:0-4980 GCA_963530105.1 uncultured Janthinobacterium sp.
GGGCGCGACCAGCGAGGCCATCAGCACATTCTTGCCGTCGACGGGGTAGATGTATGGCTCCGTGAAGTAGGTCTTGCCGGTGCGCTTGGGCACGTCGTACCAGTCGTTGGCGCCTGCTTTCGGATCGAAGACGATGGGTTCGACCTGCAGCTTGCCGCCGGCGCCGCGCGTCCAGTAGGGCATGAAGCGGCCGCTGGCGTCGTAGTTCGGTTTCTGGTTGGCAAAGTCCGCATCCTTGCCGTCGAGCGCATTCGGCTCCCACGTCACGGCCGAGCCCAGCAAGTCTTCCGAGCTGGTCAGGGTGGCCTTGGTCAGTTCGTTGATCTGCTCGCGCTGCATGGGCAAATTCGCGCTTTTGGTGCCGCGCATGGCGCCGGCCAGGCTGGAGACGCTCGACAGGTTGCTGGCGATGCGCGCCTGCAGCGCGCCCGCCACTTCACGCGCCGAGGTGCGCGCCAGGTCCAGCGCGGCCGCTTCGGCGCTGGCGCTGCTCTTGTAGCCGATCACGGCCGCCGTGACGCCCAGGCTGAGAACGGCCAGCGCGGTGGCGGCGACGCAGATTTTACTGTTGAGTGAGAGTTGCATGATGCTGTTCCTTGGTAGGGAGGGATATCGGTGTCATGGGGGCGCGGGTAGCGCGCTCAGAAAGTCTTGCTGACGGCCAGCACGACGGTGGCGGCGGCCGGGTTCGACGTGTCGAACCGGCCCGCCGCATCCGGCACGCCCAGCGTGTAATGGTCGTAGGCATCGGTGGCGCCCCAGGCGCGCGTGACGGCGCCGCTCACGCTCCAGCCGCCGTCGAAGGCCCGGGTCACGCCGATCTTGGCGTCGCGCCAGTTCCACATGGCATTGCCCGCGCCCGCCACGCGGCCATTGCCGGCGTGCACGTTCAAGGTCCAGGCATCGCCCAGGTCGACATTCGCGCCCACGTCCAGGTAGCCCGTGCCGCGCGCAGCGGTGATGCCGAAGAAATCCGCCGTGACGGTGCGGTTGTATTTGGCATACAGCATGCGGTAGCTCAAGCCCAGCGACAGCTCGCCATAGTCGTACTTGACGCCGGTGGCGCGGTAGATGGCGCCCGGGTATTGGTAATAGTAGGCCAGCACGCTATAGCCCAGTTCGCCCACCGTGCCGCTGTAGCCGCCGTACAAATCCCATTCGACGGTGGCGTCCTGGATGTAGCGGTCGCTGACGGTGGAGGCCCAGGTACCCAGCGACCAGCCGCTCGGGTGCGCATAGTCGGCGCCCGCCTGCAGCGCGGGCTTGCCCCAGCTCTGGCGGAAGCCGCGCGAAATGTATTGCGACACGAGGCTGGCGTTGGCGCTGACGCTGGCGGCGGCGGGCGCGCTGTCATCGGCGCGCGCGGCGGGCGACGCCAGCGCAAGCAGGGCGCAGCCCAGCAGGGTGGCAGTCAGGGATTGCATGGTCGATTGCATGGTAGTCGGCTCCGTATTTGCTGGCAGCGGCCGTCGGTGCGCGCTGTCGTGGTGGTGGCAAAAAATGCGGAAAGGACTTGGCCGGGAAGGGCAAGGTGGTGCCGGCATGCGCGCCAGGCGGCCAGCAAGCGGCCGCGTGAACATGCACACATTCTCACCAAACGTAACTGAAAGGATAGGGGCTAGGACTAGGACAAGTCAACAAAGTTGCGACGAGGAAATCGTAAGTTGTTGTTTAGCGGCACTTTTTCATATTCTTGTCACAATGGGCGTACCGCGGCTGGCGGCCCGCTGCAAGGCATCCAGCAGCTGCGGCAGGGCCGCGTGCAGGGCCGCGATGTCGGCGGCGGCCACCTCGGCCTGCGCTTCCACGGCGCCCGAGGGCTGGCCCCAGACCACCTTGGCGCCAAGTTGGGCATGCGCGTCCAGGCCCGATACGCTGACCAGCAGCGCCACTTCTTCGGGCTGGTCGTCCGCAACATGGTCGAGCAGGCAAGAAATGCCCAGGTGATACGCCTCAAAGGCATCGGCCGTGCCGCTGGAAAAGGCGAACACGGAAGCGAGCACCTGCGGCGCAGCGGCCGACAGCCGCGGCAGCGCGGCGCGCAGCAGGGGCAGCAAGTCGTTTTCCAGCTGGGCGGCCAGCGGGTTGGTGTGGCGAAGGACGGTCATCGGATGCATGAATAAGTGGCGGCGCGCGATGGTAGCAGTTTTCGCCGCCAGCGTGGCGTCAGGCGGCGTAGCGGCTGGCCATGCTGGCGATGGTGCTTTTCATCTGCTCGCGCAGCGCAGCGGGCGCCAGCACTTCCACGCCATCGCCCAGCCCCAGCAGCCACCATTGCAGCTCGCGCGTGCTGGGCACGGTGGCGCTCAGGTGCAGTGAGCCATCCTCGCGCTCGTGCAATTGCTGGTCCGCGCTCAGCGGCGTTTCGTACAGGTGTTCGCCACTGCGCCGGGTGAACACGGCTTCGAGCCGCAGCGGTTCGCCGTCGCGGATGCCCATGGCGCCGGAGGCGATGTACGTATCGATGTCGAAACCTTCCTTCTTGCGCGCTGGCAAGTAGAGGATTTCCGCCTGCTGCACGCGGTGCAGCACCAGGGTGCGCACGTCGCTGTAGTCGGCGAACAGGCAGACCAGGTAGATCAGCTGGCCGCGCTGCACGACGGCCAGCGGGTGCACGGCGTCGTAGCAGACGGCGCTGTCGCTGTCGCGCTTCTTGTAGCTCAGTTTGAGCTGGCGGTTCAACATCAGCGCTTCGTACACATGGCGCTGGCAAGCCTCGTCGATGACGGGCGCCAGCAGGCGCTGCATGGGGGCGATGACGCGTACCTTGCCCAGCCAGGCGGAGGAATTGGCGCGCTCGCTGGTGGCGTTCAGGGTCTGGCGCGCGGCGCTGAAATATGGCTGCATGCTGTCCAGGGTGGACGGCGGCAAGGCGTGGCGCAAGTGCTGCTCCATCAGCGCCAGGGTCAGCGCGGCAGGCGTCGACAGGCCGGGCATGTCCATGCGCGCCGCGTTTTCCATCCAGCACCAGCCAAATGGCTTGGTGTCGAGCGAATTTGCCAGTGGGAAAATCTCGGCCAGGTCCAGCAAGTCGCGCTGGATCGTGCGGATACCGATGGCAAAGTCGATGGCCTTGAGCTTGTCGTGCAATTCGCTGACGGTGATCGTGCGCGGGGCCTGTGGCAGCAGGCGCAGCATTTGCCATTGGCGCATGATGGTGGAAGGGCGGGGCGCGCGTTCAGACATGGTGGTTCCGTTCAGTCGGTGGCAGAATGTGTACTGCCAGGTACACTAGTTGGCGAATGGTAACATTGATTTGATGGCAATTGCAGGGTCTCCAGCATGGCTGCCCTGACGCAGTTGCGTCCCGCATGCTTGGCCTGGTACAGCAGGCTGTCGGCGCCGGCCACGAGGGTAGCGGCGGCGGGCGCCTGGCTGCCGGGTGCGCAGGCGATGGACGCCACGCCGAAACTGGCCGTCGCGCCGATATGCTGGGGCAGGCTGGCGCGCAGGCGTTCGGCCAGGCGCACGCCGCCGGCCAAATCCGTTTCGGGCAGGATCAGCAGGAATTCCTCGCCGCCGTGGCGCACCACGCTGTCGACGCCGCGGCGCGTGGCATTGCCGAGCAGGCCGGCAAAGGTGCGCAGCACGGCGTCGCCGGCGGCATGGCCATGGGCGTCGTTGATGCGCTTGAAATGATCGAGGTCGCACAGGATGGCGGTCAGGTGCAGGCCATGGCGTTGCGCGCGGGCCAGTTCGGTGCCCAGCAAGTGCTCGTCGAGGTAGCGCCGGTTGTAGCAGCCCGTCAAGTGATCGCGCACGGCTTGCTCGGCGAGGATGGTGTGCTGCAGGTAATGGCTGCGGCGCTGGCGCAGCAGTTGGTAGCTGGCGCAGATGCCGGTCAGGTTGAACATCAGCAAGGCGGCGGCGCTGCCGGGCGAGACAGCATCCTGCAGGCCGAGCCAGGCCAGGCTGGCCACGCATGCCACACCAGCGCCGCCCCGCATGTGCCGCGTGACGCCGGCGTAGGGCACGGCGAGCAGGGTGCACAAGGCGATGGCGTGCCAGCCCGCATCGGTCCTGGCCTCGCGCAGCGCAAAGCACAGCAGGAACACGGCTAGGCCCAGCGCCAGGAGCGTGGCGCAGGCGGCTTCGCGGCCTGGCCCGGCGGCCGGCGCGCGCAAGGCCAGCAGCACGGCGCTTGCGATGGCCAGGCAGCACGCCAGGGCCAGAGGCCAGCAGGCCGACGGCAACAGCACGGTGCCAAAGACGGCGCTGGCGCCTGCATGCAGGGCCAGCAGGGGATGCAGCGCCAGGCTGCGGGAGTCGTCGGTTGCGTGGTGCCTGAGCATGAAAACCTGTCGGAGAACGAATCGGGCTTCCATTCTTGCCTTGCCCTGCGACAAGATACGACGCTTTGCCTGTGCGAATGAAAAATGCCAGATTGGCCCTACCAATGTCTTTTATTCGTCGTCGCGGATAACGCCCGCGCGCACGAAGTCAATATGGCTTTGCATGGCCGTGCGCGCTTCTTCCGGCTGCTGCGCGC
This sequence comes from uncultured Janthinobacterium sp., assembly GCA_963530105.1. Lineage (GTDB taxonomy): Bacteria > Pseudomonadota > Gammaproteobacteria > Burkholderiales > Burkholderiaceae_D > Janthinobacterium. The sequence goes on from CAUSDR010000420.1 coordinate 4,490, forward strand.
AGATGGCCTGGCACAGGGTGCGGTGCTGCGACAGCAGTTGCAGCGAGGCGGCGGCGTCCTGCTGGCGCAAGCCCGTGCCATTGTTGGTGATGTGTTCGCGCAGCATGCCGATGACGCTCGTATGCAGGTGCAGGAACATGGTGTTGTGCGAGGCTTGCGCGATGCTTTCATGCAGGCGCGCATCGGCTTGCGCTTCGGCCTGCTTGTCGTCGTCCGCGCGCGCCTGCTCCAGTTGCGCCAGCAGCGCCATGATCTGCGCGCGCTCGTCCGCGCTGGCCCGCTGCGCGGCGAAGTAGGCCGTCGCGCCTTCCAGCACGCGGCGAAATTCGAGGATGTCGTCGCGCAGGGCGGGGTGGTCGGCCACCAGCTGGCTCCACGGCGAGGCGATGCCGGTGCGTAATTGATCCGTCACGAACACGCCGGCGCCGCGCCGGCTGCGCACCAGTCCCCGTGCCGCCAGCCGCTGCACGGCTTCGCGCACGGTATTGCGC
>CAUSDR010000421.1:0-4979 GCA_963530105.1 uncultured Janthinobacterium sp.
GGCTGGTGCTGGCGTCGCTGCCGCAGGCGCGGCGGCCGGCGCGGCAGCGTCAGGCGCCGGCGTCACGGCGGGCGTGGCGACAGCCGTTGTGACGGCTTCCGGCTTGGCCGGCGCATCGGCAAAACTGGGGGCGGCAACGCCAAACGCACACAGACAGGCAAACCCAGCTAGCAATTTTGTTATATTTTTACGCATCAATATTCCCCTTAGAGCGCTTCGTTGCCGGTTTCACCGGTACGGATGCGGATGACTTGTTCCAGGTTGTACACAAAAATCTTGCCATCGCCGATTTTACCGGTACGCGCGGCGCCTTCGATCGCTTCGATGGCCTGGTCGACGATGGCGTCATCGACGGCCGCTTCAATTTTGGTTTTTGGCAGGAAATCGACGACATACTCGGCGCCACGGTAGAGTTCCGTGTGGCCTTTCTGGCGGCCAAATCCCTTGACTTCGGTGACGGTAATCCCTTGCACATTGATAGCCGACAAGGCTTCACGCACTTCGTCCAGTTTGAACGGTTTAATGATTGCAGTAATCATTTTCATGGCAGTCTCGCTTAAAAGGTTTTGGAAACAGTCAGTACGAGGCCGCTTTTCGCCAGATTCTTGCCATTTGGCGCCAGCGACGTAATATTGGCCTTGACGTAGGCCAGGGCGACGGTCGCCACGCCGAAGTCCTTGGTGACGCCCAGCTTGTAGTCGGTATAGCTGAGGGAATCATTGTGCGCGACCTTCTGGCGGCCCACATGCAGGTTCAGCAGGTAGCCATCCGTTACATCGATGTTGGCGCCGACATCGAGATAACCGCTGTTCTTGCTGTCGGCAACGCCGAACAGATTGGTCGTCGAATGCGAGTATTTGATGTAGGCCGGGCCATAGCCCAGCTGGCCGTACAGCTCGAAGGTATTCGCATTGGTGCTCAAGCCGTTCGATGGGTAAAAGTAATACAGGCCACCCACGTCATACGTGAAATCCTTGCTGATCTCGCCCCGTTTACCGCCATAAACATCCCATTCCAGATTCGTATCGCCACCGCCGTCCTTGATCCATTTGATGCTGGACAGCCACGTGCCCACATACAGGCCCGTCGGATTGTGGGTATAGTCGGCACCACCGCTGATGGCAGGGTCGAGACGGCTTTGCGAGACGCCACGGTAGCGGTAATCGGTGGTCAGCGCCACGTTGTAGCTCACGACATTGTCGGGCACCGCTTCGGCAGCCGGCGCTGCAGCCGCATCCTGGGCCATGGCGCTGCCGCTCAAAGCGGCCAGGGCCAACGTCAACGCTGCAGCTAAAGTCATGTTCTTGGACAGATTCTTCATGGCGATTCCCTTTTATTGAACTTTTAAAGCGGTTGAGGTTTAAAATCTTGTCTGGAGATCACAAAGCGTTCATAGCTTCTTTAGCAGAATACGTGCCAGCTCCATTGCCGCCTTGACAGCTGCATTTCCGTCCATACATACCCTGCACGCCCTTGGACCGGCCACAAGAAACTGCTGGAAAGTTGTAACTGCCCAGATTCGCACCAGATTAACGCCGCTGTGCACCGCAATGGTGCGATGCACAGGCTGCACCATAAAAGGACTGACCATGGACATGAATACCTTCTTTAACGATTTGCAAGGCAAGATCCACCAAGCCATCGAAAACTCGCCCGCCAAGGACATCGAAAAGAATGTCAAATCGATGATGACCCAAGGCTTTGCCCGCCTGGATCTGGTGACGCGCGAAGAGTTCGATATCCAGGCACAAGTGCTGGCAAAGACGCGCGCCAAGCTGGACGCACTGGAATTGCGCCTGATCGAACTGGAAGCACGCCTGAACGACCCGAAGGCTTGATTCGCCACAGGCAAGGCACCGTTATCGGCCGCCTTGCTGGCATAGCGCAAAGCCCAGGCTGCGCTGACGGCTAGACTGAAGCTGCCCGCGCCCGCGGTGCAGGGGAAACTCATGAGACTGGCAGTCCTGAAAAGCCGCGCCCTGGCCGGCATGGAGGCGCCCGAGGTCAGTGTCGAAGTCCACCTTGCCAACGGCTTGCCCTCGTTTACCATCGTTGGCTTGCCCGATACGGAAGTGAAGGAATCGCGCGACCGCGTGCGCGCCGCGCTGCAAAACTGCGGTTTCGAGATGCCGGCGCGGCGCATCACCGTCAACCTGGCACCGGCGGATTTACCCAAGGAATCGGGCCGCTTCGACCTTCCCATTGCCCTGGGCATCCTGGCCGCCTCCGGCCAATTGCCGGGCGACCAATTACACGAGTACGAATTTGCGGGCGAGCTGTCGCTGTCGGGCCAGTTGCGCCCCATTCGCGGCGCGCTGGCCATGACGTTTGCCATGCAGCGCAGCAAGACGGGGACAGCGCGCGCCTTCATCCTGCCGCAGGCGAACGCCGACGAGGCGGCGCTGGTCAGCGATGCCAGCATCTACCCAGCACAGAGCTTGCTTGAAGTGTGTGCGCATTTTGCCGTCCGCGCCAGCCAGACGGCCCTGCAGCGGCACCAGCCCAGCGTGCCGACGCCCACGTTTCCCTATCCCGATTTCGCCGATGTGCAGGGACAGGAGCAGGCACGGCGCGCACTGGAAGTGGCGGCCGCGGGCGGCCATAACGTCCTGATGGTAGGCCCGCCGGGTGCCGGCAAGACCATGCTGGCCAGCCGTTTTCCCGGCGTGCTGCCGCCGATGAGCGACGAGGAAGCACTGGAATCGGCAGCCGTGCACTCGCTGTGCGGCCATTTCAAGGTGGAACACTGGAAACGGCGCCCCTACCGCGCGCCGCACCAGACCGCCTCCGGCGTGGCGCTGGTCGGCGGCGGCAATGTCCCGCGGCCCGGTGAAATCTCGCTGGCCCACTGCGGCGTCCTCTTTCTCGATGAAATCGCCGAGTTTGATCGCCGCGTGCTTGATGTCTTGCGCCAGCCGCTGGAGTCTGGCCTCATCACCATTTCGCGGGCGGCCCGCCAGGCCGAGTTTCCCGCCCGCTTTCAGCTGATCGCCGCCATGAATCCCTGTCCTTGCGGCTACCTGGGTCACGTGTCAGGCCGCTGCCGCTGCACGCCGGACGCCGTGCGGCGCTATCACAGCCGTCTTTCCGGCCCCTTGCTCGACCGCATCGACTTGCAGATCGAAGTGGCCGCCATGCCGCCGGCGTCGCTGGGCAGGCAGGCGGCGCCAGGCGAAGGCACGCGGCACATCGCCGCGCGGGTCGCGGCCGCCTACGCCTTGCAAGTGGCGCGCCAGGGCAAGTCCAACCAACGTCTCAGCAATACGGAACTGGAACAACATTGCCGGCTGGAACAACAGGGCGAACGGCTGTTGCACGGCGCCATGCTGCGCCTGCACTGGTCGGCGCGCACCTATCACCGGGTCTTGCGCGTGGCCCGCAGCATCGCCGACCTGGCGGGCAGTGCTGCCATCATGGCCCCGCATCTTGCCGAAGCGATTCAATACCGGCGCGTACTGACAGAGATCTGACTGCCTGCGCACGCGTGCGCGATTGCGCATGGCACGCGGCACTGCTACCATCTGCTGATGAAAAAAACATCACTTGCCGTCTTGTTGGCCACGCTCGCAGCAGCCAGCGTGCTGTCCGCTTGCAGTCCCAAATTCGACTGGCGCGACTATCGCAGCCCGGACGCCCAGTTCACGGCGCTGTTTCCCGGCAAACCGGCCGTGCTGACCCGCGAGATCGACCTCGATGGCAAGAAGGTCAGCCTGACCATGACGGCCAGCGAAGTCGACGGCAGTACTTTCGCCATCGGCAATGCCACCCTCGATAGCGCGGAACAGGCGCAAGCGGCCCTGCCCGCCATGAAGACAGCCTTGTTGAAAAATATCGACGGCAAGGTGCGCAGTGAAAAAACGGCCTCGGCAGCCAGCAGCAGCGCGGCCGGCACGCGCCAGCGCAGTACGCTGAACATCGAGGCAACTGGTACGCAGCAAGGCAAGCCCGTCTTGCTGGTCGGGCGTTTCGTGGCACAGGATAAACACATCGTCCAAATCATCATCCTCGGCGAGGAAAGCAAGCTGTCGCGGGAGACCATCGATACTTTCATCGATTCCGTAAAACTGGATTGAGACTTAACGATTGCTTAAACAGTGGCCTGCATGAATAGCCGGCCCTTGTAAATGGGTGCGCTGTCCAACAGATAAGACCATCCAGCCTGCACGCATGCACGTTGGCAATCGGACGGCCTGTGTAAATTTTCAAGTCGTGATATTGTTTCGACACCAACAACAAGTTTCAGAAAGTACCTATGTTGATCTCATTCAAATCCAAATCCTCCCCTGAAGTGCTGATGTACCAGGAACATGCCCAGCGCATCCTCGACATCCTGCACAAAAACCCGACACGCGGCGTCATCACCGCGGCGGAAGCGGGTGAAGCCCTGGCCTTGCTGGAAAAAGAAGTGGCAGAAAGCAAACGGCATCCGGAAAACGACGTCGAACACGATGCGCATACGCCGGAAACGCTGGAAGATGGTGAATCGGGTGAACATGCGCGCGCGCAAAAGGTGCATTTGTCGCAGCGCGCCTTCCCGCTGATGGAAATGCTGCGCTCGGCCAAGGCCGAAGGTGAAAGCATCACCTGGGGCGTATAGCACGATGAAGGCAATGGACGAAAAAAAACCCCGCACACGCGGGGTTTTTTTATATAACAAGCCTGACGATAACCTACTTTCACACTGGTTGCAGCACTATCATCGGCGCAAAGTTGTTTCACGGTCCTGTTCGGGATGGGAAGGGGTGGGACCAACTTGCTATGGTCATCAGGCATAACTTTTTCAACAGCCTGCTCCCAATGGGGCAGCAAACCATCTGATCTGAGGAGGCGAATTATATAGGATTTTGCCTGACGATGGTGGATAAAAGCGGCAGTTTTATGGTGAAAAAGCACCAGACGAAAAAAAACCCCGCCGGGTACCGGCGGGGTTTTTCTCTACTGCGAATAACAAGCCTGACGATAACCTACTTTCACACTGG
>CAUSDR010000422.1:0-4978 GCA_963530105.1 uncultured Janthinobacterium sp.
GCATGAACCCGTGTTCCAGTACGGCCTGGGCGAAGCGCCCCTGTTCGACTTCGTCAGGCAGTACCAGGGCGTGTCGCTGAAACAGAACATCAGTATCGAGACGAACACGCGGCGCGCCCGCCACCCGGATGCCTCGCGCGTCTATATCGACGGCATATCCAAGGCGACCGTCTCGGTGCGCATCATCAACGAGAGCGTGCTGGCGGCCGCCTTGCTGGTGTCGCGCAAGAAGCTGGGCTTTGGCCAGGCGCGCGCGGCGGGCAGCATGGCCCATGTGCGGCCTGACATGCTGGAGACGATGACCTTCCAGCGCCTGCGCGACGAGGGCTTGCTGCGTCGCCTGCGCGTCAGCAATGGCGACATGGAGCGGCTGTACGCGGGCAGCGACGGCGCCCGCCTGGACGAGGAAGCGCTGCGCCGGCCCGACGACACGTTCATCGACCTGTACGTGGCGTGCATCTCCGTGCCCAGCGTGGCGCACAGCCTGCTGACGCCGGACAGTCGGCTCAAGCTCAAGCCGTGGATAGGCGCGGGCGACCAGGCTATCCTCGTCATCTCGTCCGGGCGCCACCGCGTGCCGGGCGATGATTTCATCCGCGGCGGCATCCCCGAGCGCCTGCTGCTGCGGCAGGATCAATTGGCCATCGATATGCGCGACCTCGATCTGGACCTGAAACTGCTGCCTGGCATATCCGTCCCCGCTGATGCCAGCCTGACGGTGTTCCGCGTGCCGGCCGAGGCGGGACTCGACCCGGGCGCCGCCTTCGATTTCACGCTGCCCGTCACGCGCAGCAAGGGCCAGTTCTACCCGGAGCGCATCACGCGCGAGCTGCCAATCAGCTATCGCATCGCGCCGCGTTTCGTGACGGGTGGACAGCCTGGCAAGCAGGAGGCCTGGCATGCCGCATGGCGGGAACGCCGGGGCGACCTGCTGATCCTGGCGGTCGGACTGGCCGTGCTGGCGCTGGCCCTGTCGCTGCCGCGCCGGCTCAGCGCGCATGCCCGGCGTTTCCAGTGGTTTCGCGCAGCCTATCTGTTGTTCACGCTGGGCTTTATCGGCTACCACGCGCAGGCGCAGCTCTCCATCGTCAATCTCACGGGCGTGCTGCAGGCGCTGGTGGCGGGGCGCAGCCTGTCATTTCTGCTGTTCGACCCGATGACGGTGGCGCTGTGGGGCTTCGTGCTGGTATCGCTGCTGCTGTGGGGGCGCGGCACGTTTTGCGGCTGGCTGTGTCCCTTTGGCGCGCTGCAGGAGCTGGCGGGCAAGCTGGCGCGCGCCTGCAGGGTGCCGCAGCTGAAATTGCGCAGTACGACCGATATGCGCTTGAAGCGCCTCAAGTATGTGGCGCTGGCGCTGGTCGTCATTGTCGCCTTGCTCGATGGTGTGGGCGGCACGACGGATGCGCTGGTGGAGGTCGAGCCGTTCAAAACGGCGATCACCCTGAACTTCGTGCGCGCCTGGCCGTATGTGGCGTATGCGCTGGCGCTGCTGGCGATCAGCGCATTCGTCCACAAATTCTTTTGCCGCTATCTGTGTCCGCTGGGCGCTTCGCTGGCGCTGCTGGGAAGTTTCCGGTTGCTCGACTGGATACCGCGCCGTGCCGAATGCGGCACGCCGTGCCAGACCTGCCGCCACCGCTGCGACTACCAGGCCATCGAGGCCAATGGTGGGGTGGCGTATGCGGAATGCTTCCAGTGCATGGACTGCGTCGTCATCCACGAAAGTGAACAAAAATGCGCACCGCGCCTGCTGGAGCGCAAACGCGCGCGCATGATCGCCATTCATCGCGACAAAGGAGCCGTATCATGAAACGCCGTACTTTTATCGCCGCCTCGCTGGGGACCATGGGCGCCAGCGTCTTTGCTGCCTGGCCATCGCGCGACCAGGTGCATGCGGGGGCGGCGCTGGCTTTCGGCACGACGATCACGGTCGCGCTGGTGCACGCGGATGCGCGGCTGGCGCGCCTGGCGATCAGCGACGCGCTGGCTGCCGCGCAGCGGGTGGATCACTTGATGAGCATTTATCGCCCGGACAGCCAGGTATACCGGTTGAACGAGCATGGCGTGCTGCATCGGCCCGACGCGCAGTTGCTGGCCGTGCTGGCGCAGGCGCGCGCATTGTCGCAATTGACGGATGGCGCTTTCGACATCACGGTGCAGTCCCTGTGGCGCGCCTTTGACGCGGCGGCATCGCGTCATGCCTTGCCGACGGAGGCGCAGCGACGCGCGGCGCTGGCGCTGGCGGGCTGGCGCGACATGGAATTCGATGAGAATCAGGTGCGCTTTGCGCGGCCGGGCATGGCGCTTACGCTCAATGGCCTGGCGCAGGGCTACGCGGCCGACATGGCGCTGGCGGCGCTGCGCGCGCACGGCGTACAGCATGCGCTGCTCGATACGGGCGAATTCGTGGCGCGCGGGCGCAAGCGCGCGCATCAGCCGTGGGTACTGGGCGTGCGCGACCCGCGCGATGCGCAGGCGCTGGCGGCGACCCTGCACATCAACGGCTGCGCCGTGGCCACCTCCGGCGATTACGCCACCGCATTCACGCCGGATTACCGGCATCACCATATCTTCGATCCTGCCTTGGGCGATTCGCCGCAGGAACTGGCCAGCGTGACTGTGATGGCCAACACGGGCATGCTGGCCGATGGCCTTTCGACCGCCTTCATGGTGCTGGGCCGCGAACGCGCCAGCGTGCTGGCGGCCAGCCTGCCCGGCGTCGACCTGCTGGCCATCGACAAGCAGGGCAAAGCGTGGCGCTCGTCGGGTTTTCCTGCCAGTGCCGCGTGAATCCCGCCGCGGCTATTTGAGATTGGGGATCTTGCGGTAAATCGTATTGCGCGACACGCCCAGCGCGCGCGCCGTGGCCGAGACGTTGCCGCCATTCGCTTCCAGCGACTTGAGGATCACCGACTGTTCCATCTCTTCCAGGTTGGCCCCTTGCGCCAGCAGGCGTTCGGGACTGGCGCCAGGGTCCAGCGGCAGGCTTTGTTCGATATCGTCAAGGAAATCGTCCGGCATGTGGCGCAGGCAGATTTCATGTTCGTCGCCGGCCATCACGATGGCGGTGCGCAGCAGGTTCGTGAGCTGGCGGAAGTTGCCAGGCCAGCGGTGTTGGTGGAATAGGGCCAGGATCTCCGGCGAGACGTGATAGCGGCCATTCTCCGCCTCGGTGGCAAGGATTTTTTTGACCACTGTTTCCAGGTCCGTGCGCTCGCGCAGCGGCGGCAGCTTGACCACCAGGCCATTGAGCCGGTAGTACAAGTCTTCGCGGAACAAGCCCTTGGCCATGCGTTCGCGCAGATTATGGTTGGTGGCGCAAATCAGTTCCACGTTGACGGGAATCGACTTGTCGCTGCCCAGCGGCGTGACCATGCGTTCCTGCAGCACGCGCAGCAAGCGCGCCTGCAGGCTGAAGGGCATGTCGCCGATCTCGTCGAGAAAGAGCGTGCCGCCATTCGCCTGCAGGATTTTACCGACCGCGCCTTTCTTGCGCGCGCCCGTAAACGCCCCGTCTTCGTAGCCAAACAGTTCCGACTCGATCAGGGTTTCCGGTATCGAGGCGCAGTTGACGGCGACGAAAGGGCTCATGGCGCGCGGCGAATCGTTATGGATCGCCTGTGCCAGCAATTCTTTTCCTGTCCCCGTCTCGCCCATGATCATGATGGGGATATCGCGCCCCAGTACGCGCGTGACCTTGTCGATCACCAGCTCCAGTTGCTGGTCGCCCGTGCGCAGGTAGCGCAAGCCGGACAGCCGGCGTGCCTGGGCTGCGGCCTGGTTGGCGGCGACCGCCGCATTGGCAGGAACGGCGGGTGTTGCCCGTTCACCGCTTAGCGAATGCTGGAACACGCTGTTCGCCAGGCGCAGCTGGGCGCGGCCCACCACGCGTACGCCGTTATGCATGCACAGGTTCAGCAGGCCGGGAGCGGCGGTGCGGTAATGTTCATACAGCGCCGAGACAGGCAAGCCAAAGAGGGAGCTGAAGGTATGCGATTGCAGCGCCGAGAATGGCAGTCCAAGCTGGAATAAGCCATGGCGGTTGGCGGCCAGGAAGCGCCCGCCGGGACTGAACGAGGCGATACCTTCCATCAGGGTGCCGATGAATTCAGGGCGCGTATGGAAGTGCAGGGTGATGGCGTCTTCGAAGGTGGCGGAGAACAGCTGGTTCTCGATCATCAGCGCGGACATGCGCACCAGCGCCATGGTGTGCTTGTGGAAGCTGCGCTGGTCGCCGGAAACATCGAGCACGCCGATCACATTGCCCAGATGGTCGGCGATGGGCGCTGCCGAGCAGGTGAGGAAGTGGTTCGCCGCCAGGTAGTGCTGGTCCGCGTGCACCAGCGCCGGCGACTTTTCCACGATGGCCGTGCCGATGGCATTCGTGCCCTTGCTGGCCTCGGACCAGGCCACGCCCGGCTGCAGCGCCACCCGGTTGGCCTTTTCCAGGAAATCGTCGTCGCCCAGCGAGTGCACGATGACGCCGGTGGCGTCCGTGAGTATCACCATATTGTGGGTGTTGATGATTTGCTGGTACAGCGTTTCCATGGCCGGCACGGCATGCGCATGCAGCAGGCGGTTCTGTTCGATCAGCACGGAAAGGTCGCTGCGCGCCAATGGACTGAAGTCCGCCGGGGATTCCGGCTGCAAGCCATAGTCGAGGGAGCGCCGGTGGGATGTCTCGATAATCAGCGGCATATTCTCTGACCATGCGGACGTGGCGGTGGAACTGTTCGGATCTGGAGCAGTCGGACGGTGCATAGTGTTCTCTTTGTCTCGGTTGGCCGCTGCTCATGGGCGCGGCTCTCTGTACCTGCACTGGTGTTCCATAATGTAGCACCTGTGCAGAAAGTGAGCAAAAGCACGGCTGCATGCTGTTGCTGTAACGGTAATAAGCAAAGTAAGTGCCAGCGCTGAAAATAGCCCTTGCGGCGTTGGCGGGCCTTGGCTATAATTCGCCCCCTCGCTGAACGACGCA
>CAUSDR010000423.1:0-4972 GCA_963530105.1 uncultured Janthinobacterium sp.
TTGAATGGCTGATTAAACCCAACGACGAATGGCCGGGGTCGGCCCGTGAGGGTCCGACCCCAGACCTTGCCTTTGGGGTGAATTGCGCGATCACATCGCCACTACGCGGCTTTCGCCGACTCGAGGAAATCCTGCGCGAAGCGCTGCAACACGCCGCCGGCTTCATAGATCGACACTTCTTCCGCCGTATCGAGGCGGCAGGTGACGGGCACTTCCAGCGTCTCGCCGTTCTTGCGGTGGATCAACAAGGTCAGAGTGGAGCGCGGCGTGCGCTCGCCCACGACGTCGTAGGTTTCGCTGCCATCGATGCCCAGGGTCTTGCGGTTCACGCCAGGCAAGAACTCCAGCGGCAGGACGCCCATGCCCACCAGGTTGGTGCGGTGGATGCGCTCGAAACCTTCGGCCACGATGGCTTCCACGCCGGCCAGGCGCACGCCCTTGGCGGCCCAGTCGCGCGAGGAACCCTGGCCATAGTCGGCGCCGGCGATGATGATAAGGGGCTGCTTGCGCTCCATATAGGTCTCGATGGCTTCCCACATGCGCGAAATCGTGCCATCCGGCTCGATGCGCGTGAGCGAACCGGCCTTCACCTTGCCGTCCTCGATGACCATTTCGTTCTTCAGGGTCGGATTGGCGAATGTGGCGCGCTGCGCCGTCAGATGGTCGCCCCGGTGCGTGGCGTAGGAATTGAAGTCTTCCTCGGGCAAGCCCATTTTCGCCAGGTACTCGCCGGCCGCGCTGTCGAGCATGATGGCGTTCGATGGCGACAGGTGGTCGGTGGTGATGTTGTCGCCCAGGACGGCCAGCGGACGCATGCCTTTCAAGGGGCGTGCGCCGGCCAGCGCGCCTTCCCAGTACGGCGGACGGCGGATATACGTCGTCTGCGGACGCCAGTCGTACAGGGGGCTGACTTTCTGGCCGTCGTCGGCCTGCGCGGCAAACATTGGAATGTACACCTTGCGGAACTGCTCCGGCTTGACGCTGGCGGCGACGATGGCGTCGATTTCCTCGTCCGACGGCCAGATATCCTTCAGCAAAATCGGTTTGCCATCCGCGTCATGGCCCAGCACATCCTTTTCAATGTCGAAGCGGATGGTGCCGGCGATGGCGTAGGCCACCACCAGCGGCGGCGAGGCGAGGAAAGCCTGCTTCGCGTACGGGTGGATGCGGCCGTCGAAGTTGCGGTTGCCCGACAAAACGGCGGTCGCGTACAGGTCGCGCGACACCACTTCGTCCTGGATGACGGGATCGAGCGCGCCCGACATGCCGTTGCACGAGGTGCAGGCGAAAGCCACCACGCCAAAGCCCAGCTGTTCGAGTTCCGGCATCAGGCCCGCTTCCTGCAGGTACAGTTCCACCGTCTTCGAGCCGGGCGCCAGCGACGATTTCACCCACGGCTTGCGGGTCAGCCCCAGGCGGTTGGCATTGCGCGCGATCAAACCGGCGGCGATCATGTTGCGCGGGTTGTTCGTGTTGGTGCAGCTGGTGATGGCGGCGATGATGACGGCGCCGTCCGGCATCTTGCCCGGCTCGTTTTCCACCACGCCGGAAATGCCCCGCGCGGCCAGTTCCGACGTCGGCACGCGGTTGTGCGGGTTCGACGGCCCGGCGATATTGCGCACGACGGACGACAGGTCGAAGCTCAGGACGCGCTCGTACTGCGCATCCTTCAGGCTGTCGGCCCACAGGCCCGTCTCTTTCGCGTACAGCTCCACCAGCTTCACCAGTTCGTCGTCGCGGCCCGTCAATTTCAGATACTTGATGGTTTGCTCGTCGATATAGAACATGGCGGCCGTGGCGCCGAATTCCGGCGCCATGTTGGAAATCGTGGCGCGGTCGCCCAGGGTCAGGTGCGACGCGCCCTCGCCATAAAATTCCAGGTAGGACGAGACGACCTTCTGCTTGCGCAGGAACTCCGTCAGCGCCAGCACGGTATCCGTGGCCGTGATGCCCGGCTGCGGCTTGCCCGTCAGCTTGACGCCGATGATGTCGGGCAAACGCATCCACGAGGCGCGGCCCAGCATCACGCTTTCCGCTTCCAGGCCGCCCACGCCGATGGCGATCACGCCCAGCGCATCGACCATGGGCGTGTGCGAATCCGTGCCCACCAGGGTGTCCGGATAGGCTACGCCATCCTGCACCTGGATCACGGGCGACATGCGCTCAAGATTGATCTGGTGCAAGATGCCATTGCCTGGAGGAATCACGTCAACGTTCTTGAACGCTTTCTTGGTCCAGTCGATGAAGTCGAAACGGTCTTCGTTGCGGCGGTCTTCGATGGCGCGGTTCTTGGCGAAGGCGTCGGGATCGAAACCGCCGCATTCGACGGCCAGCGAGTGGTCGACCACCAGCTGCGTGGGCACCACCGGGTTGACCAGGGCCGGGTCGCCGCCCTGGGCCGCGATGGCGTCGCGCAGGCCGGCCAGGTCGACCAGGGCCGTCTGGCCCAGGATGTCATGGCAGACGAGGCGCGCGGGGAACCACGGGAAGTCGAGGTCGCGGCGGCGTTCGATGAACTGGCCCAGCGAAGCGTTCAAGGTGGCCGGGTCGCAGCGGCGCACCAGGTTTTCAGCCAGCACGCGCGAAGTGTAGGGCAAGGTGGCGTAAGCGCCTGGGGCGATCGCATCGACGGCGGCGCGCGTGTCGAAGTAGTCCAGCCCTGTTCCCGGCAAGGATTTGCGGTGCAGCGTATTCATGGGGGTACTCATTATTTGCGGTCCTTGATCGGCACGAATTCCAGGTCTTCCGGGCCCACGTAGTTGGCGCTCGGGCGGATGATCTTGTTGTCGATGCGCTGCTCGATGATGTGGGCGGCCCAGCCCGAGGTGCGCGAGATGACGAACAGCGGCGTGAACATCGCCGTCGGCACACCCATCATGTGGTAAGACACGGCCGAGAACCAGTCCAGGTTCGGGAACATGTTCTTGATTTCCCACATGACCGTTTCCAGGCGCTCGGCGATGTCGAACATTTTCGTGGAACCCGCTTCCAGCGACAGATTGCGCGCCACTTCCTTGATGACGACGTTGCGCGGGTCGGAAATCGTGTAGACGGGATGGCCGAAGCCGATCACCACTTCCTTGTTGGCCACGCGTTCGCGGATGTCCGCTTCCGCTTCGTCGGCATTGTCGTAGCGCTTCTGGATGTCCAGCGCCACTTCATTGGCGCCGCCGTGTTTCGGGCCGCGCAGCGCGCCGATGGCGCCCGTGATGGCCGAATGGATATCCGAACCCGTGCCGGCGATGACACGGCTGGTGAAGGTGGAAGCGTTGAATTCGTGTTCCGCGTACAGGATCAAGGACGTGTGCATGGCTTTTTCCCACGACGCCGACGGTTTTTCGCCGTGCAGCAGGTGCAGGAAGTGGCCGCCGATCGAGTCGTCGTCCGTTTCCACTTCGATGCGCTTGCCGTTATGGCTGTAGTGGTACCAGTACAGCAGCATGGAGCCGAACGACGCCATCAGGCGGTCGGCGATGTCGCGCGCGCCGGGCGCGTTATGGTCGTCCTTTTCCGGCAGGGTGCAGCCCAGCACGGACACGCCCGTGCGCATCACGTCCATCGGATGGGCGGCGGCCGGCAGCGCTTCCAGCGCCAGCTTGACGGCTGACGGCAGGCCGCGCAGCGACTTCAATTTGGCCTTGTAGCCTTTCAGTTCGGCGGCAGTCGGCAGCTTGCCGTGCACCAGCAGGTAGGCGATTTCCTCGAACTCGCAGCTGTCGGCCACGTCCAGGATGTCATAGCCGCGGTAGTGCAAATCGTTGCCGGTCTTGCCGACCGAGCACAGCGCCGTATTGCCGGCGGTGACGCCGGACAGGGCGACGGATTTTTTAGGCTTGAAAGTGGCGGCTTGCGGTGCGGTCATTGTGTTCTCCAGAAGATGAATGTCAGTGCAGTGCGGCGGGCCATCGGGTGGCCCGCTCTTTGTAGGCGATTACTTCTTTTGCGCGGCAAACAGCGCGTCCAGCTTTTGCTCGAAGTCGTGGTAATTGATCGATTCATACAGCTCCATGCGCGTCTGCATGGTGTCGAGCACATTCTTTTGCGTGCCGTCGCGGCGCAGCGCCTGGTAGACGTTTTCCGCCGCCTTGTTCATGGCGCGGAAGGCGGACAGCGGATACAGCGCCAGGCCCACGTGGGCGCTGCGCAGTTCGTCCAGCGTGAACAGCGGCGTGGAACCGAATTCCGTGATATTGGCCAAAATCGGCACGTTGACGGCCTTGGCGAAGGTGGCGTACATGTCCAGGTCCGTGATGGCTTCCGGGAAGATCATGTCGGCGCCCGCCTCCACACAGGCGACGGCGCGTTCCAGCGCCGCATCCAGGCCATCGACGGCCAGCGCATCGGTGCGCGCCATGATGACGAAGTTCGGGTCCGTGCGCGCATCGACGGCCGCCTTGATGCGGTCGACCATTTCTTCCTTGCTCACGATTTCCTTGCCCGGACGGTGGCCGCAGCGCTTGGCGCCCACCTGGTCTTCGATGTGCAGGCCGGCCGCGCCGAACTTGATCATGGATTTCACGGTGCGCGCCACGTTGAAGGCGGAGGCGCCGAAGCCCGTGTCGGCATCGACCAGCAGCGGCAGGTCGCACACGTCCGTGATGCGGCGGATATCCGTCAGCACGTCGTCCAGGCTGGAAATGCCCAGGTCGGGCAAGCCCAGGGAGCCGGCCGCGACGCCGCCGCCGGACAGGTAGATTGCCTTGTAGCCGGCGCGCTTGGCCAGCAGGGCGTGGTTGGCGTTGATGGCGCCAACCACTTGCAACGGGGATTCTTCCTGGACGGCCTTGCGGAATGCGGCACCTGCGGAGTATTGAGTCATGTGTTCACCTTATGGGTTTCGGACGGTCCCGAATGTTTCACGGAGTGGCTATGCACATGGGTATTGCAAATGCCGTGCCAGCAGCGCACATGCTTGCGGCAACGACGCCGCGCCACTATGAAAACCAGGGAAAATGGCCACGCAGCCGCGCCC
>CAUSDR010000424.1:0-4953 GCA_963530105.1 uncultured Janthinobacterium sp.
GCCGCTGGCGCGGTCCGAGATCGACACGAGGCCGATAATCAATTCGTCTTCGAGAGTGGTCATGGGGCACCTATCTATGTCGTAAAAAAACCGGGCTGATCCCGGTTTTTGCCAACCCAGGTGCAAAAGCCGGGCTCGTCCCCTGTGGGGGGCGGCACCAGCCCTTGCTGTAGGGTTATTCGTCGTCTTCTGGCTCAACGCCATCTTCATCGGCGTCTTTCTTGCCGCTGTTGTTCTTCTTGGCGATCTCTTTCAAGATCTGGAAGATTTCGCGGTAGGCTTTCGGCGGCTTGTTCTCGGCCTGTTCCTTGCGGGCATTGCGGATCAGGGTGCGCAGGTGCTGCACGTCCAGTTCCGGGTTTTCCGACAGCAAGACGGTCAGTGCCTTGTCGTCCGTCAAGAGCTTGTCGCGGCGGCGTTCCATCGCGTGCATATTGGCCGTGTCGGCTTTCGACAAGCCTTTCCAGCTATCGATGGTGCGTTGGATCGCGGCAACTTCTTCCTCGTCCAGGGTGCGCATCTTCTTGCCCACGTATTGCAGCTGGCGGCGGCGGCCTTCGTGATCCTTGATCTGCTGGCACTCGAGGATGGCGTCGCGCACGTCTTCCGGCATCGGAACGCGCTTGACGCGGTCACGTGCCTCATTGACAAGTTCTTCGCCCAGCTTTTGCAGGACGGTCATCTGGCGCTTGAGTTCCGACTTCGAAGGACGCTCATATTCCTGTTCGAATTCGGTGGATTGGAAGCCGCAAGCTCCCCGGTTTGGATTTGGCATGATATATAAGGCGGGAGAGGACTTGTGGACCGCTCCTGTAAACTGTAAACGACTGCTATGATAACCGTTTTAGCGGCTTTCCGAAGAAAACAGCGCATGAACGACTCCGTATTTACCCATAGTCAAGAGCAATTGCAGCAACTGGCCCGTGATGTGTTGTCTTTTGCGCGGGAAGCGGGCGGCACCGATGCCGCCGTCGAAGTCAGCGAAGGGGGCGGCCTGTCCGTGTCTGTCCGAAAAGGCAAGATCGAGACGATCGAGCAAAACAAGGACAAGGGCATGGGCGTGACGGTGTTTGTCGGCAAGAAGCGCGGCAATGCCAGCACCTCCGATTTCTCCCCGTCCGCCCTGCGCGCCACGGTGGACGCCGCCTACAACATCGCCCGCTTCACGGCCGAGGACGATTGCGCGGGCCTGGCCGACGCCGAATTGCTGGAAATGGCCCCCCGCGACTTGCAACTGTACTATCCGTGGCTCATTTCCGCCGAGGAAGCCGTCGTGCTGGCCCAGCGCGCCGAAGCGGCCACCTTTGCCGTCGACCCGCGCATCACCAACAGCGAAGGGGCGGGCGTGCACGTGCAGCAATCGCACTTCGTGTCCGCCAATTCGCGCGGCTTCATCGGCGGCTACCCGTTTTCGCGCCACACCCTGTCCGTGGCGCCCATCGCCGGCAAGGGCGCGAAGATGCAGCGCGACGACTGGTATTCGTCCGTGCGCGATGCTTCCAAAATGTCCAGTCCGGAAGCCATCGGCCGCTACGCCGCCGAGCGCGCCCTGTCTCGCCTGAATGCGCGCAAGCTGGGAACGCGCACCTGTCCCGTGCTGTTCGAGGCGCCCTTGGCGGCCGGCTTGCTGGGTACCTATGTGCAAGCCACCTCGGGCGGCGCGCTGTACCGCAAGTCCACCTTTTTGCTCGATTCGCTGGGCACGCAGGTGCTGCCGTCGCACGTGCAGATCTTCGAAGACCCGCACGTGATCGGCGGCGTGGGGTCGGCGCCGTTCGACGAAGAGGGCGTGAAGACCGTCAGCCGCGACGTGGTGAAAGATGGCGTGGTGCAAGGTTATTTCCTGTCGACCTATACGGCCCGCAAGCTGGGCATGCAGACCACGGGCAACGCGGGCGGTTCGCACAATCTGTACCTGACCTCGACGCAGACGGCCGCCAGTGACGATTTCGTTGCCATGCTGAAAAAGCTGGGCACGGGCTTGCTGGTGACGGAACTGATGGGACAAGGCACCAATTACGTGACGGGCGACTATTCGCGCGGCGCGTCCGGTTTCTGGGTGGAAAATGGCGTGATTCAATACCCGGTGGAAGAAATCACCATCGCCGGCAACATGAAAGACATGCTGCGCAACATCGTTGCCGTGGGCGCCGACGAACTGCGCCGCGGCACCAAGCAGACGGGGTCCATCCTCATCGAAAGCATGGTGGTGGCGGGCGGCTGAGCGCTGCCCGCTCTTGCTGCAAAGGCGCCGCTGGCGCCTTTTTTCATGGGCGCGTGGTTTTTTGCGCGGGGATCAACTCGTCATACGGGTGAAATATTGCCTTCGTATGATGTCGCCATCTGACGTTATCTGCGCAATTTAGATGCTTTTAATGTAAGTAAGCCGAACTTCGTGATATTTCATGCAAGATGCAATCTTGCGGCATGCGCGTTGTTGTTGATCCAATCTGCCAAGTGACTTTCCCATGACCTACTCCCGTACCCGCATCGCCCGCGCGGTGGCCCTGATGTGTGCCATGACTGCCGTGTTCGCCAATCAGGCGCAAGCCCATGGCGATGCGCCCGCTGCCCCAGCCTCCGCCAGCGTCTCCCTCGAAGCCCCGCAAGCCGTGATCGTCACGGGCACGCGCGGCAGCAACCGCACGCAGTTCGACACCATGGCGCCCGTGGATGTCTTCAACCGCGAAGATATCGGCGCCGTCGAATCGTCGGACTTGAACGATGTGCTGGCGCAACTGGTGCCTTCTTACGTGGTGCAGCGCCTGCCAATGGCCGATGGACAAGTGTTCGTGCGTCCCGCCACCCTGCGCGGCCTGTCGCCGGACCAGACCCTGGTGCTGGTCAATGGCAAGCGTTTCCACCGCAGCGCGCTGCTGGGCGCGCGCGGCGCACAGGCGCCCGATCTGGCGCAGATTCCCGTCTCCGCCATCAAGCGCATCGAAGTGCTGCGCGACGGCGCCTCGGCTCAGTACGGTTCCGACGCGATCGCGGGCGTCATCAACATCATTCTCGACGACACGGTGGGCACGGAAATTTCCGTGCACCACTCGCAATATTCGGAAGGCGATGGCAAGGGCAATGAAGTCAACCTGAAAACGGGCTTTACCTTTGGCGAGACGGGCAAGGCGACGTTGTTCGGCGCCCTGGCCAAGTCCGACCCCACGTCGCGCACGCGCCAGCGGACCGACGCCATTGCTTTCCAGCAAGCGCATCCGGAACTGAAGGTGCCCAATCCCGTGCAGCGCTGGGGCCAGCCCGAGCTCGACAGCAAGCGCGTGGGCTTCAATGCCAGCATGGCCCTGTCCGACACGACGGAACTGTACGGTTTCGGCCTGTTCAGCCGCAGCGACGGCACCTCGGACTTCAACTGGCGCAATCCCGACACCAGCACGGGCGCCTATAAAACCAGCACCCTGTTCCCGGGCTGGGACTTGCGCAGCATCTACCCGCTCGGTTTCAGCCCCAGCTATTCGAACGAGCAGGATGACATGCAGGTGGTGGCGGGCGTGCGCGGCCATGTCAACGACCGCTTCGGCTGGGATGTGAGCGCTTCCTACGGCCGCAACCGCATCGATTACAACTTGGCCAATTCCATCAATGCCTCGATGGGGCCGGGCAGCCCGACGGCGTTCTACCTGGGCCAGCTGTCGCAGACGGAAAAAATCCTCAACGCCAATTTCAATTATGAGCTGCCCGTGGCGGCGCTGCCGCAGCCGGTCAACATCGCCTTCGGCGCCGAAGCGCGCAATGAAACCTATGGCGTGAAGGCGGGCGATGCGGCGTCCTATCTGGTGGGGCCAGGCGCGGCCATCGGCCTCGATGCGAACTCGAACGGCGCGCCCGGCTTCAGCGACCGCCAGGCGGGCAGCTGGGGCCAGGACAGCTATGCCGCTTACCTGGACGTGGAAGTGCCCGTCACCAAGGCATGGAGCCTGGGCGGCGCGGCCCGCTATGAACATTTCTCCGAGTTCGGCAGCACCGTCAACGGCAAGCTGTCGGCCCGCTACGCGCTGAGCGAAGACATGGCCTTGCGCGGCTCCTACTCGACAGGTTTCCGCGCGCCCACGCCGGGCCAGTCGAACACCAACAGCACAAATCAGGGCCTCGACACCAAGACCCTGCTGTTGTTTACCAGCGGCCGCCTGGCCAACAACGATCCGCTGGCCATGTTGCTGGGCACCAAGGCCTTGAAACCGGAAAAGTCGAAGAATATGTCGCTGGGCTTTACGTGGAAGACAGCGGCCGGCTTCTCCGGTTCCGTCGACGTGTATGACATCAAGGTCAGCGACCGCTTCAGCACGTCCGCCGCGTTTGCCGTGCCCGCCGGCGTGGCCAATCCGCTGCGCTACACCTCCGTCAGCTATTTCACGAATGATTTCGACACCACCACGCGCGGCATCGATATCGTCGGCAGCCACCTGAGCCGTATCGGCGACGGCAAGCTGAACCTGACCCTGGCCTACAACTACAACACGACGACAGTCGATGGCGGCAATTCCAGCCTGGTGACGAACCCTGCCCAGCGGCAAGTCTTCGAGGAACGCTTGCCGCGCCAGAAAGCCACCATCAGCGGCAACTATGACCTGGGCAACTGGAATACGCTGGCCCGCGTGCGCTACTATGGCGCGTGGACGGATAATTCGGGCAATGCCACGGGCGACATCTTCCAGCGCTTTGGCGCCATGCAATTTCTCGACCTGGCCGTCGCTTACAAGATCAGCGACAAACAATCGATGCGTGCCGGCGTTGACAATGTGCTGGACAAATATCCCGATGAAGCAACGTTCCAGGCCAGCCGTGGCTTGATTTACTCGCGCAACGCGCCCTACGACACGGACGGCCGCAACCTGTATGTCGAGTACAAAGTGAAATTCTAAGGGGAAATTTTTGAAGATGAATCCACAACGCCGCGCGCTGCTGTGCGCGGGTTCCCTGGCCGCCGCGCTGCCC
>CAUSDR010000425.1:0-4945 GCA_963530105.1 uncultured Janthinobacterium sp.
GGTTCAGAACATTCGTTTTGGTCTTGTACTCGCCAATGACGACTGTAATTACTCATTCAGGGCACAGCAAGTTTTCGACCTAGTGCAGATCGACTTGCCCTCACTACCGATAATCATATTAGCACCACGCATCCAAGGCTACTCTAGAGCTTACTCCACCTTTAATATTGACAAAATACTACCATCCATAGATGTCAATGAAATTGTTTGGTCGAAGTACCCAGCCAAGCGACGTTCGCTCAGAGCAGAAGTTCCCTTCTAGCAAAAAGCCTAACAAAGTTGTAGGGCACCTCTAAAGGCATGCCAAAGTGATCGGCAAAAATATTTAACTACATATGTATTGTTTTGAATAAATACATATGTAATAATCACTCCATCGACGCATCAACCTCAACTGATGGAGAGCCACATGGCACCGCAAACCGCAGCCGCAGCACCTTCCCGCAACACCATCCTTGCCGCCGCCGAAGCGGCCCTCGGCTGCGTCGACATCCATGGCGCAGCTACTGTGTCGGCCAGCACGCCGCTCGATGCGGACCTGCATCCGCTCGATAGCGAACTGGCTATCGAAATTCGCGCCATGTTCCTGGCGCACTGGAACATGGACGCTTCCCAGGCCGATGCCCGCATGGCCCAATTCAATTATGGCCACGCCGTCGCAGCATTGCCTGTACCCGCGCCGTCCGCAGATTTCCAATTTAATTCTTTATCCATTTCAGCCTGAGATCCGCGATGACTCTCGACAATATCCAGCGCCCGGCAGCCACCGCGCCCGCGCCCGCGCGCGTGCACCGTGTCAGCCTGGTGCTTTCAAACCGGGCGCAGCGCAACGCCGTTGGCGCGACCTACAGCCTGGCCGATGGCCGGGGCCAGCGTATCGCGCTGGTGTCGGTGGCGCAGCAAGGTTTGGGTTCGACGCGCGTGGCAGCGGCACGCATGGCGTATGCGCCGGAACTGACCGGGGCCATACGCGCAGCAAGCATGGACTACGAGCTGACGGGCGCGGTAACGCCCGAAACCATCAGCCTGATGCGTCGGCTGCTCGATGACATAAGCGTCGCATGAGCGCCCCAGATTTACTGCTGATGATTCGTCACTGCGCCGTAGATGCCAGGCAGCGCGAGCCGCTGGACGCCGAGGCGCGGGCGCATGCCTTCATTGCCACCTTGTCCGGCGCGCTGGAGCAGCACGACGCCATCGCCGCAGAAATGGTGTTTTCGATTCTTCAACAGCCCGTAAAGGATGTACCGAAATGATCACCTTCATCGTCACCGTGCGCCAAGAGGGCTGCCGGCCAGAACGCTACACCGATATCGCCTGCGACAGCAGCACCGCAATCATGAATGCCCAAGCGCGCTTTGGCGCTTGCCGCGTGTCGGTACGGCCAGCGTAGGGGCGACGATGACAATGCTGCTGACCCTGATCCATATGCACCGCCACTTCCGCCGCCTGGGCGCCGGACAGCTGCGCTCAGTACTGCACGCCATACGCGTGTACCGCGAGGGATTCTGACATGGCCCAGGCCGAACCTGACCGCGCCGCGCTGCTGTTTGCCCACGGCCTGCTGCGCAGCACCTGGTCCCTCGACGCCATGCTCAAGGTTCCAAGCCTGAGAGTAGTGCTGTACACGACGGCGCGGCGGCATATGAAGCGCCGCGACCGGTTTGACCCGAAAAAATTGCAAGCGAACGACAACGATTAACCCACCAACCGCTGTACTTATTTACGAAAGGCCCCCATGGCATCGAAAGCATTCGCCGTGTTTTTGCAGGATCTGCGCGACGGCCGCGCTCACTCGGAACTGTCCAGCATGCTCGGCGAGCTGCTGGCCAAGGTCAAGGAGACAGGCAAGGGCGGCGCCGTCAACCTGAAAATCAAGATCAAGCCCGCCGGCCGTGGCCAGGACGTCGACAAGGTCACGATCTCCGACGAAATCAAGCTGGACCTGCCCAAGCCTGAACGTGGCGAGGACTTCTTCTGGCTCACCGAAGACAACGATCTCTCGCGCAATCACCCGAAACAAGGAAGCCTGGAACTGCGCGAAGCTCCAGCTCCTGCCCCATCCACCTTTAAGGAAGCAACGAAATGAACGACACCACCACCCCGGCCGCCGCAAGCGCGCTGAGTTACTTCCCAGCTGGCGAGCACCCGCACATCGATTCGTCGATGATTGCCAAGCTGGGCGCACTGACGGCCACCGCCAGTGCGGTCAAGGAAGTTGGCAACGCCAGCTACATGCTGGTGCCGGAAGGCTTCGACCTGAAAGACCTCACGGCCGCCATCGAAAAAGCCCAGCCCGCGCCGAGCCGCAAGACGGGCACGGTACACCTGGGCGACCTCGACAGTTTCCTGACGTTTGTCGGCAAACAGGGCGCGCCCAGCGACTGCTACATCTATGCGGATCTGGATGCACGCACGCTGACGGCAGTGCTCAACGACCACCATCACCTGGCCGATCACGAGCAGGCCGGCTGGCGCGACTTCCGCGCGACCTACAAGGCGGAACTGAGCCGCGAGGCGGCAATCTGGATCGCCAACGACAAGAAGCTCAAGGAGCAGGAGGAATTCGCCATTTTCCTCGAAGACAATATCGCCGACGTGGTGCCAGGCGAAGGCCTGCCGACCGGCGACACGCTGCTGGCGGTAGCGCTGACCCTGCAGGCGAAGACGGAAGTCAATTTCAGCTCGCACAAGCGCCTGGACAATGGCCAGACCCAGTTGGCTTATTCCGAAACCATCGATGCGCGCGCAGGGCGGCGCCATCGAGATCCCGCGTGAGTTCGCCATCGGCGCGCGCCTGTTCAAGGGGGCCGACGGCTACCGCATCAAGGCGCGCCTGAAATACCGCCTGGGCTCCGGCAAGGTGAAGTTCTGGTACGAGCTGGACCGGCCGGAGAATGCCATCGAGGAGGCATTCCGCGAGTACGTCGAGCAGGCCCGCGCCAGCGGCTTCACCGTGCTGATGGGCAAACCATGATGTCCGCCACCAGCTCGAAAGTGATTGCCAGCGGCAGCCGGGTGGCCTTCGACAGTGACGAAGGCCCGCAGGCCGGCGTGGTCGAGTGCATCAAGCCTGATGTTGGCAATGGTCAGCATATCGCCATGGTCCGCGTGGCCGGCACGCTCGACGGCATGCCATGGCAGGTGCCCGTCGAGCAGCTGCAGGCCGCCAGCGCCCGGGCTTAATCATGCGCCGCCCACTTCCCGCAGGCAATGTGCCGATGATGACCGAAACCCAACGACAACTGGCGCTGCAGTTGCGCATGGCTGTCGAGGCGATCATCGGCGCGCCATCGGTCGACACGTTCAACACGCTGTCGAAAATATTTGCTGCCCTGTGCGGCTGCGGGATGGTGGGTGACGCAATCGATCTGGCCACCGACACCATGGGCGTGATCTGCGATCGCTATGAGCGCATGCAGCGTGTCGGCGTCAAGGAATACGAGGCAACAGCGCTGCGCTTGGCCGCCGACGGCATCGACGCCAGGCTGTCGATGATCCCGATCAACAAGCTTCGACGCTCCATCGCGGA
Organism: uncultured Janthinobacterium sp.; assembly: GCA_963530105.1. Lineage (GTDB taxonomy): Bacteria > Pseudomonadota > Gammaproteobacteria > Burkholderiales > Burkholderiaceae_D > Janthinobacterium. The sequence continues at coordinate 3,533 of CAUSDR010000425.1, forward strand.
AGTAGAAATTTTCTGCACCAGTGTTGGCGCGTAAGCCCTTATAGCGCGCATACATCAGGACCACTACATGAAACGCGACTTTTTCACCATACCGCTCGACTTGGGCAATGAACTCATCATCGACAACTTCGCCGGCGGCGGTGGGACCAGCACCGGCCTGGAGCAGGCATTCGGCCGCCCGGTCGATATCGCCATCAACCATGACCCCGAAGCGCTGGCCATGCACGCGGCGAACCACCCATATACCACGTACCTGTGCGAAAGTGTGTGGGACGTCGACCCGATCAAGGTGACGGGCAATCGCCCCGTCGGCCTGGTCTGGCTATCGCCGGACTGCAAGCACTTCAGCAAGGCCAAGGGCGGCAAACCCGTCGAAAAGCGCATCCGTGGCCTGGCCTGGGTGACGCTGCGCTGGGCCGCCAAGTGCAAGCCGCGCGTCATCATGCTGGAGAACGTCGAGGAATTCAAAACGTGGGGCCCGCTACTGGTCGAGGCCGACGGCAGCGCCAAGCCGGACCCGGCCAAGAAGGGCAAGACGTTCGATTCGTTCATCCGCCAGCTACGCGCGCACGGCTACACCGTCGACTACCGCGAAATGCGCGGCTGCGACCACGACACGCCCACCATCCGCAAGCGCTTCTTCCTAGTGGCGCGCCGCGACGGCATCGCCATCAAGTGGCCAGAGCCGACCCATGGCGCGCCTGACAGCATCGGCGTTCGCGCCGGTAAGCTGCTGCCGTATCGCACGGCGGCCGAGTGCATCGATTTCAGCCTGCCGTGCCCGTCGATCTTCGAACGCGACCGGCCGCTGGCGCCGGCCACGCTGCGCCGCATCGCCAAGGGCATCATGCGCTACGTGGTCGATGCGGCCGATCCGTTCATCGTGAACACAGCCAACAGAAAAACCACCGGAAGGGCCCCGAACGTGTGGGAGGCGGCCGAACCCCTGCGGACCATCACCAGCGCGCCAGGCTTTTCTGTCGTGGCACCAACCATCGTCCCGGTCACGCACCAGGGCGGCGACCGCACCGAATCCATCGCCGAGCCATTCCGCACCATCACCGGCGCGCACCGCGGCGAGAAGGCGCTGGGCGTGGCCACGCTGGTACAGGTGGGCTACGGGGAACGCGAGGGCCAGGCGCCGCGCGCGCTGGACATCGAGAAACCACTGGGCACGGTGGTGGGCGCGGCCGCGAAGCATGCGCTGGTCGAGGCTGAGCTTGCACCATTCGTCATGACCAATACCACCGGCCATCCTCGCGCGGGCGCCGACATGCCGGTACCGACCATCACCGCTGCTGGCAATCAGGCGTTGGTGTCTGCTGTGCTGGTCGAGGCCGCCCACCGCGCGATGTGGGCGGGGGGCGTGGAGCGCCGGGGGCCCCGGGCGCCCCCCCGCGAGGCGCCCCCTGG
>CAUSDR010000426.1:0-4935 GCA_963530105.1 uncultured Janthinobacterium sp.
GTCCCTGCCCTTACCGCGAATCCGAATTGCTGCGCCAGGGCGGCATCCACCCCGTGCTGGCCCGGCTGTACGCCTCGCGCGGCCTGTCCGACGCGGCTGAACTGTCGAGCGAACTGGCGGCCCTGATGCCGCCGTCCGGCCTGCTGCACATCGGCGCGGCCGGCGTATTCCTGGCCGACGCCATCGCCGCAAAAAAACGCATGGTCATCGTCGCCGACTATGACTGCGACGGCGCCACCGCCTGCGCCGTAGCCATCCGCGGCTTGCGCGCCATGGGCGCCGACGTCGATTTCATCGTCCCCAACCGTTTCGAGTACGGCTACGGCCTGACGCCGGAAATCGTCGCGCTCACGGCGCGCGAAAAATCCCCGGACATCATCATCACCGTCGACAACGGCATCGCCAGCATCGACGGCGTGGCCGAGGCCAACCGGCGCGGCATCCAGGTGGTCGTCACCGACCACCATTTGCCGGCCGACACCCTGCCCGACGCGGCCGTCATCGTCAACCCGAACCAGCCCGCCTGCGGCTTCCCGTCCAAGCACCTGGCGGGCGTGGGCGTGGTGTTTTACGTGCTGCTGGCCCTACGCGCGGAACTGCGCCGCCGCGGTATTTTCGATGCGCAAACGCAACCCAAGCTGGATAACCTGCTCGACCTGGTGGCCCTGGGCACGGTGGCCGACGTGGTGCGCCTCGATACGAATAACCGCATCCTCGTCGCGCAAGGCTTGAAACGCATGCGCAAGGGCAATATGCACGCGGGCGTGGCGGCGCTGTTCCGCGTGGCGGGCCGCGAAGCGCGCAGCGCCACGCCATTCGACCTGGGCTTCGCGCTGGGCCCGCGCCTGAACGCGGCCGGCCGCCTGCAGGACATGTCGCTGGGCATCGAATGCCTGATCACGGACGACGAAGGCCGCGCCTGGGCGCTGGCCCAGCAATTGAACGACATCAACCTGAAGCGGCGCGAGATCGAGGCGGAAATGCAGGATACGGCCCTGCTGCACCTCGACGACTTCGAACCGGCCAACAGCAGCACCATCAGCGTCTTCGACGCATCCTGGCACCAGGGCGTGATCGGCATCGTTGCCTCGCGCCTCAAGGAAAAATTCTACCGCCCGACCATCACCTTCGCGCCTGGCGCGGACGGCTGGATCAAGGGCTCGGGCCGCTCGATTCCCGGCTTCCACCTGCGCGACGCGCTCGACCTCGTGTCGAAGCGGGCGCCCAGCCTGATCGACAAGTTCGGCGGCCACGCCATGGCGGCGGGACTGACCATCCGCGCCGACGCCTTCGACGCCTTTTCGCAAGCGTTCGAAGCCGTGGGCCAGGCCTGGCTCAGCGCCCAGCAGCTGGAGCGCGTGGTGGAAACGGACGGCCCGCTGGAAGACGCGTATTACACGACGGCCTTCATCGAGCTGATGGATGGGCAAGTGTGGGGCCAGGGCTTCGCCCCGCCCGTGTTCTGCGATGAATTCCGCGTCGTCAGCCAGCGCATCCTGAAGGAGCGCCATCTGAAGTTGCTGCTGGAAAAGAACGGCGTGCGCTTCGATGCCATCTGGTTCGGCCACACGGACGCCCTGGGCGAACGCACGCGCGTGGCCTTCCGGCTCGACGCGAATGAATACAATGGCACGACCAAGGTGCAGCTGATGGTGGAGCATGCGGAACCGGCCTGAGGCATACCAGAATCTTGGCGCAACGCAAGCTGTCGCCCGATAGACAACATTTCCCCTCAGTAAAAGTGTATCAAGTAGGTCTGGTAGCTACCGGCTGCCGCTTGCCTGGAGGTGACATATGGAATACGGGGGATTCTGGCGCCGCGTGGGTGCGTTTGTTGTCGATGTAGTGGTCATGCTTCCTGTCGTGGCCACCGTGGTGTATTGGGGCATCTCCAAGAGCCAGTTTTTCCTGGTGTATTGGCTGGTACCAGGCATCGCGATCAACGCGGCCTACCATATTTATCTCGTCAAGCGCTGGGGTGGCACGCCTGGGCTACTGGCATGCAAACTGCGTATCCGCATGCTCGACAATACTCCGGTGACGCTCAAGGCCGCAGCCATCCGCTACAGCGCGTTGCTTGTGCTGAGCACACTTGCCGCCATTGGCGGCATTATCGGCAGCTTGCGCATCGATGAAGCAGCCTACCTTTCCCTCAGTACGAACCAGATAACGGCTGAACTGGCGCGCTTGCAGCCCGGTTGGTCCAGGGTGGCCGGGCTTGTCGCACAGCTTTGGCTCTACGGGGAATTCATCTGTCTCCTGTTCAATAAAAAACGCCGTGGGCAGCAGGATTTCATGGCCGGCACCGTCGTGGTGAAGGCACACCCGCTGGCGGCCAGGGAAGCTGCTTTGACCAATCCGGCGCCGTGAACCGCAACGGCACTGGGCGCACCACGCACCATTACCAGGCACCCTGTCAATTTTCCAAAAATGGAGTAATATTAATCCATATAAGGAGCCATCATGAATCTTGCCTATGCTTATCCGAAGAGCCGCTTTGAACCGGCTGTCCTCGTCGATCTGAACGCCAGGGCCGAACGCGAGCGCTTGTCGCAGGCGGCGCTGAAAGGCTTTTTCAAGCTGGCGACCGCCTGGAAGCTGCGCGACGACGATGCGCGCGAGCTGCTGGGCGGCTTGTCGAGCAGCGCCTGGTATGAGTGGAAAAAGAACCCGGACCGGGTGCTGGAAGTGGACCGCATCACGCGCATTTCGTATTTGCTGGGCATTTACAAGGCCCTGCACATCCTGTACGGCGACCAGCTGGCCGATGAATGGGTCAGCCTGCCCAACAAGAATCCCGTGTTTGGCGGGCGCACGCCCCTGTCGCAAATGCTGGCGGGCGGCTTGCTGGCCATGCAGACGGTGCGCAAGCTGCTCGATGCGCGGCGCGGAGGGCTGTAATCTTGCCTATTACTCAATTGCCGGCGCATGCAGACCTGCCGCCGCTGGCCGCCTTGCGCCAGATCGACACCTGCCGGCTGATTCCCTCGCGCTTTGCCGACATGGAAGACTCCGTGCTGGCGCCGCTGGCCGAGGACGACGCCCACCTGCGCGAACTGTTTGAACTCGACAACGCAACGAATGCGCGCCTGGTGGCGGAATACGGCGGCGCGCCAGGAATTGGCGTGGACGAGCTGGTTTTTGGCGTGCCACACTTTCGCATCATCAATGCCGCCTACACCTATGCCCGCCCGGAAGGGGCGCGTTTCAACGATGGCGAACGGGGTGCGTGGTATTGCGCCTTCGACATGCAGACGGCGCTGGCCGAGATCATTTTCCACAAGACCGTGGAATACCAGGAAATCGATTATTTCGACGACAGCGTCAGCTACCAGTCGCTGCTGGCCGACTTTTCCGCCAGCTTCCACGACCTGCGCGGCCAGCCCCGCTATGCGCCCTGCCTGGACCCGGCCAGCTACATCGCGTCGCAAGACCTGGCGGCCGTGCTGCTGGAAGCCGGTTCCATGGGCGTCATCTTCCCCAGCGTGCGCCGCGACAGCGGCACCAACCTAGCCTGCTTCCGCCCTGCCCTGGTGGGCAATGTTCGCAAAGGGGCCGCCTATCGGTTAACATGGCGGGGCACGCCGACGCCGCACGTGGAAATCCTGCCGGGATAGCCGCGCGGCGCGGCACCCGACTCACTGAATATTGATATTTCGCATGCAAACCAATCCTGAAAAAGACACCGAACTGCGCCTCAAAGTCAACAGCGAAACGGCCCGCCTGGCCTGGAGCGAGCTGGAAAAACACTTCGCCCAGGGCAACGTCGTCTGGGTCGCCAACGAACTGGATCTGGTCGAAGTGGCCGTGCGCATCTCGCACGATGACAAAACAACCATCGGCCAATGGCTGGCCGATGGCAAGATCGCCAAGGTCTCCGACCAGCAGGCGCTGGACTGGCAAGCGGCCGACGCCTCGCTATGGGCCGTCGTCGTCAGCCCGTTCATCCTGGTGCAGCAGGAAAAGCCGACGCGGCATTAACACGACAGGCGGTCAGACAATTTCCTAAGCTCATGCGACGACTTGCCACTTTTCCCGAGTGGCGAGATATCCGGCATTAAAAAATGGACGTTGCCAAGCCGCGCGCAAAAAAAACTGCCCACAGTGCTGCGTCTGACCTACCTGGCGGCCACCGGCCGTGATACCCGCTCCCTGCGAATCAAACCCGCCAACTGCTGAATTTGCTCTGGCTCGAAGCGCACCCATCCATTGTTGACGAGATTGTTTGTTCGCACCCAAAGCGTATTATTTCGCAGACGCCACGACACCGAATGTCGAGGCTGCCCCACGACCGCTTCGCTCGTCCAGCCTACCTTCATTGTCAGATTCTTCTTGATCCATCGATTATGTTGAGTCTTGCCATGCAAAATCACTACTTCAGGTGCGAATTTATCCACCATCTCAACAAGCCGGGCGCCCATCTCACCCGACACCACATCGCGATAAGTCTTCTCATCAACCCAATTTCGATAAAGCTCGGGCCATTTCTTAAACTGCGGCCGCGGCAAGGGTAGAATTTCACTCAGCAATACATCGCTCACATCAGGATTCAGCCTTCCAAGCAAAGTATCGCAGTCATATACCGCCTGGTATATTTTATGGGCATTTTTCCAAACATTTACCTTATGAATGGCTGGCATCTTGCCAAGCAGCTCAAGGTGAAAAGCCTCCAAATCCATAAAGCAAGATAAATTCTTCGTGCGGCACGCAACACGCTTTTCAAGATCAGCAAGGTCACAATGCTCCTCGAGTCCAACCACCCAACATCGTGCTGCCGGATGGCCGTACCCGAACATTTTCTTCATCGCAGCAAAACGATCAGTCATTAATGCCCTCCCCCCAGATACGCCGCAATCACCTTCGGATCCGTCTTTAAACTTTCCGCCGGGCCATGCACGGAAATGCTGCCGTTTTCCAGCACGTAGCCGTAATCGG
>CAUSDR010000427.1:0-4914 GCA_963530105.1 uncultured Janthinobacterium sp.
CACCTACGCCGGCGCAGGCGGCGCAGGAATTCGCACAGGACTTCATGGCGCGCCTGGGCGTGCCCGCCGGCCTGGGCCAGCACAGCTTCGACATGCCCAGTTTCGAGCTGCCGAATTTCCATCCGCCCGGTTTCAATGCGCCGGCCACCACGCCGGTCGACGTGCCGGCCGGTGCCCAGTTCATCGACGGCGTGTACCGCAACCATGCGGGTACGCGGTCCTACAAGCTGTATATCCCCAGCAGCTACCGTGGCCAGGCCATGCCGCTGATCGTCATGCTGCACGGCTGTACGCAGAACCCCGACGATTTCGCCGCTGGCACGCAAATGAACGCGCTGGCCGAAGAGAAGGAGTGCTTTGTTGTCTACCCGGCACAGACGCAGGGCGCCAACAGCTCGCGCTGCTGGAACTGGTTCAATGCGCTCGACCAGCAGCGCGACCAGGGAGAACCGTCGCTGATCGCCGGCATCGCCCAGCAAGTCATCGACGAGTATCCCGTCAATGAACGCGAAGTGTTCGTCGCCGGCCTGTCGGCGGGCGGCGCCATGGCCGTCATCGTCGGCACGCTGTATCCGGAACTGTTTGCCGCCGTGGGCGTGCACTCCGGCTTGCCCTTCGCCTCGGCGCAGGACTTGCCGTCGGCGCTGGCCGCCATGAAGGGCGGCGCCATGCCCAATCCGAAGCGCCAGGCGCCCGCCGGCGGCGTGCCCATCATCGTCTTCCACGGAGACCGCGACAACACGGTCAACCTGCGCAATGGCGACGAACTGATCGCCCAGGGCGTGCGCAGCCAGGCGGGCGGCAAGGCCGCCAGGGCCGCCTCCATCGACGGCAGCGTGCCGAATGGCCACCGCTACACGCGCACCACGCACAGCCAGGCAGATGGCTCGCCGCTGGGCGAATACTGGGTCATCCACGGCGCCGGCCACGCATGGTCGGGCGGCAGCGACAGCGGCAGCTATACGGATGGCAAAGGCCCGGACGCCAGCCGCGAGATGCTGCGCTTCTTCAAAACGGTCAGCTGAGCACTTTTGTCACTTGCGGCGCGCTTGGCGCCACCGGACCAGGTATCCTGGGAATCTGGACGTGGCTGCGCGTCTTCAACGCCGCCAGTCAAGGCTTGATGGCGCCAGCGGCGAAAGGCGCCACCTGCCGCTGCTTGTCGGCAATCTCGCACACGCCGTCGGCGTAGCGGTTGGAGATGGCGATGAACTGGTCCTGGATCTGCAAAAAGGCGTCGACGATCTCGGCGTCGAAATGCGAGCCGCGCCCTTCGCTGATGATCTGCACGGCCTGCGCATGGTCCATGCCCTGCTTGTAGATGCGCCGGCTGATCAGGGCGTCATACACGTCGGCCAGCGCCATCAGGCGCGCCGAGATCGGAATGCCTTCGCCGGCCAGCCCCTGCGGGTAGCCCGTGCCATCCCATTTTTCATGGTGGCTGTAGGCGATCTCCTTCGCATACTTCAAAAAATCCACTTCGATGCCCAGCTCGTGCTCGGCCGCCAGGATGGCGTCGCGTCCTAGGGTGGTATGCGTCTTCATGATGGCCATTTCATGCGGCTCGAAGCGGCCCGGCTTGAGCAGGATATGGTCGGGGATGCCCACCTTGCCGATGTCGTGCAGCGGCGCCGTCTTGAACAGCAGCTCGATATTCTTGTCCGTCAAAAAATCGCGGAAGCGCGGCAAGTCGCGCACCTTTTCCGCCAGCGCCTTCAGGTAATGCGACGTGCGGCGGATATGGTTGCCCGTCTCGCTGTCGCGCGTCTCGGCCAGCGACGCCATGGCGTGGATGGTGACGTCCTGCAGCGCCTTGACTTCCTGCACCCGGCGCTCCACCTCCGTTTCCAGGTACTGGTTCTGGTCGCGCAAGAAATCCTGCATCTGCTTCATCGCCAGCTGCGTCTTGATGCGCGCCAGCACGATGGGCGCGGAAATCGGCTTGGTGATGTAATCGACGGCGCCCACGGCCAGGCCCAGCTGCTCGTCGGCCACTTCGCTCATGGCCGTGACAAAAATCACGGGAATGCCGGCCGTGGCGGGATTCGCCTTGAGCGCGCGGCACACGTCGTAGCCGCTCATGCCCGGCATCATGATGTCGAGCAGGATGAGGTCGGGCTGATCGCTGCCGGTGGCGATCTTCAGGGCGCGCTCGCCATTGACGGCGATCTTGGTGCGGTACTCGCCTTCCAGCACGGCGCGCAGCAGGTCGATATTGTCCGGCGTGTCATCGACCACCAGTATGGTTGGCTTGCTTGCCGGCGCTCTCATGCCCATCTCTCGCTCCGCATAGTTATCCTTGTCACAGTGTCAGTTCCAGCGCGTCGGCCACTTCGCCCAGCTGCGCCAGCGCACCTTCGAAATCATATTGTCCCAGCATGCGCTTCAACTGGCGCGCATGTTCGGCCTGCCCTGCCGCCACCAGCACGGGGCCGATGCCATCGAGGTGCTTGACGGCCTGGGCGTCATCCTGCTGCAGCAGCAGCGACAGTTCGCGCAAGCCCGCCTCCAGCTGCGCCCTGTCCACTGGCGTCACTGGCGGCAGCGGCGCGCCGCCCGCCTCGATGGCATTGCCACGCGACTGCATGGCCAGCACGATCTTCGGCACCAGTTCGTCGAGCGCCAGGGAGCAGGCTGCCAGCGCCTGCGGCAAGCCGTCGTGCGACCCCAGACTGAGCAGATGCTCGACCCGCGCGGCGCTGTCGGCCAGTCCCCCGGCGCCGATATTGCCGGCCAGGCCCTTGAGCGTGTGCGCTTCGCGGATGGCCGTTTCCAGCTGGTTGTTCTCGATGGCGCTGGCAATGCGCAGCATGGCGTCGAACTGGGTTTCCACAAACCGTTCCAGCAATTTTCGCATCAAAGCGGCATTGCCGCCCACCCGGCGCATGGCTTCCGTCATTTTCAGGCCCGCCACCAGGGGCAGTTCCACCTCAGGCGGCGCCTCCATCACGCGCATTGCCTGCGGCACGGCCGGCGCGATCCAGCGCGCCAGGGTACCGAACAACTGCGCCACGTCGATCGGCTTGGCGATGAAATCGTTCATGCCGGCATCCAGGCATTTCTCCTTGTCGCCGACCATGGCGTTGGCCGTCATGGCGATCACGGGCAAATTCGAATAGCGCGGGTCCTGGCGCAGCTTGCGCGTGGCCTGGTAGCCATCCATCACCGGCATCTGGCAATCCATCAGCACGCCGTCATAGGCGTTTTCCGCGATTTTCGCCAGCGCGATGGCGCCATTGCCGGCGATATCGACGCGGATGCCCGCATCGTTGAGAATATGCTGCGCCACTTCCTGATTGACTTCGTTATCTTCGACCAGCAGCAGCCAGGCGCCGCGCAAGGCGCGCTCGTCGTCGCGGTAGCTGCTCTGGCGCCGGGTCTTGCGGCTCTGGCCCGTGACGCCGCCAAACACGAAGGAAATCTGGTCGAGCAGGGTGGAGGCGCTGACTGGCTTGCTCAACACGCCGTCGAGTGGCAGCTCGCGCTGGCGCGCCGCCTCCAGCAGCGCTTCGCGGTGAAAGGCGGTGACCATGATGCAGGCTGGCAGCGCATCGATGCCGGCGGCAGCGGCACGAATGCCGGCCAGGGCATCGAGACCATTCATGTCCGGCATTTTCCAATCCATCAGCAGCAAGCCGTACGGACGCCCTTCGTCGCGCGCCTGCGCCACGGCGCCGATGGCCAGCGCGCCGCTGTACACGGCGCGCGCCTCGAAGCCCAGCGCCGTCAGCATATTGACGAAGATTTCACGCGCACTGGGGTTGTCATCGACCACCAGCACGCGCAAGCCCTTGAACTGCTGCGGCAGTGGCGCCAGGCTGTCGCGCGGCACGGCGGCCAGCCCGAAGCGGGCAGTGAAGAAGAACGTGCTGCCCACGCCCGCCTCGCTCTCCAGGTCGATCTCGCCTTCCATCATTTCCACCAGCCGCTTGCTGATGGTCAGCCCCAGCCCCGTGCCGCCATGGTGGCGCGTGGTGGAGGTATCGGCCTGGGTAAATGCCTGGAACAACTTGCTGCGCTGGGCCGGCGTCAGGCCGATGCCCGTGTCGCGCACGTCGACGCGCAGGAGCGCCGCATGCTCGTCGCGCTGCTGCAGGCGGACGGTGACGACGATCTCGCCCTTCTCTGTAAATTTGATGGCGTTGTTGGTGAGATTGATCAGCACCTGGCCCAGGCGCAGCGGATCGCCCTGCAGCGCATTGGGCACGTCGGGCGCGACATCGAACAGCAGTTCGAGCCCCTTGTCCTGGGCCCGCATCACGGACAGGTCGGCGATTTGCGCCAGCACGTCCTCGAGGAAAAAATCAACCTTCTCGAAGGCCATCTTGCCCGCCTCGATCTTCGAGAAGTCGAGGATGTCGTCGATGATGGCCAGCAGGTTCTTCGATGCCGACTCCACCTTTTCCAGGTAGTTGCGCTGGGTCGGCGTGAGCTCCGTCTGCAGCGCCAAATGGGTCATGCCGATGATGCCGTTCATCGGCGTGCGGATTTCATGCGACATATTGGCCAGGAAATCGGACTTCATCTTGGTGGCGTCCTCTGCCACCTCGACGGCGTGGCGCAGGTCCTGCTCGACGGCCAGGCTGGTGCTCATGTTTTTCAGCGCCTGCATCAATTCGCCCGTCTCGTCGCGCGAGGTCACTTCGATGGCGGAACTGAAGTCGCCGTTGGCCACGCGCGTGGCGATCGCCACCGCTTCCCCCAGTGGCCGCGTGATCGAGCGCGCCGACCAGGCAAAGGCCAGGCCGACCAACAGGGCCGCCAGGCCGATGCCGCCCATCAGGGTCAGCGAGGTATCGATGTCATTGCGTATCCTGGCCGCGCTGTCGCGGATCTGCTGCTGCTGCAAGTCGTCGAGCTGGCCCACGTACAGCAGCACCTTTTCCAGCACGGGCAGGGTCTGTGTCTGCATGG
>CAUSDR010000428.1:0-4901 GCA_963530105.1 uncultured Janthinobacterium sp.
GCCGTCGCCTATGGCCAGGCGGTCGGTGCCGCCGTCACGGCCGCCGCCACGGCTGCCGGCGCCACGCCGGCGCAACTGGCCGCCATCGCCGCCACCTACGGCACGGCCGTGCCCGATGGCATCAATTCCAGCCGCACGCCGGACCAGATCGACGCCGCCATCCTCGCCGTCACGACGGTGCCCGCCGTCAAGACCGGTTCGCTGATTTTCAACACGGTCGGCAGCCTGGACAAGGCCGCCATGCTGGCCCTGACGCCGCCGCAAACCCTGCCCGTCACCGTCAACCTGCCGATCTTCCCCGCCACGGGCGCCAATCCCACCCTGTCGCTCAAGGTCGATTTCACCAATTCGACCCAGCTGGGCACCGTCACCAGCGAAAAGAAAACCGAAGCCGACGGCTACAAGGCAGGCCAGCTGAGCCGCTTCGTCGTGGGCGACGACGGCGTCATCCAGGGCCAGTACAACAATGGCCGCACGCGCAGCCTGGGGCAAGTGGTGCTGAGCAACTTTACCAACCCGAATGGCCTGGAGCCGCTGGGCAACAACGCCTGGGTGGAAAGCTCGGCCTCGGGCCGCCCCATCACGGGCGAGCCGAAGACGGGCACGCTGGGCAATTTGCGCGCCTCGGCCGTGGAAGTGTCGAACGTCGACCTGACGGCGGAGCTGGTCAACATGATCACGGCCCAGCGCGCCTACCAGGCGAATGCGCAGACCATCAAGACGCAGGATTCGGTCCTGCAGACCCTGGTGAACTTGCGCTAGCGTGGGGGCGCCTCGTTAAGCTACTGCGCGTCTCACTACCGGGCCGGCGTTGCTCGCTGTACTTTCGTACAGCTGCGCTACTCAACCCGGTATTGAACCGCTCGCTACGCTTTCCGAGGCACCCGTGATGTCGCACTAGTACCGGGGTATGACCCCAGCTTTCGTTTTGCACGGAGAAACACATGGACCGTCTCATCTACACCGCCGGCTCTGGCGCCAAGCACATCCTGGACAAGCAGGCGACCACCGCCAACAATCTGGCGAACGCCACCAGCACGGGTTTCCGCGCCCAGCTCGACTCGTTCCGCGCCGTGCCCGTGGTGGCCGACGGCATGATGCCGACGCGCGCCTTTGTCGTCGATTCGACGGTGGGCTCCGATTTCACGCAAGGCCCCATGCAGCACACGGGCCGCGCGCTCGACGTGGCGGTGGAAAACGCGGGCTGGATCGCCGTGCAGTCGGCCGACGGTTCCGAAGCCTACACGCGCAACGGCAGCCTGAAGCTCAATGAAAACGGTATGCTGCAGACGCAGGGCGGCCTGATGGTGCAGGGCGACACGGGTCCCATGGCCATACCGCCGGGCGTGACGGTGGCCATTGCCAGCGACGGCACGGTGGGCACGATTTCCACCGACGTGCCGCCGGGACCGTCAACTGTGCTGGGGCGCATCAAGCTGGTCAACCCGCCCGAGCAGCAGCTGGTGCGCGGCGACGACGGCTTGTTCCGCCTCAAGGATGGCACGGTCGCGCAGGCCGACCAGGCCGTCAAATTGACGACGGGCGCGCTGGAAGGCAGCAATGTCAGCCCCGTCGACTCGATGGTCAGCATGATTGCCCTGGCGCGCCAGTTCGAAACGCAAATGAGTTTATTGAAGAATGCCGAGAATAACGCGGCGAAAGCAACCCAGATCCTCGCTTTGAATTGATGGGGGCGCCCGCATAATGGTCACATAGAAATAGTCTACAGGGCTGATTAAGCAACCCCCAATAAATTATTGTGATTTCTGACTTCCATAACCAGCGCTCTGCGGCGTTGCTCACTGCTAGCAGTGAGCGCCTTGCATAGCATCCGGTTCTGTTTGTCATAAATTCACACTAATTTCCCGAGGATTACTTAGCGCCGTTATTGGAGAAAAAACATGATACGTTCACTTTGGATTGCCAAGACCGGCCTGGAAGCGCAGCAGACGCAGATGGACGTGATCGCCAATAACCTGGCCAACGTCAGCACCACCGGCTTCAAGAAGTCGCGCGCCGTGTTTGAAGACTTGCTCTACCAAAATGTGCGCCAGCCGGGCGCGCAATCGTCGCAGCAAACCCAGCTGCCGTCGGGCTTGCAGATCGGCACCGGCGTGCGCACCGTGGCAACCGAGCGCATCCATACGCAGGGCAATCCCCAGGCGTCCGGCAATTCGCGCGACGTGATGGTCAACGGCACCGGTTTCTTCCAGGTGCTGATGCCGGACGGCGCCACCGCCTACACGCGCGACGGCTCGTTCCAGACCGATGCCAACGGCCAGCTGGTGACGTCGGAAGGCTTTGTCATCCAGCCCGCCATCACCGTGCCGACCAATGCGCTGAGCCTGACCGTGGCGCGCGACGGCACCGTCTCCGTCACCTTGCCCGACACCGTGGCGCCATCGCAGATCGGCTCGCTGCAGCTGACCACCTTCGTCAATCCGGCCGGCCTGGAATCGAAGGGCGAAAACCTGTACATGGAAACGGGCGCCTCCGGCGTGGCGCAGACCAATACCCCGGGCACGAATGGCGCCGGGGTGCTGATGCAGGGCTACATCGAGACCTCGAACGTCAACGTGGCCGAGGAAATGGTCAACATGATCCAGACGCAGCGCGCCTACGAGATCAACAGCAAGGCCATCACCACATCCGACCAGATGCTGCAAAAGCTGTCGCAATTGTAATTTCTTTTTTCGTCGTCATGCCGTCCGCCGCTGGATGGCAGCGGAGGTTCGTCATGCAATACCCCATCATCGCCCTGTTGTCCGCAGTTTTGTTGTCCGGCTGCGCCATCACGCCTACGTCCATCGTGCAATATCCCACCACCACGCGCGCGCCGATGCCGGAACCCGTGGTGGCCAACAACGGTTCCATCTACCAGCCATCGACCTACCGTCCCGCCTTCGAAGACCGCCGCGCGCGCCACGTGGGCGACACCATGACGATCGCCATCACCGAGCGCACGAATGCCGTCAAGGCGGGCGCGAGTTCGGGCAACAAGACGGGCAGCGTGGGCTTCAACACGCCTGGCATGCTGCAGGGCCGCCTGGGCGGCAGCGTCTCGGCCAGCGGCGCCACCAAGTTTGCCGACGGTGACAACCAGTCCGCCAGCAACACTTTTTCCGGCGTGATCGGCGTGACGGTAATCGAAGTTTTACCTAACGGAAACCTGATCGTTGCCGGCGAGAAGCAGATCGCCATGAACAAGGGCACGGAATTCATCCGCTTCTCGGGCATGGTCAATCCGGACACCATCGGCACCGGCAACGTCGTGCCATCGACCCAGGTGGCCGACGCGCGCGTGGAATACCGCACCAACAGCCAGATCGACCGCGCCGAAATGGCCTCGATGGCGTCGCGCTTCTTCCTCAGCCTGTTGCCGTTCTGATCATGGCGACCGTGACCTTTCCCCGCTTGCTGGCCATCTGCGGCCTCGCATTGTCCCTGCTGGCGCCCGCCGCGCAGGCCGAACGCATCAAGGACCTGGCCAGCATCGCCGGCGTGCGCCAGAATCAGCTGATGGGCTATGGCCTCGTCGTCGGTCTCGACGGCAGCGGCGACCAGACGACGCAAACGCCGTTTACCATCCAGAGCGTGGCGGCCATGCTGCAGCAGCAGGGGATTAACTTGCCGCAAGGCACCAGTTTGCAATTGAAAAACGTCGCCGCCGTGATGGTGACGACGGCCTTGCCCGCGTTTGCCCAGCCGGGCCAACTGCTTGACGTGACGGTGTCGTCGATGGGCAATGCGAAAAGCTTGCGCGGCGGTACTTTGCTGATGACGCCGCTGAAGGGCGCCGATGGCCAGGTGTACGGCATGGCGCAGGGCAACGTGCTGGTGGGCGGCGTGGGCGCGCAGGCGGCCGGCAGCTCCGTCGTCATCAATCATTTGAGCGTGGGCCGCATCTCGGGCGGCGCCACGGTCGAGCGCGCCGTCGCCTCGGCGCTGGGCGCCAACAACACCATCCGCCTGGAATTGAACGCCACCGACTTTGCCACCGCCAGCCGCGTGGTGGAAGCCATCAACAGCCGCTACGGCCCCGGCACGGCCGCCGCGCTGGACGGCCGCGTGATCCAGGTGCAGTCGCCCGGTGGCAGCGACCAGCGCGTGACCTTCCTGGGCCAGCTGGAAAGCATCGAAGTCAACCCGGCCCGCCTGGCGGCCAAGGTCATCATGAATGCGCGCACCGGTTCCGTCGTGATGAACCAGTCCGTGACCCTGGAAACCTGCGCCATTTCGCACGGCAACCTGTCCGTCACCATCAATGTCGAGCCGCAAGTGAGCCAGCCGCCGCCGCTGTCGGGCGGGCGCACGGTGGTGACGCAGACGGCGCAGATCGATATCAAGAAGGAACCGGGCAAGGTCATGCTGGTCAAGGGCGGCGCTTCGCTGTCCGACGTGGTGAAGGCCTTGAACGCCATCGGCGCCTCGCCGCAAGACTTGCTGGCCATCCTGCAGGCGATGAAGGCGGCAGGCTCGCTGCGCGCCGAACTGGAAATCATTTGATGGGCACGCCATGATCAGCCAAACCGACCTCAGCAATACCGCCGCCTACGACGTCAAGGGCATGGATGGCTTGCGCCAGTCCGCCAAGGCGCGCGACCCGGCCGCGCTGAAAGAAGCCGCCACGCAATTCGAAGCCATGTTCATCAACATGATGATGAAAAGCATGCGCGACGCCACGCCGCAGGACGGCATCATGGACAGCCAGCAAAGCAAGATGTACACCTCGATGCTGGACCAGCAGACCAGCCAGAACCTGGCCAAGCGGGGCACGGGCCTGGCGGACGTGCTGATCCGGCAATTGTCCTCCTCGAACCAGGCGCTGGCCGCCGATGGCGCCGAAGCGCCGTCGCCGCGCTCATCGAGCATGGCGCAGGCGCTGGCCGACTACCAGATCG
>CAUSDR010000429.1:0-4865 GCA_963530105.1 uncultured Janthinobacterium sp.
CCACCGCCCTCCCGGCGGCCCCCTTTTAAAAAATTCAGGGCGTCCCTCTTGGGGGCCGTGGGTTGGGGGTTCACCGGCCGCCGCGGGGCCGCGGCCCCCGCCACGTGGTTCAGGTCAGGCAGATCAGTTCTTTACCCAGCCCGTGTAGGTGGCGACGTTTTCCTTGGTGATGGCTGGCGTCGGCAGCAGCACCATGGTCTGTTTCGGCGTGCGGCCGTTCATGATGTCGTAGCCCATCTGCACGGCGTCCGTGGCCATGCGGTAGGGGTTTTGCGCCGATGTGGCGGCAAACAGGCCGGCCTTGTTTTTCAGGGCGTTCTGGCCATCGGGCGCGCCATCGACGGCCGTGATCAGTTTGACGTCCGTGCGCTTCGATTGCTTGATCGCCAGTTCGGCGCCGATGCCCGTCGGGTCATTGATGGCAAACACGCCGTCGATCTTCGGATGGGCCGTCAGCAGGTTCGACATCACGGTCATGCCGCCGTCGCGGCTGCCGCCCGCGTTCTGGTTGTCGGACAGGATCTTTATATCCTTGAACGCGGCCAGGGTTTTCTTGCAGCCATTCACGCGGTCGATGACGGAGGTGACGGGCGGGCCGTTGAGGATCACCACGTTGCCCTTGCCGCCGATCTGCTTGGCCAGGTAGGCGCACGAGACGTCGCCAGCCATGGTGTTGTCCGACATCACGGTGGCCGACGCGCCCACGGCGCCGACGTCGACGGCGATCACCACCACGCCCGCGTTGCGCGCTTTCTTGATGGCGGGCGCGATGCCCTTGGAATCGACGGCGTTGAGGATGATGATGTCGGTTTTATTCGCAATGAAGTTCTCGATCTGGTCCACCTGCGTGTTCAGGTCATACTTGCTGGAAACAGTAGTGACTTTCACGCCAGGGCCACCCAGCTTTTTCGCGCTTTCTTCCGCGCCGCGGCCAATCGCCACGAAGAAGGGGTTGGCCAGGTCGCCCACGCTCACGCCGATCGACTTCAACGGCTTGTCGGCGGCAAAGGCGCCGCAGGCGGCGGACAGCAGCAGGGTGGCGGTAATGACTTTTTTCATGAGGATCTCCAAGGGTTTTTATTGTAAAAACAAACGGTGCTGCGGGTGAAAACCGGGTTTAACTTAGTGACTGCGCAATTTCTCGATCATGGCGTCCAGCTTGCCCGCATCGACGGCAAAGCCGCGGATGCCTTCGGCCAGCTTTTCGGTCGCCATCGCATCGTCGTTCAAGGCGTAGCGGAAGGCCGCTTCGTCATACGTGACGGCTGGCTGCGACGCGCCCAGGTCGCTACCCAGCGCGCGCTCGAATGGCGCGTCAAGGGCTTCGAGCTTGGCCAGCAAGTCCGGGCTGATGGTCAGCAAGTCGCAGCCGGACAGGGCGGTGATCTGCCCCACGTTGCGGAAGCTGGCGCCCATCACTTGCGTGGCGATGCCATGCTGCTTGTAGTAATTGAAGATGCGCGTGACCGATTGCACGCCTGGATCGTTGGACAAGCTGCGCGCCGCTTCGTCCCATGCCGGACCCTGCGACTTCTTGTGCCAGTCGTAGATGCGGCCCACAAAAGGCGAGATCAGGCGCACTTTCGCGTCCGCGCAGGCGACGGCCTGGCAAAACGCGAACAGCAGGGTCAGGTTGCAAAAAATGCCATCCTGCTCCAGCTCGCGCGCGGCCTGGATGCCTTCCCAGGTGGCGGCGATCTTGATCAGCACGCGCTCGCGCGTGATGCCGGCCGCTTCGTACAGGGCGATCAGGCGGCGCGCGCGGGCCACGGTGGCGGCGCGGTCAAAGCTCAGGCGGGCATCGACTTCCGTCGACACGCGGCCCGGCACCACTTTTAAAATTTCCAGGCCGAAACGCACGAGCACCTGGTCGACGATATCGTCCAGCGAGGCATGCCGGTGTTCGGCAACGGTGCTCGCCAGCAAGGGCGCATAGTCGGGCTGCAGCACGGCCTTCAGGATCAGCGACGGATTGGTGGTGGCATCCTGCGGCGCGAAGCGCGCCAGTTGCAGAAAGTCGCCCGTGTCGGCGACGACGGTGCTGTACTGTTTCAATTGTTGCAGTTGAGATTGCACTTGAGTCATTACTATTCCTTATCACTGAGTTGGTGCAGGGCTTGCACGGCTGGAAACAGGCTGCGGTAGCGGTCATAGCGGAGGCGCAAGGCTGCGCTTTGCGCGGCATCGGGTAAAAACGTGTTTTTGATGGGCAAGCCGGTGGCCAGCAAACGGCGGTCGCCGATGGCGGCAAAGCCCAGCTTGGCCGCGCCCAGGCTGGCGGACAATTCGCTGTTGTGCAGGGTGCGCATTTCGCGCCCCAGCACATTGGCCAGCAATTGCGCCCAGTACTGGCTGCGCGCGCCGCCGCCCACTAGCATGCAGTGCGGCACTACCGCGCCCGTCGACGTGACGGCCGCCATGGCGTCGCGCAAGGCAAAGGCCACGCCTTCGAGCACGGCGTAGCCGAGCTGCGCCGTATTGCTGTCGTGGCCCAGCTGCAGGAAGGCGCCGCGCACTTGCGGGTCGTTGTACGGCGTGCGTTCGCCCGACAGGTAGGGCAGGAACAGGGGCGCCGATGGGGCGACGGCCGCATCGAGGGGCAGGGCGTTCTCCACCAGGGCCAGCAGGGCCGCCTCGTCGGGCAAGCCCAGCACGCCAGTGGCCCAGCGCACGCAGCTGGCGCCCGACAGGATCGCCCCCATCGCATACCAGCGGCCGGGCAGGGCATGGCAAAAGCTGTGCACGCCGCCGGCCGGGTTGCCCAGCGGCGACTCGGTGACGGAAACGATGGCGGCGCTGGTGCCCAGCGAGATAAAACTGTCGCCCGCGTTGACGGCGCCGATGCCCACGGCCGAGACGGGATTGTCGCCGCCGCCGCCGGCCACCACCACCTCCGCTGGCAAGCCCAGCTTGTCGGCCATGGCGGCCAGCACCGTGCCCGTGGCGGCATCGCCCTCGGCCAGCGCCGGCATGTGTTCCGGCGCCAGGCCGCAGGCGGCCAGCATGGGGGCGAACCAGGCGCGCTTCGCTTCGTCCAGCCACAGGGTGCCAGCGGCGTCGGACATGTCGGTGAGCTTGATCCCCGTCAAGCGCAGGCGCAGATAATCCTTCGGCGACAGCACGCAGGCGATGGCGGCAAAGTTATCTGGCTCATGTTTTTGCAGCCACAGCAGTTTCGGCGCCGTCAGGCCCGCCATCGGCAGGCTGCCCGTCACGTCGGCATATGCGGGATAGTCGCGCGCCAGGGCGGCCGCTTCGGCATCGGCGCGCGCATCGTTCCACAGGATGGCGGGACGGATCACGCAATCGTTGCCATCAAGCAGCACGGCGCCGTGCATCTGGCCGGACAGGCCGATGCAGGCGATCTGTTCATACTCCTGCGGCCAGCCGGCGCGCAATTGCGCCAGGGCCTGGACGCAGGCGTCCCACCAGTCCTGCGGCGACTGTTCGGACCAGCCCGGCTGCGGACGGCTGACGTCGATACGCACGGAAGCCTGGCCGCGCACCGTGCCATGGCGGTCCATCAGCACGGTTTTCAGTTCGGAAGTACCAAGATCGATACCAAGGGAAATGGCTGGATGCATGTTTGTTTACGTGTAAAAGTCAGGGGCAGCCGCAGGAGTTGCGCACGCGCAAAGCTGGCGACAGGCGTTGTACGTGCTGGGCACGCTCAGGGTGGGCGATGCGTTCGATCAGGAGGTCGACGGCCATGGCGCCCAGTTCTTCCAGCGGCTGCGCCATCACCGTCAGGCGGGGGCTGAAGTAGTCGGCCCAGTCGAAATCATCGAAGCCGGCCAGGGCCACGTCGTGCGGCACGGCGATATGCGCGTCGCGCAAGGCATGCATGGTGCCGATGGTCATCAGGTTATTCGCGGCAACGATGGCCGTCGGGCGCTGTGCCAGGGCCAGCAGTTCCAGCGTGGCCGCGCCGCTGCGTTCCAGGTTGGAGTCGCCCGAACGCAGCAGGTCCGGGTCAAACGCGATATTAGCGCGCTGCAAGGCCAGACGGTAGCCGGCGATGCGCTCGTCCGTGGTGGACAGGCCCGGCGCGCCGCTGATGAAGCCGATGCGGCGGTGGCCGTGCACGGTGATCAGGTGGCTGACCAGCTCGGCCGTGGCGTGCGTATTTTCCACGCCCACCTGGTCGAACGGTTGCGGCGACATGCGGTCGACCAGCACGGAAGCGATCTTGTTGCTGTTCAAATAATCGAGGGCGCGGTTGTGTGCATCGCCCGACGGCGCCAGCACGATGCCGTCGACGCGGCGCTGGTGCAGGTTCTGCACCACCTTGAGTTCCTGTTCCGGGTCGTCATGCGTATCGGAAAACAGCATCATCAGGCCATGGCGCGTGCAAGCCGCCTCGATGGCGCGCACGGTTTCGCTGAAGTAATGATTGGTGAAGGCGGAGATGGCCACGCCGATGGTGCCCGACGAAGAGCCGGCCAGCGCGCGCGCCAGCATATTGGGCACATAGCCGATCTGCTGCATGGCCGCGTTGACGGCGGCGACGGTTTTCGGGCTGACCTTGCGGGTGCCGTTGAGTACGTGCGAGACGGTCGACAGCGATACGTCCGCCGCCCGCGCTACATCTTCCATGGTAGCCATGGTGTCTCCTGATGATTTTTATTTTTATGTGTTTGATGCACGGCTTTGTTGCCGCGTTTGCACCCATCGTAAACAAAAGAAAGCGCTTGCGCAAGCGCTTTCTTTTTTTGCGAAGTAATGCTGGTATGGCAAAACAAAGGAAGGGAAGGCTTACCCCAACGGCAAAGACTGGGGTCGGGCCCCGCGGGGGCGACCCCCGGGATTGGAGGGGTGGGGGGTCGAAAACACCGCGGCGGACGGGGGGGGGGGGGGGGGGGGTG
>CAUSDR010000430.1:0-4854 GCA_963530105.1 uncultured Janthinobacterium sp.
GCGTGAGTGTGCGTGAATGTGCGTGAGTGTGCGTGAGTGTGCGTGTGCGTGAATAGGCGTAATATGCATGGACTGGACACGCACGTTACCACAGGGGCGTGGCCGCATGCCGCACGCACCGCACGCGCCGCGTACGCCAGACCGCCAGGCCGCCATGGCCCGCCGTCACGGCCTGCAAACGTCAGCCGCAGGCCTCTGTCAGCCGCCGGCCTTTTTCGGCTGGTGCCCCAGCTTGGCCAGCGCGGCCAGGATGGTGTCGACGTGGTCGCCCTGCACCTCGATCACGCCATCCTTGACGGTGCCGCCCGAGCCGCACTGCGTGCGCAGCTGCTTGCCCAGCAGGGCCAGCGCGATGGCATCGAGCGGCAAGCCCTTGACCACGGTGACGCTCTTGCCGCCACGGCCCTTGGTCTGGCGCGACACGCGCACCACGCCATCGCCCGCCGGCGCCGCCTTGGCTTGCGCCTTGCACGCGCACTGCGCCAGCGGCTGGCGGCAAGCGGGGCACATGCGGCCCGTTTCGGTTGAATACACGAGACCGCCCTGGGAACTGCTTTTCATGATGGAGAGATAATAAATGGCAAGGCCGCGATTGTACCAAGCGGCGGCCTCCCGCAGACGCTCTTCAGTTGGCAGGCGCTGGCGCCGGGGCGGGAGACGTCGGTACTTCCGTCACCGTCTCGGGTATGCCGGACAGGATGGTCACGGCGACGCGGCGGTTGCGCGCGCGCCCTTCCGGCGTCTCGTTCGGCGCCACGGGAATGTTGTCGGCGTGGCCCACGGCCGTCAGGCGCGATGCCTGCACGCCGCTGGCGATGAACAGGCGCACCACGGCGCTGGCGCGCGCGGCGGACAATTCCCAGTTCGAGGCGAAATTCGAATTGCTGATCGGCTGCACGTCCGTATGCCCTTCCACCTGCACGTCGTGCGCATCGTCCTTCAGCAGCACGGCGACGGCGCGCAGGGCCTGGTCCGATTCGGCCGTCAGGCGCGCCGCGCCCGGGTCGAACAGCACGCTGGCATTGATTTCCACGCTGACGCCGCGGCTCGTCTGCGTGACGCGGACCTTGCCTTCCTTCACCAGCGGCGCCAGGGTCGATGTCAGGTCCTGCGCCAGGCGCGTCATGTGCTCGCGCTCGCGGCGGATGGCTTCCGTGCGGCGCTTCAGGGCGGGATTGGGCAGCGGGATGGCTTGCGGCGCTTCCATGACGATGGGCGGCGCGCCTTTTTCCAGGCTGAAAGCCTGGCCGATGGCATTCTGGAAGACGCGGTACTTGCCTTCGTTGACTTGCGAAATCGCATACATGACGACGAAAAAGGCGAACAGCAGGGTGATGAAGTCGGCGTACGAGATCAGCCAGCGGTCCTGGTTGTCCGGTTCCTCGTCATACTTCCTGCGCGCGCGCCGCATCATGGTCAGTGCTCGTGCAGCAGGCTAGACACGCGCTCTTCGATGATGCGCGTATGGTCGCCCGTGGCGATATCATACAGCACGGCGGACGTGATTTCATATTGCAGCACGCGGCGCGTGACGATGGCCTTGAGTTTATTGGCTACCGGCAAGAACAGCAGGTTGGCCAGGCCGACGCCATAGATGGTGGAGACAAACGCCACGGCGATGCCGCCGCCCAGCTTGCTGGGATCGGTGAGGTTTTCCATCACGTGGATCAGGCCCAGCACGGCGCCCAGGATGCCGATGGTGGGCGAATAGCCGGCCGCCGATTCCCATACCTTGACGGCCTGGCGCTCGGCCAGCTCGTAGGCGGTGATTTCCACGTCGAGCAGCTGGCGCAGCTTGTCGGGCGCGATGCCGTCGACGATCATGCGCAAGCCCTTGGCGTTGAAGCGGTCGGCCGTGTTTTCCATCAGGCGTTCGAGCGCGAGCGGGCCGTCGCGGCGCGCCGTCAGGCTCCACTGCCCGATGTCGCGCGCCAGCGCGGCGCGCGTGTCGGCCGGCGGCACAAACACCCAGCGCAGCATTTCCAGCCCGCGCACGAAGGTGCGCAGCCGCGTCTGCAGGAGGACGGCGCCGAAGGTGCCGATGACCACGATGGCGAAGGCGGCCGGCTGCAGCAGGGAGGCCATCTTGCCGCCTTCCAGTGCCTGGCCGACCAGCAGGCCCGCCAGCGCCAGCGCCAGCCCGATTACGCTGGACCAGTCCACGCCTGCTCCCTCAAGGTTGCGCGCAGGCGCGCGACGGCCTGGGTATGCAGCTGCGAGACGCGCGATTCCGACACGCCCATCACCGCGCCGATCTCCTTCAGGTTCAGCTCTTCTTCGTAGTACAGGCCCATGAGTATTTTCTCGCGTGGCGGCAGCGCGTCGATGGCATCGATCACGGATTGCCGGAAATCGGTATCGAGCAGGGAACGCAAGGGGTCGCTGTCCTCGTCCACGCAGTGGCGGTCGAGGAAGCTGTCATTGCCGTCCGGATCATGAAAATCTTCGTAGTACACCAGCTGGTGGCCGCCGCCGTCGCCCAGCATTTCCTGGTAGTCGGCCAGCGACATCTTGAGCAGCTTGGCCACTTCCGACTCCGTCGGCGGGTGGCCCAGGCGCTGCTGCAGGATGCTCATCGCCTCTTCGATCTTGCGCATGTTCTGGCGCATGCTGCGCGGCAACCAGTCGCTGGTGCGCAATTCATCGAGCATGGCGCCGCGGATGCGCAGCACGGCATAGGTCTCGAACTGCGCGCCATGCGTTTCCTCATAGCGGCTGATGGCGTCCAGCAAGCCGATCATGCCGGCCTGAATCAGGTCATCGACCTCGACCGAAGGCGGCAATTTCGCCTTCATATGGTGCGCCAGACGCTTCACCAGCGGAATATGCTCCGTCAGCAAATAGTCCTTGTTCGATTTCCCTTTGACCGTGTACATAGGCTGCTTATTGTTTTCTCGTCTTATCTGATGCTACGGTTGGATTCAGGCGCTGAAATGGTGGGCGCTCCCCGTCTGGCACAAGGTGGACCCGAGCACCGGCGCCGCCGAACGCGCCAGCCGCTCGGCCAGCCCGCGAAACGCCACCGAGGCGCCCGCCAGCGGAAACGCATCGACCACGCTGCGGCCCAGGCGCGCCGCGCGGTGCAGATACTCATCGGCTGGCACCGAACCCATCGAAGTCAGTTTCACGGCCAGGTAGCGGCTCGCCGCCTGCGCCATATTATCGTATACCACTTTTGCCTCGGATTCGGAAGCGCCGGTGACGAGAATGCCGAACGGGCGGCGTCCCAGTTCCTGGTTCAGGCGCTTGATCAGGCAGTAGGCCGCCTTGATCGAATTGGCGCTGTTCGACACTTGCACGACGATATCCGACGACGCCATCAGCGGCACGGGGAAGCACTCGCCCTGCTCCGCCACCACGCCGTCGACCAGCACGATGCCGCTCTGGCGCGCCAGCACCTCGAAGGTCTTGCCCAGGCGCCGCGTATCGTCGTCGCTTGCATAGTCGTGGCTATCCATCAGATGGTTGCGCGCGCCCATGTAGGCCACGCCGAAACCCTGCGGCACCTGGTGGATCACCTGGTTCAGGCCGCACTGCTGGCGCGCCACGTCGAGCAGGCTGGCGCCATGCGCCAGGCCCAGGCGCGCAGCCACGCCTTCGCTGCCGCCGCTGGCGTCCACCAGCAGCACTTCATTGCCGCCGTAGGCCAGCGAGGCGCCCAGGTTGACCAGCATGGCGCCCTTGTCATCCTGCGGCGTGGCCGACAGGAACGTCATGACGCGCGGCTGCGGGCCGGCCAGCATGCGGCGCAGGCCTTCGGCCTGGTCGAAATCGAAATTAGCCAAGGTGCACCCCGCGCGCTTCATTGTTGCGGGCGGCCGCCTGCGCCATCAGCAGCGGCAGTTCGGCGTCGGAAAACTGCGTCGCCGCCGAGTCGCGCTTGAGCTTGAAGGCGCGGTCGATCAGGTAGCCGCGGTCGGCCAGGTACAGGTCTTCCGGCACGCGCTGGCCGTTCGACACATAAAACAGGTTCAGCTTCTGGCGGATCACCACGTCGAGCACGTTGCCGATCGACGCCGCTTCATCGAGCTTGGTCATGATGCAGCCGGCCAGGCCGCTGCCCTGATAAGCGCGCACCACCTCATTGAGGGTTTCCTGCGTCGCCGTCGAATTCAGGCACAGCAGGCGCTTCACGTCGGCGCCGGCGCCCGACAGCATGGCCACCTGTTCCGTCACCATCTGGTCGCGCTGGCTCACGCCCACCGTATCGATCAGCACCGTATGCTTGTTCTTGAGTTCCTTCAGGGCGATGCGCAAGTCGGCCTCGTCCTTCACGGAATGCACCATCACGCCGAGGATCTTGCCGTAGATGCGCAGCTGTTCATGCGCGCCGATACGGTAGGCATCCGTGGTGATCAGGGCCAGTTTTTCCGGACCGTGGCGCATCACGCAGCGGGCCGCCAGCTTGGCCGTGCTGGTGGTCTTGCCGACGCCGGTCGGTCCCACCAGCGCAAACACGCCGCCCTGCTCCAGCATGGCGTCTTCATTGGCGACCGTATTGAGGTTGCGGCTGAGCACGGTCTTGATCCAGCGCATGCTTTGCGCGCCATCCAGGCCGGCCGGCAGCTTGTCGATCAGGTAGCGCGCCAGGCTGGCCGAGAAGCCGGCCGCCAGCATTTCGCGCAGCACCACGGCTTTTTGCGGCTCGCGCTGCTGCGTCGAGCCCCACGAAATTTCCGCCAGTTGGGTTTCCATCATGCCGCGCATGGCGCGGATTTCATTCATCATGCCGCTCATCTCGGCGGCGGCATTCTCTTTGACGTGCGCCAGCGCGCTGGCCATCATCTGCTGCATGCGGGCCATGTCCACCGGCTCGGCGGCAGCCTGGCGCGGCGCGGCGGGACGGGGCGCGGC
>CAUSDR010000431.1:0-4842 GCA_963530105.1 uncultured Janthinobacterium sp.
GGGCCGGGCCGCCGCGCCGCTCGGCCGCCACGCTGAGGAGCCGCGCCGCCGCCACGCCCAGGATAAAGGCGGGAAACGCCAGCAGTTTCAGCGCGATCGACGCATGCGAGGCATGCGCCAGCGCCGCGCCGATCAGCACGAAGTTGCCCGTCACATGGGCCGTGAACAGCCCGAACAGGGCGACAAAGCCCAGGGTATCGACATAGCCGGCCAAAAAGCCCAGGCTGATGCCCTGCATGCGGCTGCGCTGCGCCAGGTTCATGGCATCTCCTTGAAAAATGTCCTCATCATACCGCGCCAGGCGCGGCAGAATGCCGGCGGCCGCTTTGCGCCCCCGCAGTGCAACATGCATTTAGCTCCTGCTTTGCCCGGCCATGCATTAGAATCAGCGACTTTATCCCCGCACATCAGGATTACACACTATGACGGCAGTCGGCACTACCGAGCCACAAGAGCTCAAGCGCGGCCTGAAGAGCCGCCACATCCAGCTCATCGCCCTTGGCGGCGCCATCGGCACCGGCCTGTTCCTGGGCATTGCGCAAACCATCAAGATGGCCGGCCCTTCGGTGCTGCTGGGCTACGGCATCGCCGGCGTCATCGCCTTTCTGATCATGCGCCAGCTGGGCGAGATGGTCGTCGACGAACCCGTCGCCGGCTCCTTCAGCTATTTCGCCGACAAATACTGCGGCCACCTGCCCGGCTTCCTGTCCGGCTGGAATTACTGGGTGCTGTACGTGCTCGTCAGCATGGCCGAACTGACGGCCGTCGGCATCTACGTGCAGTACTGGTGGCCGGGCGTGCCCACCTGGGTCTCGGCGCTGGTGTTCTTTTGCGTCATCAACGCCATCAGCTTGCTCAATGTCAAGGCCTTCGGCGAAATGGAGTTCTGGTTCGCCCTCATCAAGGTGGTCGCCATCATCGGCATGATCGTCTTCGGCGCGTACCTGCTGGCTTCCGGCGACGCCGGACCGCAGGCGTCCATCGCCAACCTGTGGCAGCACGGCGGCTTCTTCCCGAATGGCTGGCAAGGGCTGGTGATGGCCATGGCCGTCATCATGTTCTCGTTCGGCGGCCTGGAACTGGTGGGCATCACGGCGGCCGAAGCGGACGACCCGAGCACGACGATACCGCGCGCCACCAACCAGGCCATCTACCGCATCCTGATCTTCTATATCGGCGCGCTGGGCATTTTGCTGTCGCTGTACCCGTGGCAAAACGTCGTCACCGGCGGCAGCCCCTTCGTGCTGATCTTCCACGCGCTCGACAGCAACCTGGTGGCCACGGCCCTGAACGTGGTGGTGCTGACGGCCGCCCTGTCCGTGTATAACAGCGGCGTGTACTGCAACACGCGCATGCTGTTCGGCCTGGCCAAGCAAGGCAATGCGCCGCGCGCGCTGCTGCACCTGAACCGCCGCGGCGTGCCTCTCGTCGCGCTGGGCGTGTCGGCGCTGGCCACGGGCGCCTGCGTGGTGGTGAATTACTTCATGCCGGGCGAAGCGTTCGAAGTGCTGATGGGGCTGGTGGTCTCGGCGCTGATCATCAACTGGGCCATGATCAGCTGGATCCATCTGCGCTTCCGCGCGCAAAAGAAACGCGAAGGCAAGACGACCCTGTTCCAGAGCCTGGGTTATCCGTTCACCAACTACCTGTGCCTGGTGTTCCTGGCCGGCATCCTGGTGATCATGTATCTGACGCCGGGCCTGCGCATCTCCGTCTACCTGATTCCCGTCTGGCTGGCCGCCCTGGGCGTCGGCTACTGGATCAAGCAAAGCAAGGCCAGGGCGTAAGCGCGTTGCGCCGCATCAAAAAGTAAAGCCCGTCTTCGCAGGAAGGCGGGCTTTTTTATGCTCAAGCCGGCGCAGTCGCCTGGCCGGCGCCAGCTTCCGGCACCACGTCCGCCTGCCACGGGCTGATCGTCTGGCCCGGATACGGCCGCAGCAGCACGTCATCGCGCAAGGCCGACAGCGCCTGCTTGCGCTGTTCGATGCGCGCCTCGGGCGTCGCCTCTTTCTCGCCCGTCTTGTACGGCCCCAGCACGGGCAGCAGGTCGCGCAGCACGGCATAATTGCCCGGCGTCGTCTGGTCCGATTCCAGCTTGCCGAGGAAATACTTCATCACGTGCGTGGACTGGCTGGCTTCCTGCCGCAGGCTTGCGCTCACCAGCTTGCCATCCTTGTACCCCACCTGCGCGTCGCTGCTGGCCGCGTCCTCGATCTGGTGGTAGGTGTAATTCTGCGACTGCGTATTCGTCGTCAGGCGCAGCGGCACGCCGGCGACCAGCGACTCATGGAAGCTGGCGCTCAGCTTCGATTGCTGCTGCTGCCTGACGGACCGGTTATCCTGGCTGGCGCCTGCCTGCGTCGTCTTTTGCGACACTTCATAGTCAAAGCCATCCTTTTCCGTGCTGCGCATGGGATTGCTGAATTTCACGGCCTGCGACACGGACGCGCTGAAGTCCGCCAGCCCCGTCAGGATGGCCGTATCCTCGGCCGCCAGGCGCCACTTGCCCGTCCCGGGCATGGCCGCGGCGGCGTCCGGCGCGGCGCTATTGCTGTGCAAGGCCGTAAAACCATCCTTCAGCATGGCCACCAGGCCCGCGTCGCCATGGCCGCGCGAGGCCGCCTGGTCGAACTGCTTCATGTAGCTGCCCAGCGCCTTGGCTTGCCGCTCCTTGCTGCCCAGGGCATTGAGCTGGCTGGCGTCCACCTTCAGCTCCAGGCTGCCCGCCTCGCCGCTGAAGCTGACGGAGCGCTGCGCGCCATCGGCCTGGAAATCGAGCGTTTGCACGCTTTCCGGTTCGCCGCGCACCTTCACTTCCGCATGCAGCTTGACGGACGCCAGCACCTGCTGGTCGAACTGCATCAAGCCCGCCAGCGCGAGTTTCGGCGTGCTCTGCCCCATGCCATCGATGGCTTCCTGGAAGCCTTTCGCCAGCTCGCCCATCGCCCTGCTCTCTTCATCGCTGAGGTCGCCGCTTGTGCTCATCTTCACGGCCAGGCCGTCGCCCTGGCTGTCGAGCAACAACGTCACTTCCACGCCGCTGCGGGTGGTGATGGTGAGCGAGACATTGTCTTCACCATTGCCGTGCAGGTCGCCCGGCGCGATGGCGCCAGCCGCGTAGACATTCGGCGTCGTGCTGGGCGGCGGCTGGCGCAGCGCCTGCGACATATTGTAGGTGCCCAGCTTGAGCTGGCCCAGCATGGCCTCGCCCAGGCCGCTGAAGCGGCCGCCGAACGCATACGATGAAAAACTTTTCGTCATCGCCTCGCTGACCTTGTCGCGCGTGCCGCTCTCCCACACCAGCGGCGGCGTGACCAGCCTGGGTTCGGTTGCGTCCGTGGCGGCGCCCTGGCCGCTGAGGGCGACGACGGTCGACGGCGATGTCGGCGAGCTTGCCGAGGAGGCTGCCTGCACGCGGGCCGCCGCGGCATCGCGGCTGCCGGAAGCGCCTGGCGTCCAGCCCGGCGCGGTGGAAATGGTGGAAATGGAAGTCATGGTCGGTATGCCTTGCTACACGAAAACGATGTTAAGAAGCCATTGAACCACCTGAGATGATGCGCATCTGAAGCGGACACTGCTATAACGGCAAGCCTGGCCAAATCATGAGCGTTATGAAGCATGAAAGTTTTTCATTTTGCCATGCAAGCGGACAAGAAAAAGCCCGGCGCCAGGGCCGGGCTTTTTCGGGCAACGTCTTGCGCTTGCGCAAGGCGTCAGGCGGCCAGCAGGCGCCGGATGGTCTCGACGTTGAACGCCAGGCGGGCCTTGAGGGCCTTGTCCTCGGTGAAATTGAAGCCGAACAGGTATTCCCCCGTGTACTGGTTGGTCAGGTAATAATAGGAAATCGCCGCCAGGGTGATGCACAGCTGCACCGGATCGACGCCGGGGCGGAAGGCTTGCAGGGCCACGCCCCGCTCGAGGATGCGCGTGACGAGGGCCACGTAGCTGTCCTGCATTTCACGCAAGCCGCTCTTGCCATCGAGGTGGCGGCCCTTGTGCAGGTTGGCGCTATTGACGAGGGTAATGAACTCGGGATTCTCGATATAGTAATTCCACGTGAATTCCACCAGCTTGCTCATCGCCTCCATCGGCGGCAGCGCTTCCAGGTTCAGTTCCATTTCGCGCGTCCGGATGCTTTCGTACTCGGCCGCGATGACTTCGGCGAACAAGTCATCCTTGCCGCCGAAATAATGGTAAATCATGCGCTTGTTCGAGCCGGAACGCTCGGCGATGTCGTCGACGCGCGCGCCCCCCAGTCCGGCGGCGGCAAATTCCGCGCGTGCCGCCTGCAAGATGCTGTCCCGTGTCGCGTCCGCGTTACGCGGACGGAAAGCCATTTTCGTTCCCATGATTGCCTTGTTCCCTGTTGCCTGCGCTGTTGCCTGCGCTGTTGCCTGCGTTGCGGCGGATTATTGCCGATTCCCTAACCTTGCATTATAGCCGCCCATGCCCGTGGCGCACTACAGCGCCGCCTGCAGTTCCGGCACGGCCGCGAACAGGTCCGCCACCAGGCCATAGTCGGCGATCTGGAAGATCGGCGCATCCGGATCGCTGTTGATGGCGACGATCACCTTCGAATCCTTCATGCCGGCCATGTGCTGGATGGCGCCCGAGATGCCAACGGCAATATACACCTGCGGCGCGACGATCTTGCCCGTCTGGCCGATCTGGTAGTCGTTCGGCACATAGCCCGCATCGACGGCAGCGCGCGACGCGCCCAGCGCGGCGCCCAGCTTGTCGGCCAATGGCGCCAGCAGGGCCGCATAGTGTTCGCCGCTGCCCAGCCCCCGCCCGCCGGCAACGATGATCTTCGCCGCGCCCAGCTCGGGACGCGCCGACCTG
>CAUSDR010000432.1:0-4839 GCA_963530105.1 uncultured Janthinobacterium sp.
GCCTGCCCCGCTTCATGTTCGCGGCGCAGCTGCGCCAGCCGCGCCGCGCCCGCCTTGCCGGCCACTTCGCCATCGGCCGCCTCGCGCTCCAGGGCGGCGATTTCGGCGCCGCTGCGCTCCTGCTGGCGGTGCGTGTTTTCCAGCTGCGCCGGCGTGGCGCTCTGGCCCAGCGCCACCTTGGCGCAGGCCGTATCGAGCACGCTGATGGCCTTGTCGGGCAGCTGGCGCCCGCTGATGTAGCGGTGCGACAGGCGCACGGCGTCGACGATGGCGGCGTCGCGCACGCGGATGCCGAAATGGCGCTCCATCAGCGGCGCCATGGCGCGCAGCATGGCGCAGGCGATGTCTTCGCTCGGCTCCTCCACCTTCACCACCTGGAAGCGCCGCGCCAGGGCCGCATCCTTTTCAAAGTATTTTTTATATTCGCTCCAGGTGGTAGCGGCGATCGTGCGCAGCGCGCCGCGCGCCAGCGCCGGCTTCAGCAGGTTGGCCGCATCGTTCTGCCCCGCCTGGCCGCCGGCGCCGATCATGGTGTGCGCCTCGTCGATGAAGAGGATGATCGGGTGCGGGCTTTTCGCCACCTCGTCGATGACATTTTTCAGGCGGCTTTCAAATTCGCCCTTCACGCTGGCGCCGGCCTGCAGCAGCCCCATGTCGAGCGCGTGGATGTGCGCGCCCTGCAGCACCGCGGACACGTCGCCGGCGGCGATGCGCAGGGCCAGGCCCTCCACCACGGCCGTCTTGCCCACGCCCGCCTCGCCCGTCAGGATCGGATTGTTCTGGCGCCGGCGCAGCAGGATATCGACGGCCTGGCGGATCTCCGCTTCGCGCCCGATCACGGGATCGAGCTTGCCGTCGCGCGCCAGCTGCGTCAGGTCGGTGGTGTACTGGTCGAGCGCCGGCGTTTTCGTCGCCAGCGCCGTCAGCGCGTCCCCGGGTGCTTCGGACAGCGGCGGCACTGCCGCGCCGTCTTCCCCGGAGCCGGCCGTCAGCTTGTCCGGATGGTGCTTCAACTGTTCCACGCTGAAGCGGGCGAACAGCTTCGAGCCGCGGTAGGCCAGCTGCGACAGTTCCGGCTCCGTCAGCAGCGCCAGCAGCAGGTGCCGGCTGCGGATGGCGGCTGGCCGCGCGGCGTCGGCGGACGCGCCCAGCGAGGCGATCAGCCAGGCATGTTCGAACAGCAGCGGCAAGTGGGGAGAAAACACGGGCGTGCGCGCGCTGCCCGTCCTGAAGCCGCCAATTTCGCGGCGCAAGTCCGCTTCCAGCGCCGTCAGGCTGATTTCGCTGCGCCGCGCGATGGTGACGAAATCGCTGCGTTCCTGCTCCAGCAAGGCCAGGAACAGGTGCTCGATATCGACTTCGTACTGGCCCAGTCCCACGCAGATGCCGGCGGCGCGCGTGGCGGCCGTGCGCGCCGTGTCATTGAGCTTGCTGATCAGCGTTTTCAGGTTGTTGCTCATGCGGCGGCTCCCTTGCGGTTGATCGAATAGCGCAGCGACGACGGCTGCAGCACGGCGTCGAAATTGACCGTCTCGCCGCCGGACGTCACGGCCAGCGTGCCGCTGATGACGAAGCCGACCCGGTTGATGGCCCCCGCCTCGCGCTCCAGGCGGGCGCGCACATTGCGCAGGCGCGGTTCGTGGCGTTCGATGGCCGCCTTCAGCGCGGCGCAGATGCGGGCGCGGTCATCGCTGCTGGACAGGCACATGCCGGCGAAATCAATGAGGCCGTAGTTGACGATGGAGGCCGCGCATTCGGGGTAGGCATCGAGCGCGCCGGGCGGAAGGGCGACGCGCGTATTGAGCAATTCCTCGAGGTCGCGCGCCACCGCATCCTTGAGCTGTTCGAGCGACAGGCGCGCCGCCACGCCGCCCTGCCCGCTGCTGCCATCGCCCATCAGGCGGTCAAACAAACCGGGTACATAACTGTCCATGCGCACTCCTGAAAAGTCAGCGGCACGCGCCGGAACGGTCCGGCGCGTGCCGCGCACGAAGGATCAAGCCACGCGGTTCGCGGCCAGGTCCCAGCCGCCCGAGGTATTGCCGCCGGCGCCGCCCGTGACTTTTTGCTGCGTGTATTTCCACTTCACTTTCGAGAACTTGAAGCCGACGTGTTCACCCAGGATGTCGCCTTCTTCCACGTTCGGCGTGACGGCGCCGATCAGCACATTCTCGATTTCGATTTCAAAGTATTTGACGCGCTCGCCCTGGCCGTCGGCGCGCATGAATTCAAAGCGCGCCTTGGGTATGGTCTTGCCGGCCGAGCAGGTCTGCAGCAGCACCGGCGAGGCCAGGTCGGCCAGCTTGGAGATGACGATGTCCTTGTGCTCGCAGCGTTCGGCCGTGTGGCCGCCGCCCGTCGAGGCGGTGGCGGACTTCGGCTGCTCCACGCTCCAGCTCACCGACTTGCACTCGATCCAGTCCTTGTGCTTGTCGTCGGTGGACTCGCCCTTGATGCCGTCAATCTGCAGATATACATCGATTGCCATGGTGTGCTCCTCTGGTTGAAAGATGATCCGGTGGATCAGGAATTGGTCGACTTCGGCAACTCCGCGACCAGTCGGAGCGAAACGGATAATTCATCGAGCTGGAAGTGCGGGCGCAGGAATGACACGGCGCGGTACACGCCGGGCCGGCCCGGCACTTCATGCACCTGCACCGATGCTTCGCGCAGGGGGAACTGCGCCTTTTGCTCCTGGCTGGCGTTATCGTCGAGCAGCACGTACTGCATCAGCCAGCGGTTCAGAAAATCTTCCACGTTGGAGGCGGCGGCAAAGCTGCCGATCTTGTCGCGCATCATGGCCTTCATGTAGTGGGCGATGCGCGAGACGGCGAAGATGTACTGCAATTGCGACGACAGCACCGCGTTGGCATTGGCGGCGTCGCTGTTGTACTTGCGGCTTTTCTGCGCCGACTGCGCGCCGAAGAAGGCCGCGTAGGCCGTGTTCTTGCAGTGCACCAGCGAGATGAAACCGAGGTCGGACAGTTCCTTTTCGCGGCGGTCGGTGATCGCCACTTCGGCCGGGCATTTCAGGGCCACGTCTCCCTCGTCCGTCTTGAAGGTGTGGGTCGGCAGGTCGTCCACCAGGCCGCCGCCTTCCACGCCGCGGATCGCGGCGCACCAGCCATAGTCGGCAAAGGCGCGCGTCAGCTTGCAGCCAAAGGCGTAGGCGGCGTTACACCACAGGTATTTATGGTGGTCGCTGCCGTCGACTTCCTCGACAAAATTGAAGCCTTCGACGGTGGTGCCATCGACGGGATTGAATGGCAGGCGGCCCAGGAAACGCGGCAGTGTCAGGCCCACGTAGCGCGCATCCTCGGATTCGCGGAAGGCTTTCCATTTCGCGTATTCGATGGTGTCGAAGACTTTCGCCAGGTCGCGCGGCTTGCCCAGGTCGCCGTAGCTTTCCAGGCCGAACAGCTCCGGCGCCGCCGAAGCGATGAACGGCGCGTGCGCGGCGGCGGCGATATGCGACATCTGCTCGACAAAATACATGTCTTCCGGCTGGCGCGAAATGGCGAAGTCGCCCAGCAGCGCGGCGAACGGCGCGCCGCCAAAGGTGCCGAATTCCTCTTCGTAGACTTTCTTGAACATGCTGCTCTGGTCGAACTCCAGCGCGGCCTGGAAATCCTTCACCAGTTCGCGCTTGGTGGCGTTGAAC
This sequence comes from uncultured Janthinobacterium sp., assembly GCA_963530105.1. Lineage (GTDB taxonomy): Bacteria > Pseudomonadota > Gammaproteobacteria > Burkholderiales > Burkholderiaceae_D > Janthinobacterium. The sequence continues at coordinate 3,662 of CAUSDR010000432.1, forward strand.
ATGCGGATCTGCAGCCGCGTGCCCGTATCGGAATTGCCCACCAGGTAGCGCAGCCCCGTCCAGCTTTGTTCGAGCTGCTGGAACGGCGCCGCGTGCATGATCTCGCTGAGCTGGGCGGAAATCAGGCGGTCGATCTCGGCCACGCGCGCGTCCAGCGTGGCCGACAGGCTGTGCGACATCAGCACCGTGCCATCGAGCACCTGCGCCACCAGTTCCGAAATCAGGTCGCGCGCGCGCGCATGTTCGGCGCCGGACTTGGCGACGCGGCTTTGTTCGACGATCTGGTCGAGCAGATCGGTCGCCGGGGCCGGCGCGCTGGCCGCCGCCGGCACTGCATGGGCTTCTGCCTGGGCGTTCATCTCAATCCTCCTGCGACGGGAACTGCGGTTTCAGGGCGGCCAGGCTGTCGGTGTTGAGCAGCACTTCCGTCAGCAGGTCTTCCAGCTTGTCGTTGCCGGCCAGCTTGTTGCGCAAGTCGGCCAGCTTGGTGCGCGCGTCGAGCAGCTTGCGCAAGGGATCGACCTGGCGCACCACCGATTCCGGGCGGAAGTCGTCCATGGAACGGAAATGCAGGTCGACGGCAAACGTGCCGCCCGCGTCGCTGAGGCGGTTCTGCACGGCGAAACGCGCCACCGGCTCCACGCCGGCCAGCACCTCGTCGAAATTGTCGCGGTCGAGGGCGACGAACTTGCGGTCCTTCAGGCGCTTCTTCTCGCTGTCCGGATTGCCGCCGAAGTCGCCCAGCACGCCCACCACGAAGGGCAGCTCCTTGTTTTCGATGGCGTCGCCGATTTCGACGTCGTAGGTCATCTGCACGCGCGGCGCGCGGATCTTCTGCAGGCGTTTCTGCACACTGTCGGACTTGGGCATGTCGCTTCCTTTGCAAAAAGAGGGGGGGCGTTTTTTGCTTTGTTTGTGTCTCTGTGCGGGGGGGGGGGGGTTTTTTTGGGTTGGGTTTTCCCAACTGTGTGTTTTTGGGTTTTGTCTTTTATTTCCAAAACCGAGGGGGGGGGATGCCGGCTTATTTCAGGCCGCTGAACGGGTCGGCCGTGCCGCCCTGTGCCGGTGTTCCTTTGGCCGCCGCTGGCGATGCGCCGGCGCCGGGGCCGCGCTTGCCGGGCGCCCGCGGGGGCGTTGGGGGGGGGCCCCCCACAAGGGCCCCGCTTGAAACGCGCACC
>CAUSDR010000433.1:0-4836 GCA_963530105.1 uncultured Janthinobacterium sp.
GACATCACCCTTTCACGGTGAGTACAGGGGTTCGAATCCCCTTGGGGACGCCAGACCGGCTGAATCAGCCAACAAAAAAGCCGCCTGGTAACAGTGCGGCTTTTTTGTTATGGGCCGCCATGTCAACGTTTTTTCTCTTCCCATTGTCTATGCCATTACCTACTGATCGCCCGCCATCTCTGGCTATCTTCTGCAAAGTCGTCGATAACTATGGCGATATCGGCATTTGCTGGCGTCTGGCGCGGCAGTTGCAGGACGAGCATGGCGTGGCCGTCACCCTGTGGGTCGACGATCTGGCCAGCTTCCAGCGCATCTGCCCCGGTATCGATGTGGCGGCGGAAGTCCAGCAGGCGTCCGGCGTCGCCGTGCGCCACTGGCGCGGCCAGGATGGCGAGTTTGCGCCGGCCGACATCGCCGACATCGTCATCGAGTTTTTTGCCTGCGACATTCCGCCCGGCTATATCGCCGCCATGGCCCAATGCCAGCCGCACCCCGTATGGCTGAACCTGGAAGGCTTGACGGCGGAAGAGTGGGTGGAGGGCTGCCATGCGCTGCCGTCGCCGCGCCATGGCATGACGAAATACTTTTTCTTCCCCGGTTTTACCGACAAGACGGGCGGCTTGCTGCGTGAGGCGGCGCTCGACGCGCGGCGCCTGGCGTTCCAGGCCGATGCGGATGCCATGGCGGCATTCCTCGGCCAATTCGGCGTGACGGCGGCGGAAATGTCCGCCTTGAAAGTATCGCTGTTCTGCTATCCATCCGCGCCGGTCGCCGCGCTGTTTGCGGCGTGGCAGGCGGGCAGCGGACCCGTGACGTGCCTGGTGCCGGAAGGCGTCGCATTCGACGCCGTTCAGGCATTTATCGGCGACGATGCGGCAGTGGCGGGTATTTCGCGCACGCGTGGCGCGCTCACCGTGCGCGTGCTGCCGTTCGTGCCGCAAGACGATTACGACCGCCTGCTGTGGGCTTGCGACGTCAACTTGGTGCGCGGGGAAGACTCGTTCGTGCGCGCGCAGTGGGCGGACAAGCCTTTCCTGTGGCATATCTACCTGCAGGATGAAAACTTGCATCACGTCAAATTGCGCGCCTTCCTGCAGCGCTACGCCGTCGATGCGCAAGGTCCCATCGACAGCCTGGTGCAGGCGGCGCTGGCCTGGAATGGCGCTGCTGCCGAACCCTTGCCGTGGGCGGCGCTATGGCCCGCATTGCAGGCCGATATGCCGCGCATCGCGGCGCGCGCGCAGGATTGGCGGCGGCAGATGCAGGCCAATGGCGATCTGGCAAGTAAGCTGCTGGCATTCGCTGGCGCGTCGAGATAGGCGCTTGCCAAAAATTAAGGTAAAATGCCCGGTTATTTCTCACGTATTTTTAACCGATCAAACGCAAGCTTGCGGCGCTGATGGCACCCAGGCGGCAGATGGTCTTCATGCAACCCACTTTTTACGTACATTCCTATGAAACCCGCAAAAGAAATTCGTGTTGGCAATATCATCATGGTCGACAGCAAGCCAATGATCGTGTTGCGTTCTGATGTCAACGGTTCGAGCCGCACGGGCTTCACCTACAAATGGAAGATGAAAAATCTTCTGACGAACACCCCGATGGAAAACGTGTTCCGCGGCGACGACAAGTTCGACGTTGTTGTTCTGGATAAAAAGCCAGTAACCTATTCGTACTTCGCCGACCCGCTGTTCGTCTTCATGGACGCCGAGTACAACCAGTACGAAATCGAAGAAGAAAACCTGGGCGATGCACTGCATTACCTGAAGGACGGCATGGAATGCGAAGCCATTTTCTACGACGGCAAAGCCATCTCCGTTGAACTGCCTACGACCATCGCCCGTCAAGTGGTGTACTCGGAGCCTGCAGTCAAGGGCAACACTTCGGGCAACGTCCTGAAAGAAGCCAAGATCGAAAACGCCATCGACGCACACCGCCACACCGTGCAAGTACCACTGTTCGTGGCACAGGACGACGTCATCGAAATCGACACCCGCACCAACGAATACAAGCGTGTCGTACGCAACTAAAAGATTGCCGCTGGCCGCTCGCAGTGCCCGGCGCATGCCGGACTGGCTGGCTCCAGTTGTAGATCATCAAGAAACGCTGCCTTCGGGCAGCGTTTTTTTTTGCTTAAAAAATAATTCCATTCAACAACAACTGCCTTGCAAGGACTGCTATGCTATGACTCACGCATTGTTGCGTTAGAAACACTGAAGTTCCCTGGAGATACCATGCAGCGCAGTCACCTGTTACGCCATGGCGCCTATCCGGGCGCCACGCCTGCGGCCGTGCCCGCGCGCGCTTCGCGTCCTGTCCTGGCGCGCGCCACGGCGCCAGCCAGTCCCATGGCCCATCTGCTCGATGCGGGCGTGCTGCCGCAACAGCAGATGATGCGCGCAGGCAAGCTCAGTTCGCATGCGCTGACGTCGCAATACCTGGCGCGCATCCGTTCGCTGTGCAGCATCGGCGCGCGCGCGCATGCCGGCATCGAAATCAATCCCGATGCCTTGAAAATTGCCCTGGAAATGGACCGAGAGCGGCAAGTGCGCAAGGTACGCGGCCCCTTGCATGGCATCCCCATCGTCTTGCGCGACAGTATTGCCACCGGCGACCGCATGACAACGCGCACCCAGGCGCCAGCGGCCACGCATGCCAGCTGTGATTCCTTCATCGCATCGCGTCTGCGCGCGGCAGGCGCCGTCATTATCGGCAAGAGCAATCTGCGCCAGTGGGCCGCCGTCAGTGTGCCGCATGCCAGTGCCAGCTGGGCCGGCCTGACCATCCTGGCCGTGGACAGCGAGGCGGACGGCTCCATCGTCGCGCCTGCTTCAACTTGCGGGCTGGTCGCCATCCAGCCCACGGCCAGGGCCGGCGCGGGGCATGGCGTCGGGACCGCCCTGGCCGGTCCGATGGCGCCCAGCGTGCGGGAAGCGGCATGGCTGCTGGCGGCCCTGTCGGGCGAAGGCGTCGCCGAGGGCGCGGCGCTGGACCCGGCCGGCTTGCAGGGGCGCCGCATCGGCGTGGCGCGCAGCCTGTTTGGCCAGTGCGCCGGGACCGATGCCGTCATCGAGCAGGCCCTGCAGGTGCTGCGCGAGCAGGGCGCCCACCTGGTCGATATATTGCCGCCACCGGCGCCCGCAGCCGATGCCATCGGCGACGTGCTGCGCGCGCAAGGGCTCGATGCGCTGGTAGGGCCCACCTGCCATGGCACGCCGCTGGCGCGCACGGCCCAGCCGCACATTACCGTGCCGGCCGGCATGGCAAACGGCGCGCCCGTCTGCCTGTCCTTCATCGGCGCCTTGCATGCAGAGCCGCAACTGATTGCCATGGCGTATGCGTACGAGCAGGCGACCCTGCACCGGCGCACGCCGGCCTTACCATCAAGCATTACCGAAGCGCTGCGCTGAGCATGATCCTACTTTCCTTTCCGCTATCTTTTGATATCCTATGCTTGCAACCTTGCTGCTGAGCGCGGCCGTGACTGCCGCGACCACTCCTTTTGATGTCACGCAACTGTCGGGCAGCTGGTCCGACAGTTTCAATACCAACAGCGTATGCGATCAGCCGCGGCACTTTACGCGCATGCAGCTGTCTGATGATCATGCACGCCTGGCGATCTTCAATGACCGCATCTGGAAAAGCAACCTCGGCGAGACCAACCGCTTCGCGGCCACGGTGGTGGCGGAAACGGAACGCAGCCTGACTTTGCGCTACGACAATGAAACGCGCCAGGATGCACAGGGCAAGCCGGTGGAATGGCAACTGATCATCGTCGCGCCCGGTGTCTACCGCTGGCGCCAGACGGATTGGCCGGAGGGCAAGGTCAACGGCGTCGTCGGTATCCGCTGTTCTCCCTGAGGCTGGCGCAGGGGCGGACATGCCATTCTGCTATGCTGCCGGCATTGTTTACTGCTTTCAGGAGATGTCATGTCCTCACGCTTGTTAGTCCCCCGTTTATTGATTCCTAGCATCCTGCTCCCCCTGTTCATCGGCGCCGGCGTGGCGCTGGCCGCCTTGCCGGCGCAAGCCCGTACGCCGCAACTGTCGCTGATCGAGCAGGCGCAAAGCTGCGATGGCAGCGCCGCTTGTCCGTATTTCGCCGACGTCTACAAGGCCGATTACGCGTTTCGCCAGGCCTTCAACGTGGCCCTCAAGAAGGCGGGCCTGAAGCGGCAGCGCTGGGTGCCGAACGGCGTCACCAGCCCGCTCAAGCCCGTCGATATCGATGGCAGGGCGCGCCTGCTGAGCAGTGTCTGCGAACCGCACAATTGCGGCCACCGCTACTCCATCCTCTACGACCCGGCCACGCGCAGCATGGCGGGCGTCTATCTGGGCAGCGATGCCAAGGGGGAGTTGCGCACCGTGTATTTCGGCGAACCAAGCATTGCCGAAGCCGACCTGCTGTACAAGAACTGATGCACGCGCCCCTGCACATCACCAGCGGGCGCGATGCGCTGGACGTGGCCATGATCCACCGCTACCTGAGCGAGCAATCGTACTGGAAGCGGGGCGTGTCCCTGGAAACGGTGCGCAAGGGCATCGCCAATGCGCTGTGCTTTGGCGGCTACGTGGATGGACAGCAAGTGGCGTTCGCCCGCGTCGTCACCGATTACACGGACTTTGCCTACCTGCGCGATGTCTTCGTGCTGCCCGCATTCCAGGGGCGCGGCTATGGCCGGCAACTGGTGGCTGCCGTGCTCGACGATGCGCGCCTGCGCGACGTGGGCTGGATGCTGGGGACCGACGATGCGCACGCGCTGTATGCCAGCTTTGGTTTTGTGTTGGCGCCGACCCAATACTGACCCACCGTGCCGATCGAAAAATGACCCAGGG
>CAUSDR010000434.1:0-4795 GCA_963530105.1 uncultured Janthinobacterium sp.
CCGGCGGCCTGGACCAGCGGGGCGGCAGCGGCCAGCAGCGCCAGCACGCCGGCGCGCAGGCAGGACTTGCTGCTCAACGCACGCCTCCGCTGGCCAGCGCGCCCGAGGTGAAGCGGCTCAGCTGCTTGCTGTCGAAGTCCTGGTAGGACACGCCGCCCGTTTCATTGATGGCCGCCGCATACACCCAGCCGCCCGACAGCAGGTCGTGCCAGGTGTAGCTGAGGGTGCTGGCGGACGGCTCGTCGCCGGCCAGCAGGGTGTAGGCCTGGCCCGTCTTCCACAGCTTGCCCTGCGCATCCCAGGTATCGGCCAGCACGGCTTGCCACGTGTCCTCGTCCAGGTACAGGCGGCGCTTGGCGGCCACGTTGCGCTTGCCGGACGCCAGGGTGGCTTCCAGCACCCACACGCGGTGCAGTTCCCAGCGCACGGCGTCCGGATTCAGCGTGCCCTTGCCGATGACGGCGTTGACGGGCTTGCGGAACAGGCCGTTGTTGTTGTACGGAATGTAGATTTCCTTCTTGCCCAGCAGCTGCACCTGGTAGCGGTCCTGCGCGCCGATGAACAGGTTGACGTCGTCGAAATTGGCCAGGCCGGCGGCCGAGGCATCCGGCGTGTCGTACACCAGCGAAGGCGACTTGCGCACGCGGCGCTGGCCCGGCACATACTGCCAGCCATCCTTCGGCTTGCTGTAATTGTCGACATAGTCGATGGTCATCATGGCCTGGCCCGAATTGGCGGGCGGTTCCGTGATATCCAGGCGCGCGCGCGCCCACTCGCCGCTGAACGCTTCCGGCTTGCCCTTCGGGTCGTAATACGGATAGGCCAGGCTGGTGCGCTGGCGGTTGGTCAGCACGCGGTCGCCGCTGGCCGTCATCACGTATTTGTCGGCCGTAAAGCTGGTCAGCTGGCCACGGTAGCTGAGCATGTGGTTCCACAAGGCTTCGTGGCCATTCTTCGGCACGGGGAACGGGATGCCGCCATACGCGCCCTCCACCGTCAGGCCGCCATTGGCCAGCTTGGCGCGCGCGGCGTTCTGCGCCACGGCGTCGTAGACGGCCGGCGCGAACACGGCGCTGCGGTGGCTGGGATAGACATCGATGCGCATGGCCGGCCACTTGGCCAGCAGCGCCCGCGTGCCGTCCGTGAGCTTGTCCGCATGCTGGGCGGCATTCGCGGCCGTGATCGACAGCAGCGGCTTTTCCGCCGCGTAGGGGTCGGCGCGCTTGTTGTCGGCCCCCACCGTCATGGCGACGGGCTTGCCGTCCCAGGCGGGAATGCTGCCATCCTTGCTGGCGCCTCGTTCGGCGCCATAGGGCGTGAGCGCGCCCGATTTCAGGCTGGCGCCCGCTTGCGCGGCGGCGTCGCCGGCGCTGGCCAGGCCCAGGACCAGCACGAGGCTGGCGGTATGCATGATGGACGCTTTCATGATTGATTGTCTCCTTGGTATTTTTTTAGAAGCTGGTTTGCAGGCTGAAGCGGAAGTAATCGCGGTCCAGCAGCGCCTGCGACGTGGCCTTGCCCCGGTAATTGATGAACGACAGGTTGCCCGTCCACTTGGTCAGGTACACGCCCGTCACGCCGACGATGAGTTCGCCGCCGTGGTCGGGGCTGCCGGAAAACGGAAACGCCGTGTCGATCACGGAGCGGCCCTTGAACGACCAGCCCAGGTTCAGCGGCACGCTCAGGTCCAGGCCCGGCGCCACCTGGTACCAGGTGGGCGTAAACACCACGCGCCCGCCATAACTGGTCTTGTTGAGCGTGGTGTCGACCTTGGCTGCGTTGCGCTCGATGCTGTTGAGGTGGTTGGCCGACAGTTCACCCACCAGGCTGGAGCCGTCCCACAGGCTGGAAGCGCCGCCTATCATGGTGCCCGACAGGTTCAGGTGCGCCGTGCGGCCCGTGGGGTAAGGCGTGTTGTCGTTGAGCCAACTGCTGCCCGCGCCCGCCGGCAAGGTCACCGTGCCCGAGCGGGCCACCAGCGGCTGGCCGTAGCGCATCGACGCTTCCAGGCCCAGGTTGGCGCTGCCGACCAGGCGCGAGATGCTGGCGCCAAAGGCGCGCACCTTGTTGGGCACGGCCAGGAAGTAGCGCTGGCTGGCCGCCTGCGTGACGATCTGCATCGAGGTATCGTTGTAGCGGATCGCATACAGGCCGATGTCGGCGTCGAGCAGCTCGCTGCGCGTATTTACGGCCAGGCCGAAGTTGTTCGGCAGGTCGCCCTTCACCTGGCCCGCATACTTGAGCTTCAAGGGACCCGCATACATCGATTCGGCGCCGTCGCCCAGCATGTCGGTCGCGCTCAGGTAGCTGCCGGCCGGATGCAGACGCGTGGGCCGGTACTTGAACTGCACATACGCTTCCACGCTGGTGTCGTTGCTCAGTTGCAAGGTGCTCGACAGTTGCGGCACGGGGATGGTGGTTTCCTTCGCCTGCGCGCCGGGAATCGACAGCTTGTACAGGTCGATCGGCGCCATGCCCTTGGCGATGCCGTTCATGCCGAAGAACAGGGTCGTGCCCCAAATCAGCGAGTGCTGGCCCAGGCGGTAGGACAAGGTGGCGTCGCCCAGCTGGTTCCTGCCGAAGACGAACCAGTCGAGCATTTCCGCATTGCGCCCGCCGATGCGCCGCGTGTCGGGGGAAAATGCGTTGTAGGGAGCGGATACATTGTTGCTGGTCGCCTTCGAGGTGTTCGAGGTGCCGCTGTTGTAGACCGTGTCATACCAGGCGGCGGCGCTCAGGCGCAGGCCGAAGCCATCCTTCTGCACGTCGAATTCGGACAGCAGGTCGGCGCGGTTCGAGATCAGGCCCTTGCTGAAATTGCGGTCGCCATCGTCGTTGTTCACCTTGGCGGTGCCGCTGATCAGGGCGGCCGAAGGCGAATCGATGCGGTAGCCGGCGCTGTACTTGATGGTGTTGTCCCAGCGGATTTGCCACTCGCCGCCGGGGTTGAGGTCGGCCGCCCCGGCCGGCGCGCCGATGGCCACCAGCATGGCGGCGAGTATCGTGAGCGCGTGGCGCGGTGCTGCGGAGGTGCTGCTTCCTGCGTGCTGTTTCATCGTGTCTCCTTGATCGTTCTTATAGTTTTGGGTACCGCACCGGCGCCCGCCGCCTCTGTGGGCGGGTGGCCCGGTCCTGCAGGGATAGAATATGGGACGCGCCGGCCGGCGTCTCTGCACAAAAGACAGATTCACTGGCACTTTTGGACACGCTTCACCCCAGCGCGCGCGTCACGTCGTCGAACAGCGCATCGACTTCCAGGCGCTGCGGGATGATCTTCTGGTCGAGCGACCAGTCGATGGCCAGCTGCAGGCCCTTGCGGTTCGCTTCCAGTCCCAGTGGCGGGAAGATGGCCGGCACGCCTTCGGCCAGGGCCCGGCTCTCGGCCAGCATGCGGTACAGTTCGCGCACGATGTCGGGCCGCTGGCGCGACAGTTCCTCATGCACGACGAACATGTGGTTGATCGGCACCACGTTTTCGCGCGCGAACCAGTCCTTGGCGGCCGCCTGGGCGTCGGGCACCAGGGTGCGCACGCGGGGATCCTTCGGCATGTCCTCGCCCAGCAGCGCGGCCGCCAGTTCGCCTTGCATCATCATCTCGGGTATCGATGCGCCCTTCGGCAGGCGCTCGCAGTTGGCCGGGTCGCTGTACTCGGCCAGGTGGCCGTCGCCCAGGGTCATCCACGTCACCTTGTCCAGGTCGACGCCGTATTCGTGGCGCAGGATGCCGCGTATCCACAGCGCCGTCGTCTGCGTGTAGGTGCGCACGCCCACGCGCTTGCCTTCGATATCCTTCGGCTCCAGATGGCCAAAATCGCTGTTGAAGCCGGCGCAATGGTGCTGGAAGCGGCCCGAGATGGGCGCCGGCAGCATCACGTAGGGCTTGCCGTAGGCTCTGGCCTGCAGGAAGGTGACGATGGCCAGTTCGCCCGCGTCGAAGGCGTTTTCGCGCACCATCGCCTTGAAGCCGTTGTGCGCGGGCGTGGGACCGCAGAAATCGAGCTGGAACAGCGCGGAAGTGACGCGGCCGTCGCGCAGCGCGCGCGTGACGGGATACTCGGACAGGTTGATGCGCAGCGTCGGCACGCCGCTATAGTCGTGACTCATGGTGTTTCCTTTCAAGATAGTTACAAACGCACTTCGATCAGCGAGGGGCCCGGCTCGCGCGCCAGGTCCAGCATGGCCCGGTGGAAGCCTTCGGCCGTGTCGACGGCCACGCTGGGCACGCCCATGCTTTTCGCCATGGCTTGCCAGTCGATGCGCGGACGGTCGATGTCGATCATGGCCAGCGCCTGCGGCCCCGGCGCGCCGGCGCCCATGTTGGCGTATTCGGCCTTCAGGATGGCGTAGCTGTTGTTGGCGAAGATGATGGTGGTGATGTCCAGGCCTTCGCGCGCCTGCGTCCACAGCGACTGGATGGTGTACATGGCGCTGCCGTCGCCCACCATGCAGAACACGCGGCGTTCGGGACAGGCCAGCGCGGCGCCCGTCGCCACCGGCGTGCCGTAGCCGATGGAGCCGCCCATGTTGTTGATCAAATCATGCGGCGCGGCGCCCACCGTCAGGCCCATGGTTTCGCGCCCCGTCGTCAGCGACTCATCGACGAGGATGCAGTTTTCCGGCAAGGCGGCCGCCAGCGCCTGCGCGATGCTGGCCGGCGTCAGCGCGCCGCTGGGGGCCACCGCCTCGGCGCGCGGCTGGATGGCGGCCGGCGTGTGCGTGGCGCCCAGCGCGTGGACCAGCATTTCCAGCCCCGCCTCGCAGCTTTCGCCGCTCTCGACCAGCGCATGCACGCTGG
>CAUSDR010000435.1:0-4789 GCA_963530105.1 uncultured Janthinobacterium sp.
CGGCCTCTTTTCCCTGATAGCTCAGTTGGTAGAGCGACGGACTGTTAATCCGCAGGTCCCTGGTTCGAGTCCAGGTCGGGGAGCCAGAATTCGGAAGGCCATGTTGAAAAACATGGCCTTTTTTGTTTTCCGGCCCTGCGGCGGCGGCCCGCCGGTGCGTTTCGGTGTTTTGCGTTATGCTGGATGCTTGCCGATAGGAGAACTCCCGCCATGACCTGTGCCACCGCCTTGCGCCATATCGTGCTGTGTGACTTTCTTGATGGACTCACGCCCGCCAGGCACGCCGAGCTGGTCTACGAATTTTCGCAGCTGAAACACCGCATTCCCGGCGTCCTGCAATTTGAATGGGGGCCGAATGTCAGCCCGGAAGGCCTCGACGACGGTTTCACGGATTGCTTTACCCTCACGTTCGACGGCGCTGGCGCGCGCGACACTTACCTGACGCATCCCGCGCACCTGGCGTTTGTCGAGCTGCTCAAGCCATGGCTGGGACGCGTGCTGGTGATCGATTATCACCCGCAGGAAAATCCCGGCTGACGGCCTGGCGGCTGCCCTGAGGCAGAAAAAATCCATATTTTGCAGGGAAGATCTGGACAGCTGAAAAATTGCCCTATAAAATGCGGCCTCTTTTCCCTGATAGCTCAGTTGGTAGAGCGACGGACTGTTAATCCGCAGGTCCCTGGTTCGAGTCCAGGTCGGGGAGCCAGAACACGTAGTAGCAAAAAGCCCAGCCTTCACCGGTTGGGCTTTTTGCGTTTCAGGTTCCCGTTTTACTGGTGCATGGTGCACCTTGCGTGCCGACTCTTGATCCATCGCACGGTGCGCCAGGCAGCCGGCACTAAGCTTGAGGAAGCGGGGCGCGGGCACGCCTGCCATCGCCTGCATTGCAACTTCCCGGGGAGGCTGGCATGGATGACGCTACAAATGCTAGGGTGGCAACGATCGTGCTCGTGCATGGCGGCTTTGTCGATGGCTCGGGCTGGGAAGGGGTGTACGGGGCACTGCGTGAAGAGGGGTGTCACGTTTCCATCGTGCAAAACCCAACGCTGTCGCTGGCGGATGACGTGGCCGCGACGGCGCGGGTCATCGCTGCGGCGCCGGGGTCCGTGTTGCTGGTTGGCCATTCGTACGGCGGCGCCGTGGTCACGCAGGCGGGCAACGATCCCAAGGTCAAGGCGCTGGTCTACATCGCGGCATTCGTGCCGGATCACGGCGAATCCGTCGATTTCCTGCTCAAGCATGCTCCGCCTGGCGCGCCGTTGCCGCCGATCTTGCCACCGCGGGATGGCTTCCTGTTGCTCGATGAAAAAAAGTTTGCGGCGGCTTTTGCGGCCGACGTGCCCCGGGACAAGGCTCGCTTCATGGCGGCATCGCAAGTGCCCTGGGGCATGGCTGCCTTGACGGGCGTGGTCAGCGCGCCAGCGTGGCGGAACAAGCCCAGCTGGTATCTGGTCGCGACCGGGGACAGGATGATTGCCCCGGCGATGCAGCGCGACATGGCCGCTCGGGCGGGCGCGAAGGTGGTCGAAGTGGCTGGCAGCCATGCCATTTACATTTCGCAAGCCCATGCGGTGGCGTCGCTGATCCGGCAGGCCGCTGCCGGCATCGCCGGCGGCGAGGCCAGCAGTGCGCTGGCCAGTGTGCCGGCTGCCGACAAGGGCGCCATGTGACGGGGCGTGGTGTCAGGTCTTGGCAAGCGTATCGAGGGTCTTGATGATGGCTTCCTGAAACTTCGCAGGTTCATCCTGGTGAATTTGATGGCCGGACTGGTCAAAGAAAAACAGCCCCTTCTTTGGCGCCCGCAAGGTCTCGAAATACTCTTGCGTGATACTGGTCGAGGTCTGGATATCGTTTTTGCCTACGAAGAAATACACGGGGCAGTCAACGCTCTTCAAGGTCTTCGGCAAGTCGATGTTCATGACCTCGTTCCACACGGGCGACCAGGTTTTTGACCATTGAAGAAAGCCCGTCTTGAAAGCGGGACTCGTTGCAAATGCCTTGCCATCCTTGTGAAAAAGCCATTTCCGTAAATAAAACATGCTTTCGTCACTGGTAAACGGGAAGGTGATGCTGCCCAGTTCCTGGCTGGCGACGGCATTGTCCTTGAAATGCACTTTCAAGGCTTGCAGCAATGCTTTCTCGCTTTCCAGCTGGCTCACGACAGGATTGGAGGCGAAATAGGCATGCAGCAGTTCCGGGTGATTCCTGACGATATAAAAGCCCAGGACGTTGCCCCAGGAGCTGCCCAGCAAGTATATTTTTTCCTGCTTTAACTCCTTGCGCAGGAATTGGATGACTTGATACGTGTCCTGCTCCATCTGCGCGACGGATGGTTGGGTGGGGGACGGATTCAGTTTCAAGGTTTTCCCGGCATCGCGCTGGTCCCATTGAACCAGCGTGAATCGGTCTTTCAAGGCATTGGTAAAGGAGTCCGCCCCCTTGATCATGGAGCTTCCCGGCCCGCCGGACAGGAACAGCAGGACGGGTTTGGCCGCATCGTCGGTCTTGATTTCCAGAACCTGCTTGATGCCGCCAATGTCGGGCGTCAGGGTGGTGGTGACGTCCGTGGCGGCGGCTGTCGTCTCCGGCATGGCTTGCGCCTGGCATGCGTGAAAGGGAAGCAGGGCGGCAAGGAAAACTGCGCATGTCATTTTTTTTATCATGGTCTGATGATCCGTCTCAGGTTGGTTGTGCTGGCGCATTACGCCCGCATGGGAACAGCGGCAATGGCACGCCAGGCTCATTGACCCGGCATGGTTTCTGCGGGTACGTCGAAAAACTTTCTCGCCAGATAGCTGGCCGTATAAAAAGTCATGGGCTGGCGCGGCCGTCCCGGGCACTGCGCAGCCGCAGCGCTTCCAGGGCCTGATAGCCGGGCTGGACCCGCGCGGCGACGGCTGCAAGGCCATCGGCGGCGGGCGCCGGGGGATCGCCGTGGAAGGCCGTGCCGTATTTCGCATGCACGCCGCCCCGTGCGCGCATGGCTTGCAGCTGCGCGGCCGTGGCGGCGATGCCGAGACGCGCCAGCAAGTCGCTGAACAGGACGTCAGGCAATTGCTTGTAGTGCATTAGCTGCAACTGGCCGGCCTGCGCATGGGGCAGGGCGGCGTCGAACAGGCTGGCCAGCACCAGGCCCGTGTAACCGTCGAGGTCGCCGGGCGCCAGCTGGTGTGCGGGCAGCGGCAGCAGGGCCGGATGCAGCATGCCGGGCACCATTTGCGGCCCCCGCTGGCGCTGGTGCGAGGCCAGCACGGCTAGCGGTTCGCGGTACAGGAACAGGCAGGGCGTGGCGGGAAAGGCTTGCCGCAGCAGGGCCAGGCTGTGGATGTGCCAGCAGTCGAACTTGATGACAAAGTGCGTTTCCTCGCCGGTGCGGCGCTGGCCCAATGCCAGCATGGCCTGGCGCAGCAGGGCGATGCCGGCGGCCGGGTCCGCGCTGTCGTGATACAGGCGCAGCAGCGAGTCGATGACGGTCGGCTCGGACATCGCCACGCACTGCGGCAGCGACGCCAGCAATTGACTCAGCAGGGTCGAGCCGCAGCGCGAGACGTGGAAGATGAAGGCGTCGGGCGCCAGGCAATCGTCCAGGCTGCCCAGGGCGGACGCGGGCGTGTGGCAGACGCGGCGCTCTTCCGCTGGCTGGCGCGCCAGGGTGTTGACAAAGAAGGCGTCGGTGAAGCGCTGTTGGCCCAGGTCGCGCCAGCAGACGGCAATGTCGCCCGTCTGCGCGTCGCGCTGCGCATACAGGGGATACCAGCCGCGCAGGTCCATGCCTTCCCGCCATGCCGCCTGCTCGCCCCTGGCCAGCAGGCGTTCCTGCTGTGCCAGGCCGGACGGGGCGTTCATGCCGCGCTCCCGGCGCCGCCAGCCACTGCCGCCAGTGCGCTGGCCAGGGCCAGGCTGGCAGGCGAGGGCGACTGGCGCAGCTGGCGGATGACCGCCTGCACATTGCCATCATGAATGCTGGGATCGCCATACTTGTGCGCCGGCTTTGGCACGAAGCCGGCGCGCGCGAACAGCGCTTCCAGCCAGGCATTGGTGACGCAGTCGATGACAAGGTGTATGCGCGGTGCCGCGCCCCGGTTGTGCACGGCATGCAGGCAGCTGGCATCCATGTACCAGGCGTGCCCGGCCGTGAAGTGCACGCTCTCGCCGTCGATGCTGAACAGCACCTGCGGCGAGGTGTGGATGGGGATGTGCAGCCGGGTCAGGCCATCCATCAGCGACGTGCCCGCGTCGCGGTGCGCGTGGATGACGGCGCCCGGCGCCAGGGCCATCAGGCGCGCGGCGCCCAGCTCGCAGTCAAGGCTGGCGAGCACTTCGCGCAAATAGGGGCTGCGCGCCAGGTGCGGCGTGGCGGCATAGGCGGCGCCATCGATGGGCATGATGTGGCGCGCATCGCCGCCAGCGGAGCGCAGCGGCAGGCAGCTCCAGCCGTTTTCGTAGGCGCCCGTATTGAAATGGCTGATCCAGTCGCCGCTGGCGTAGCGGTCGCTGTCGTCTTGCAGGCGCGCCACGTCGAAACGCAGCGGCAGCTGCAGCCAGGTGCTGGGCGTCCGGGCGGCCGGCATTACGGCGCGCTCCACGCCAGCTGCTCCTGCACCTCGTTTTCGCCGCGCAGCTGGAATCCCAACCGCTCGTAAAGCTGGCGCGCCGCCGCGTTGCTCTTGTTGACAGCCAGGTGGATGGACAGCCGCTGCGCGCTGGCCTGCGCCTGCAGGCCGCGCAGCACGGCGCTGCCCGCGCCCTGGCCTTGCGCCGCCGGCAGGATGGCGATATCGATCAGGTG
>CAUSDR010000436.1:0-4759 GCA_963530105.1 uncultured Janthinobacterium sp.
GCTCGGCTTCATGGCGTGCGGCATGCTGGCCGAACCCATCACGGCCGAGCCTGGCGCGCTGGCCATGGCGGCCGGCCTGTTCGGCGCGGCCGGCATGGGCGCGCACAGCGCCATCAGCCGCTTGCTGCTGGCGCACCTGGCACCCACTTCCATGATGACGGGCAATGTCACGCAAATCGTCATCGACACGGTCGACGTGCTGCGCGGCGCGGCCGATGGCGCCACGCGCGAGCGCTGCGTGAAGTTCTTCTGGCCCCTGCTGGGCTTTGCCGTGGGCGCCGTGCTGGCCGCCTTTGCCTACCTGGCCGTCGGCTTCGCCGCGCTGGCCGTGCCGCTGGCGATCCTGCTGGTGCTGATCGCGCTGGAACCGGCGCGCCTGCCGGCCTAGCCGCCGCCGCTTGCCGTGACGATGGCCGGTTCGTACACGGCCAGGAACTCGGGCGGCAAGCGGCGCGCGCGGCCGCTGCTCAGTTCGATGCAGATCAATTCCCAGCGCCCGCGCACGACGGTGGCGCCGTCGCTGTCGCGCACCAGCTGGAAGCGCCGCTCCATGCTGGAACGCCCGTCGCTGGCGCACAGCCAGGTGGCCAGGGTCAGCGCTTCGCCCGCCCGCGTGGGCAGCAGGTAATCGTATTCGCCGCGGCGTATCGCCATGGCCCGGTCCAGGCGCCGGTAATCGTCGAGGTCCAGTCCCAGGGTGGCCGAATGGTGCCAGGCGATATGCTCGCACCAGCGCACGTACACGGCGTTATTGGTGTGCTGCAAGCCGTCGATGTCGCCCGGCCCGGGCGTGAGGGGCAGGGTGCAGGCGTGCGGATAATCCCAGTTCAATTGACGTCCTTTCGGTGATTGGCGGCAAATTGTACTGTCTCGCGGCGGTTGCCGCCGTGTCCGCACGCGTGAAAAACAGCGTTTTCTCTCTTGATGTATGATGCATCATAATTCAAGGGAGCCACGCCGCACATGACCACCCCACTGCAAAGCCTCTCGCACGTCAACCTGGGCAAGTCCGTGTACGCAATGCTGCGCGAAGCGCTGGCGGCGGGGCGCTTCCAGCCGAACGACCGGCTGCGCATCCGCGAACTGGCGCTGCAGCTGGGCACCAGCGTCACGCCCGTGCGCGACGCCATGCTGCAGCTGGTGCAGGAAGAAGCGCTGGTCTTGCGCTCGCCGCGCGACTTCCGCGTGCCCGTGCTGAGCGTGGCGCGCTACCTGGAAATCCGCGCGCTGCGGCTGGAACTGGAAGGCCTGGGCGCGTTTGAAGCGGCGCAGCGCATCGACGCCGCCACCCTGGCTGACCTGGAACGCCTGCTGCTGGCGAACGAGGACGCCATCGCGCGGCATGACCTGGCGGCCGCCCTGCAATGCAACCAGGCGTTTCACCTGGGCCTGGCGCAGGCGGCCGGCATGCCGACCCTGAAGCGCTTCGTCGACCATCTGTGGATGCAGACGGCGCCGCTGATCGCCGCCGGCTATGCGGCATTCACGCCCGACATGCGCGTCGGGCATCACCGGGAAATCATCAACGCGCTGCGCCAGCGCGACGGCGCGGCGGCGCGGCGCGCCATCGAACAGGACATCCTCGACGGCGGGGCGCAGATGCTGGCGTACGTGATGCGCCTGGAGCGCACCAACGCCGGCGACACTGAACAAGAGAAGGAAGAGTATGACGCATAACATCGGGCAGCAGGGCGCACAGAAAGCCGAACAGAAAACCGAACAGAAAACCGCCATCGTCACGGGCGCCAGCCGCGGCATCGGCCACGCCGTGGCGGAACGCTTCCGCAGCCTGGGCTGGCGGGTCATCACCGTGTCGCGCAGCCCGATACCGGGCGGCTGCCCCCGCAGCCAGGAGCACAACACGCACTTTTGCATGGATTTGTCGGACCTGAGCCAGATCGGGCAGATGGTCGACACCCTGCGGCCCTTGCTGGGCGATGCCAAGCTGCATGCGCTGGTGAACAACGCGGGCGTGTCGCCGAAGGGGCCGGGCGGCTCGCGCGTCAATTCGCTGACGACGGACATGCAGACCTGGCAGGAAATGTACAACACGAATTTCTTTGCGCCGCTGGCGCTGACGCGCGGCTTCGCGCAGGAATTGTCGAACGCGGGCGGCTCGGTGGTGAATTTGTGCTCGATCGCCGGCTACCGCGTGCACCCGTTTGCCGGTTCCGCCTACGCCAGCTCGAAGGCGGCGCTGGCGTCGCTGACGCGCGAAATGGCCAATGACATGGCGCCCATGAACGTGCGCGTGAATGCCATCGCGCCGGGCGAGATCGACACGGCCATCCTGTCGCCGGGCACTTCGCACATCGTCGACACGCAAATCCCCCTGCGCCGCCTGGGCACGACGGCCGAAGTGGCGGACCTGGTGGAGTTTTTATGCAGCGAGCGCGCCTCGTACATCACGGGCGCGGAAATCCCCATCGATGGCGGCCAGCGCATTTGAGCCGGATCAACAAGCGGCAATAGGAGACAACAGCATGACCCTGCATATCGGTATCGTCGGCTGTTCGGCCGAAGGCGCGGCACTGTGCTACCGCACCATTTGCGAGGAGGGCGCGCATGCGCTGGGAGCGTACGCGCATCCGGAAGTGTCCATGCACACGCCGTCGCTGGCCCGCTACGTGGCTTGCCTCGATGGCGGCGACCTGGCGGGCGTGGCCGGGCTGATGCTGGCCTCGGCGCACAAGCTGGCGGCGGCCGGCGCGGATTTCCTCATCTGCCCCGACAACACCATCCACCAGGCGTTTGACCTGGTGGCGCCCCGTTCGCCGCTGCCGTGGCTGCATATCGCCGATGTCGTCGCCGCCGAGGCGGCGGCGCGCGGCTACCACAGCGTGGGCTTGACGGGCACGCGCTGGCTGGTCGACAGCGCCGTGTATCCGGACATGCTGGCCGCGCGCGGCATCGCCTGCGTGCGCCCCGGCGAGGAAGCGCGCAGCGACATCAACCGCATCATCATGGAAGAACTGGTACCGGGCGTGATCCGGCCGGAAAGCGTGTTGCGCTTCCAGGCCGTCATCGGCGGCCTGCGCGAACAGGGCTGCGACGCCGTCATCCTGGGCTGCACGGAAATCCCTTTGATCATCGGCGACGCCAATTCGCCGCTGCCCACGCTCGATTCCACGCGCCTGCTGGCGCGCGCCGCCCTGCGCAAGGCGCTGGCGGCCTAGCGTTGCTGCGACGCCTGCGGAGAATGCGGCGGCGCTGGCGTCAGTGCGCGTCCAGCTGCATCTGCAGCGCCGCCACCACCAGCGCGTGGTCGTCGGCTTGCGCCAGGCCGGAAACGCTCACCGTGCCGACCAGGCCCACGCCGCGGATCAGCAGGGGAAAGGCGCCGCCATGGCCCGCATATTCGACATCGTCGAGATATTTCACTTCCTCGAAACTGCTGCCGCGGCTCTTGTAGGAAATGCCCATGTAATACGAGCTGCGGCAAAAGCGCTGCACCGTGTTGTTCTTGCGGCGTATCCAGTCCGCCTGGTCCGCCGTGGCGCCCGTCATGGCATGGTGGAACAGGACCTGGCCGTTGCGCGTGATGTTGACGGTGACGGCCTTGCCCCGCTTGCGCACTTCCTCGACGATCCACAGGCCCACGGCCAGCGCGGTATCGTTGTCGAAGCGGTCGAACTGCAGGGATTCTTCCTGCTGCGCCAGGGTGTGCAGCAAATCGGCGTAGTGATCCATTTGAATAAGAGGCAAGAGTGGCTGGAAGCGCTACTGTAGCGCACCGGGGCGCCGGCGCGCGCTTTTTCCGCGCGGCGGCTAAAATACGCGGCATGAACCTGTCCCTGTTTGCCGATGAAGACCTGGCGCCGTCCGGCCCCGTGCCGCTGGTGCCCGGCACGACCGCGTCGGTGCTGCTGCGCGGCTTTGCGCTGCCGTATGTGAGCGAGTTGCTGCCGGCGCTGCAGGCCATCGCGCGCGCCGCTCCCCTGCGCCACATGCACACGCCGGGCGGCTTGCCGATGTCGGTGGCCATGAGCAGCTGCGGGGCGCTGGGCTGGGTGACGGACCGGCGCGGCTACCGCTACGCGTCGCTGGACCCCGTCAGCGGCCAGCCCTGGCCGCCGATGCCGGACATCTTCCTGCGCCTGGCGCAGGAGGCGGCGCTGGCCGCCGGTTATGCGGGCTTCGCGCCCGACGCCTGCCTCGTCAACCGCTATGCGCCGGGCGCGCGCATGGCCCTGCACCAGGACCGCGACGAGCGCGATTTCAGCGCGCCCATCGTCTCCGTCTCGCTGGGCTTGCCCGCCACCTTTTTATTTGGCGGCGCGGCACGGGCCGACAAGGCTGCGCGCATCGCCCTGCTGCATGGCGACGTGGTGGCCTGGGGCGGCGCGGACCGCCTGCGCTTTCACGGCGTGGCGCCGCTGAAGGACGGCGAACATGCGCTGCTGGGCGCGCAGCGCATCAATCTGACCTTCCGCAAGGCGGCCTGAGTCGCCCTGTTAAATCTGCCGCGTTGCTGCGGGCGGCCTGCGATGCATGCCGGCTCGGCGCCCCGCATGCAGGCACGCCGGCGCTTGCTGGTCATGGCTTCCTGGCTTCCTGGCTGCCCGCCACGCTGTCGCCAGGTGCCGTCAGTCAGGCTGCCGGGGTTTCGTGCGCCAGCCCTTGGCTGGCCCGGCGCCATGGCGTGCCCGGTTTTTGCACATACTGCGCGTAGACGTAGCGCCAGGGAATGGCCAGGTAAACCAGCACCACCAGCGAACATTCAAACGCGGTGGCCGCGACGGCGGCATCGACCTGGCCG
>CAUSDR010000437.1:0-4700 GCA_963530105.1 uncultured Janthinobacterium sp.
CGGCGCCGTCATGGTGGTCGCCAGCAGGCTGGTGGTGCCGTGGCGCGCGTGGATGGCCGCGATGGCGTAGACGGCGTCGCCGCCTTCCATGATGTCTTTGCCGCCACCGCCATGCACGTGCAGGTCGATGAAGCCGGGCAGGATGTAGTCGTCGCTGTTGGCCGACGGGTGGATGGAACTGCCCTCGATGCTGTCGACTTTTTCGCCGAAGGCGATGGCGCCGTGGATCCAGCCGCCGGGGGTAAGGATATTGCCTTTGATTGTGCTGCTCATCTGCGCGACTCCGCTACGAATTCATAATAATCACTGCGGCAATACGAGTGGGTCAGTTCCACCGCCGCGCCGTTGTCGAGATAACTGACACGGGTGATGTGCAGCATGGCTTCACCCGTCTTGATGTTGGCCAGCTTGGCCTGTTCCGCCGTGGCGTTGACGGCGCGGATATGCTGCAGCGCGCGCATCGGGATGGTGCCGCGCGACTCCAGGTAGCCGTACAGCGAATCGGTGACCTGCTGCGGGTCCGGCATGTACAGCGCGGGGATGGTGGTGGTCTCGATCGCCATCACCACTTCATCGGCCGTGCGCAGGCGGCGCAGGCGCGCCACCGGCATGTGCGGCGACAGGCCCAGCGACAGCAGTTCCAGCGGCGCCGCCGCGCCGATGTCGCGCTGCAGCCAGCGCGAGCCGGCCGTGAAACCGCGCTGGCGCAGTTCTTCCGAAAAGCTGGTCAGGCGCGACAGCGGCTGTTCCAGCTTCGGCGTGATGTACGTGCCCGAGCCGCGCTTGCGCGTCAGCATGCCCCGGTCGCACAGCATGTCGATGGCCTTGCGCGCCGTGACGCGCGAGATTTCCAGGATGTCCGACAGTACGCGCTCGGAAGGCAAGGCCTGGTTGGCGCGCCAGTCGCCGCTGGCAATGCCGTCCGACAGCATGTTCGCCAGCTGCATGTACAGCGGCGTGTCGCTGGCGGGGTTGGGTTTGAAGGCCGACAGTTTGGCTAGCATGGCTATTGCTCCCGCAAGTGCTTGCGTATCAGGCGCAGGCCGCCTGCCGCCGAGTCGCCCTGTGCCGGCACGACCAGTTTCAACAGTTCCGCCGGCAGGTAGGCCGACAAGGGTGCCGCCAGGCCGCCGCACAGGGCCACCGGCAAGCTGCCGGCCGGGTCGAGCGCCCGGGCGATCAGCGCCACTTGCTGGCCCGCTTCGACCAGGATGGCGCGCGCCACGGCATTGCTGGGGGCATGTTCGAGCACCAGGCGCGCCAGTTGCGCGTAAGTGGTCTGGCTGGCCGCCGCCAGCCACACTTGCATGGCGTCGCGCTGGCCGCCGCAGGCGTGGATGATGGCGCTGGCAAAGGCGCTGCCGGGCACGCGGCTGTCGACCACTTGCTGCGTATGGTTGATGGCGCGCATGCCGATCCAGGCACCGCCCGCCTCGTCGCCGGAGGGGAAGCCCCAGCCGCCCACTTCGTGGCGGCTGCCGTCCGCATGCAGCACTTCGCCCACGCTGCCGGTACCGATGGCGACGATGGCGCCCGCTTCGCCCGCATGCGCGCCCAGCAGGGTGGTCAGCGCATCCGATTCGAGCGCCACGTGGGCGTAGCCGGGATTGTGTTCGACGAAGCTGGCGGCCCATTGCTTGTTGTGCACGCCTGCCAGGCCCAGGCCGATGGCCATGCGCTGCAGGGCAGGCTGTTCCAGGTCGGCGGCGCGGAAGGCCAGGGTGACGGCATGCGCCACGGAAGTCCAGGCGCGTTCGATGCCATGCGCGAGGCCGGAAGGGCCGCTCTGGCCCTGGGCCAGTTCCTGGCCATCCGGGCGCGCCAGGCGGACACGGGTACCGCTGCCCCCGCCGTCGACGCCGATTATGTATTCGATCATGTGTTTGCAGTCCGGCTTATGGTTGATTGCGCCTGTCTCGTTTTTTTATTTGTCGGGCGGCGAAAAAGCTGAAGGCACTATATTGTTGCCTCGATGGCTTGTCAACAGGTATTTAAGTGGTATTGTAAATTGGCGTAAAGGTGCGTTGACTGTGCCCATGGAGGTGTGCGCAAGTCATTGTTAATAAAGGTTTTTTTCTTTGTTGTAAATGGTATTAAAATTGGCCTTGTTTAATGCCAATTTTTTCCAAGTGGTACGCCGATGGCCGTGCGGTATTGCTTTCACGCATGCTTGGCAAGCCCGGCCATCAAGAGTAGAGTCCGCCTTTTACACCTGAGTTGGAAGAGCATGATGAACGACAAGGCAGCAAAGAGCGCGTACTGGGACGACTGGCAGCAAGAGGCGCTGGCCGCCGGCGTATCGGCGCCGCTGGCCGCGCTGGGCATGGAAATGATGCGCACGCACCGCAAGAACCGCTGGCCGAAGGATTTTCTGGGCCGCGAAAGCGATGGCCCGGTCATGATCGAGATGTGCCTGGAAGATGAGGCGGAAACGGAATTGTTCTTTATCGAGAACCTGTATCCCTACGATACGGCGCTGATCGAGAAGACACGCCGCCGCCTGTGCCTGCACTGATCACGCGTCGCGCGTGAACGCAGCGGCCGCCTTGCGCGGCCGTTTTGACGTCAGGTGCTGAACTTTTCGCTGCTGACGCGGGCGCGCATGCGCAGGCTCAGCAAGCCGACGGCGACCAGCAGCAGGGAATAGCTGCTCGGTTCATGCGGCATCTGCGTGCGCAGGCTGGCGCGTGGCGCCTGAAAGCTCGCTTGCTGCACGGCGGGATAACTTGTCGCCTGGTAACTCGTGCGAGCGACGGCCTGTTGTGCTTGCGCCGCGCCGGCCCAGAACGACAGGGCCACGCCCAGCAACATCATTGTTCTCATCATGGTTAGGTCTTTGTCCAAGGCTGCACTGAATCCACATGGCCACGGCGCATGCCGGCCATCTCCTGTCCCCAGTCGTATGCTTGGTTCCGGCGCGCTCCTGCCTGCGCTGGAAAGATATCTTTTTATAAAGTGCGTGTATTAAAACATAATAAAGTGAAAACGCAAACGCCTTTTTACACATAAGCGCATGCGAAGCGCGTTCGCGGCGCCGCCGCGTCCATTGCACCAGGGAAATGACGTGGCATTTTCATGGGGCGGTGTCATAATGGCTGCGGCATCCCCGCCCAGGCATGGAGTAGATAATGAGCAAGGCACAGGACAGCAAGAAAGAAGCCAAGAAAGAACCGGCCAAGACCATGAAGGAAAAGAAGGAAGCCAAGAAGGTCAAGAAAGAAGAGCGCAAACGCTGATCATGCGTGCCCGTCTTTTGCCGCGTGCGTGGCGCGCGCCGGCCCTGCTGGGCGCATTCGCCCTGCTGGCCGCTGGCGCGCCCGTCCCTTACGTGCTGGCGCAGGCCAAGCCGCCGCCGTCGACGTTCGGGCAAGTGGTGGGCAATGCCGTGCTGTGCGTCGACCAGATCGACAACAAGGCTTTCTATGCCTATCTGCTGACGGCTTTCGGCCCCGCCTACAAGCATGAGGGCGGCGCCTACTGGTTCCGCACGGACGCCAGCCTGTGGGGCGCGCCCATTACCGACGTCATCGTCAGCGACGATACCAGCGCCCTCGTCTTCATGGGCGTGGTGGCGGACACGACGCCGGAAAAGCTGGAGCCGGCCATCCGCACTGCCTCGGGCATGCGTTTTAACAAGCTGGATAATTCCGCCTTTCCTGTCCGGGGTTCCGTGCCTGGCAGTAAAATCGTCTACTTCCGTAGCAAGGCGAAAGTCTATTGCGCCAAATACAAGCCATTGCCGCCCGCGCAAACCCGGTGACGCGCCGCCACGCCGCGTCGCCGTGCCAGGGCGCACTTTGATCGTTTTACCGCAGGGTCTCCATGTACACGCATTATTTCCAGCTCAAGCAATCGCCGTTTTCGATCGCCCCCGATCCCCGCTATCTGTACATGAGCGAACGCCACCGTGAAGCGCTTGCGCACCTGCTGTATGGCGTGGGCAGCGGCGGCGGCTTCGTCCTGCTGACGGGCGAGATCGGCGCCGGCAAGACCACCGTGTGCCGCTGCTTCATGGAACAGATTCCCGCGAATTGCCAGCTGGCCTATATTTTCAATCCGAAACTGTCCGTCGAGGAATTGCTGCATTCGATCTGCGAGGAGTTCGGCATCGCCCTGGCGCCCGGTGTTTCCAGCGTGAAGGGCTATGTCGACGCCATCAATACGTATTTGCTGGCCAGCCATGCGCAGGGCAAGAACAATGTGCTGATCATTGACGAGGCGCAAAACCTGTCCGCCGCCGTGCTGGAACAGCTGCGTCTGCTGACCAACCTGGAAACGAGCGAGCGCAAGCTGCTGCAGATTATCCTCATCGGCCAGCCGGAATTGCGCGCCATGCTGGCCCGCCCCGAACTGGAGCAGCTGGCGCAGCGCGTGATCGCCCGCTATCACCTGGGCTCCCTGTCCGCCGACGAGACGGCCAGCTACATCCACCACCGCCTGGCCGTGGCGGGCAGCACGGCGCAGATGCCGTTCCCGCCACGCCTGATGGCGCAGATCCATGCCCTGAGCCACGGCGTGCCGCGCCGCATCAACCTGCTGTGCGACCGCGCGCTGCTGGGCGCCTACGTGGAAAACCAGCCGCAGGTGACGCGCCCCATCCTGCGCCGCGCCGCCGGCGAAGTGTTTGCCGAAGAGGGCGGCAAGGCGCCGGCGCGGGGCGTGCGCTGGCCGCACGTGGCTGGCGGCGTGCTGGCCGGCGC
>CAUSDR010000438.1:0-4673 GCA_963530105.1 uncultured Janthinobacterium sp.
TGCATCACTTGCGCGCCTTCCACGTGGAAACCGCGCACATAGATGCGGTCCAGGCGGAACCACGGCAAGGCGGCGGGAAAGGTGCGCGCCGGCACGGGCACGGGGGTCTTGCTCTGGCGCCGCGCCAGGGTGCGCACCAGGTCGCCCAAGGCCGAGTTCGACGCGCGCTGGTCGAACACTTCCACCACGCCGAGCGCATTGCGCAGCTTGTCGCTGAGCGTGTTGCGCCAGTCGTTGAAGTCGCCCGCGATGATGACGGGTTCGCCGTTTGGCGCCGATTCCATCACGGCATCGATCAGCGCCTGCGTCTGGCGACCGCGGCCCGATTCGAACAAGCCCAGGTGGACCACGTAGCAGTGCACGTCCGCCTGCGGCGTCTTGAGCACGCAATGCAGGATGCCGCGCTGTTCGTAGGCGTGGTCGGACACATCGTGGTTAGTTTGCGAGGCGATGGGGAATTTGCTCAGCAAGGCGTTGCCATGGTGGCCATGGTCATACACGGCATTCATGCCGTAGGCGGAATGGTGCTCGGCGCCGGCAAAGAATTCATGCTGCGATGCTTCCGGCCAATGCTTGTGGCCGTTTTTCTCGGCGCCATAGCGGGCCGCGTTGCGGTCGTGCTTGCCCTGCACTTCTTGCAAAAAAACAACATCAGCATTGAAGAGAGCGATCGCCTGCTTCAATGCATGAACCCTGGGCAAGCCCCGCACGGAGGAGACGCCCTTGTGTATATTATAAGTTGCTACGCGGATTTTCATGCATTGATTCTACTCCCAGACGGCCCCCGCACGGCGCCAGGATAGGTGCGCGTGCGCACCTATGCCAGCTTTATCTGCCGGCAGCCGACAGCAGCAGGCTGCTCGCGGCGCTGATGCTGCCGATGAGGGCGCCGATCACCCACAAACTCCGCACCAGCGTGGGCGCGCTGCTCCAGCTGAACGGACCGCGTCCGCCGGCGAAGAAGCGCGGATGCAGCAGGAAGCCCAGCATCAGCAAGGGCAAGCCCGCCTGCGGCACAGTGACATGCGGCTGCTGCGGGAAACAGACGGCATACAGGCTGGCGCAGACCCAGGACAGGAACAGCACGCTGATGATGCGGTGTCGTAAAGAAAGTTGAGGCCAGTTCAGCATGCGGTCCTTTCGCCATACAAGGCGTGATGATTGATATAAATATACTGCCGGGCAACGCCAAGCGGTCCGCCGGCTCAGGCCAGCATGCGGCCCACGCCCGCCGTGACGCTGACCAGCAGCGCCGTGATGCCGGCCGCCCAGACGATCTTCACCAGCAAGGGCGCGCCGCGCCACGCCACCGTGCGCTTGCCAGGGGCAAACGCGCCCGGGTGCAACAGCCAGCCGATGGCCATCAGCGGCATGCCGATGGGCGGCGTGCGGCCGGGTACGGTGGAGCTGAACAGCGCCAGGATAAAGCCCAGGCACAAAATGATGCCGATGGCGCCCAGCAGCTTTTGCTGCACAGTCAAATGAATCCAGTTCAACATGGAATGCTTTCTCAAGAAGTCAGGGGGTGCGTGCCAGCCCCGTCATGGCCGGCAATTGCAGGATGGCTTCCGCGTTGGAAGATGAAAAACACCGGTCGGCCGCCGCCAGGTACGGCAGCCACGCGTGCTGCAGGTGTTCGCGCGGACTCAGGGTGATGGCGATGTCGCGCGGCACTTGCACGCTGAACACGTGCTCCGTGTTGCGCGTCACGCCGGGCGCATAGCGGTGGCGCCAGACGGGATAAATCTCGTACACGTTGGCCAGCTGCCAGTCGCGCAGCACGATCTGCTCGCCATCGGCGACGATGCCGGTTTCCTCGAACAATTCGCGCGCGGCCGTCTGCAGCAGCGGCTCGTCGATGGCGTCGACGGAACCTGTCACCGATTGCCAGAAGCCAGGCTGGCCCGCGCGCTCGATCAGCAAGACGTCCAGATCGGCCGTATGGATGACGACCAGCACGGAAACGGGAATTTTATGGCTCATATCTACAATGAAAAAGGCGCCACGACAGCGCCTTTTTTTGCCTCAGCAAGTAAAACGGTAGCGGCTGCCTGGGCAGCCGCATGCTTCATTACACTACTTTTGGCTCGGCGCTGCGCAAGCGGATGTGCAGTTCACGCAGTTGCTTTTCGTCAACTTCCGACGGCGCATGGGTCAGCAAATCTTGCGCGCGCTGGGTTTTCGGGAAGGCGATCACGTCGCGGATCGATTCGGAACCCGTCATCATGGTCACGATACGGTCCAGGCCGAATGCCAGGCCGCCATGCGGTGGCGCGCCGTATTGCAGGGCGTCGAGCAGGAAGCCGAACTTCAGCTGCGCTTCTTCGGCATCGATCTTCAGTGCGCGGAACACTTTCGACTGCACTTCTTCGCGGTGGATACGGATCGAACCGCCGCCCAGTTCCCAGCCGTTCAAGACCATGTCGTAGGCCTTGGCGATGCAGGCGCCCGGATTGGTTTCCAGCATGTCTTCATGGCCGTCTTTCGGTGCCGTGAACGGATGGTGGGTCGCCGTCCAGCGGTCCGCTTCTTCGTCGTGCTCGAACATCGGGAAGTCGACCACCCACAATGGCTTCCATACGTCTTCGAACAGGCCGGCTTTCTTGCCGAATTCGCTGTGGCCGATCTTCACGCGCAGCGCGCCGATGGCGTCGTTGACGACCTTGGCCTTGTCGGCGCCGAAGAAGATCAGGTCGCCGTCTTGCGCGCCCGTCTGCTCCAGGATCGTGGCCAGCACGTCGGCAGGCAGGAACTTGACGATCGGCGACTGCAAGCCTTCAGGGCCCTTGGCTTTCTCGTTGACCTTGATGTACGCCAGGCCCTTGGCGCCGTAGATGGCGACGAATTGGGTGTAGGCATCGATTTCCGAGCGTGGCATGGTGCCGCCGCCTGGGATACGCAAGGCAACCACGCGGCCGTTCGGCATGTTGGCGGCGCCGTTGAAGACCTTGAACTCGACGGTTTTCATGATTTCGGTCAAGTCCGTGAAGGCCAGCTTGACGCGCATGTCCGGCTTGTCGGAACCGTACAGGCCCATCGCTTCGGCGAAGTCCATGACGGGGAACGGGTTCGGCAGGTCGATGTCCAGCGTGTTCTTGAAGACGACGCGGATCATGTCTTCGAACAGGTCGCGGATTTCCTGTTCCGTCAGGAACGAGGTTTCGCAGTCGATCTGCGTGAATTCCGGCTGGCGGTCAGCGCGCAAGTCTTCGTCGCGGAAGCACTTGGTAATCTGATAATAACGGTCGAAGTTTGCAACCATCAACAGTTGCTTGAACAACTGTGGCGATTGCGGCAAGGCGAAGAAGCTGCCGGCGTTCACGCGCGACGGCACCAGGTAATCGCGCGCGCCTTCTGGCGTCGACTTGGTCAGCATCGGCGTTTCGATGTCGATGAAGCCCAGCGCGTCCAGGTACTTGCGCACTTCCATCGTCACCTTGTAGCGCAGGCGCAGGTTGTTTTGCATTTGCGGGCGGCGCAGGTCCAGCACGCGGTGCGTCAGACGCGTCGTTTCCGACAGGTTGTCGTCGTCCAGCTGGAACGGCACGGGCACGGAAGGGTTCAGCACTTCCAGCTCCGAGCAGACCACTTCGATCTTGCCCGATTTCAAGTTGTTGTTGATGGTGCCGTCGATACGGTTGGTCACGACGCCCGTCACGCGCAGGCAGAATTCGTTGCGCACGGCTTCGGCGACCTTGAACATCTCCGCCTGTTCCGGGTTGCAAACGATTTGCACCAGGCCTTCACGGTCGCGCAAGTCGATGAAAATCAGGCTGCCGTGGTCGCGGCGGCGATGTACCCAGCCGCACAGGCTGACGGTTTGTCCCAGCATGGCTTCGGTGACGAGGCCGCAATATTCAGTACGCATAGACATAAAATTCTCAGTTCAGGTTAGTGAGTGTTCAATCCGGCCACGTCCCCGCGGGACGCCGGCCTTTATTCTTTGGCTGCCGTTACCGGGGCAGCTACAGCGACAACTTCCGCGGGCGCCACCACGCCCATCGACACGATGTACTTGAGCGCCGCATCGACGCTCATGTCCAGCTCGACCACATCGCTGCGCTTCATCATCAGGAAGAAGCCCGATGTCGGATTCGGCGTCGTCGGCACGTAGACGCTGACGTAGTCGCCCACCAGGTGGTTCGCCGCATCGCCGCCCGGCACGCCGGTCAGGAAAGCGATGGTCCAGGAATTCTGGTGCGGATACGGCACCAGCACTGCCTTGCGGAAAGCATTGCCCGACGAGGAAAACAAGGTATCCGACACTTGCTTGACGCTCGAATACAGGGAATTGACGATGGGTATGCGATGCAGCAACTTTTCCCACAGTTTCACCACGTAATTGCCAACCAGGTTATTCGTCAGCAATCCCGTCAGGAAAACGATCAGTATTGTCAGTATCGTGCCCAGGCCGGGAATGTCAAAGCCGAACAGCGAATTCGGGCGGAAACGTTCCGGCACCAGCAGCAGCGACTGGTCCAGGGTGCCGATCACCAGATTGAGTACCCAGACGGTGATGGCCAGCGGGACTAAAATCAGCAATCCGGTTATAAAATATTTACGCATCAGTTTCTCGGTGGGAGTGGATCGGCGCGGCGCGCGTGTCAGTCCGCTTTCGGCGCAGGCGCGGCAGGCGCGGGCGCAGCAGCGGCTGGCGCGGGCGCGCTCTCGGC
>CAUSDR010000439.1:0-4669 GCA_963530105.1 uncultured Janthinobacterium sp.
CTGCTGCTGCGCGGCACGGTGGCCGCGCGCTTCCCGCAGGCGGACGTCACGTACGCGCCCCTGTCGGCGCCGGCCGGCCACAGCATGGTGTTTTACCTGCGCCCGGCCGCCGACGTGCAGCTGGCCAGCGACGAAGTATTCGTCGACCAGTACACGGGCGCGGTGCTGGGCCAGCGGCGCTGGGGCGACATCGCCCAGGGCGCCATCAACCTGCTGCCCTTCATCGAGCGCCTGCATTACGCGCTGGCGCTGGGCGACACGGGCCTGTTCGTTTTCGGTCTGGTCGCCATCGCGTGGACCATCGACTGCTTCATCGGCGCCGCCCTCACCTTCCCCGCGCGCCTGAAAAAACGGGGGCCGGGCAGCAAGCCATGGCTGCGGCGCTGGCGTCCGTCCTGGCTGCTGCGCCGCCACGCCGGCAGCTATAAACTGGTGTTCGACCTGCACCGCGCGGGCGGCCTGTGGCTGTGGGCCATGCTGCTGGTATTTGCCTGGAGCGGCGTCGCCTTCAACCTGTATGGCGTGTATGCGGCCGTGATGCAGCCCCTGTTCGCCCACCAGGGCGCCGAGGAAGCTGTGGCGCGGCACACGCCGTCTCCAGGCCCGCACCTGGACTGGCCGGCGGCGCGCGCGCAGGGCCGCCTGCTCATGGCGCAGCTGGCGCGCCGGAACACCTTCACCATCCTGGAGGAAAACGCGCTGGCCTACGAGCGCGCGCCGGGCGTCTACAGCTACAGCGTGCGCAGCAGCCGCGACGTGCGCGCCAGCAAAGGCTTGACCACGGTATTCTTTGATGCGGCCAGCGGCAGGCAGCTGGCCGCGTGGCTGCCCACGGGCGCGGCCAGCGGCGACACCATCCGCAGCTGGATCAGCGCCCTGCACATGGCCTCGATGTGGGGCTGGCCTTTTAAACTGTTCATCTGCGCCATGGGGATGATGGTGGCGGGCCTGAGCGTCACTGGCGTGCTGATCTGGCGCCGCAAGCGACTAGGCAAGGCCAAGATTCATTAGCCAGGCTTATAAGAGCATGCTGATTCCAGGGTCTTATCAAACAATGCCCACGCCCTTACAGTCATGCTGTCATTCACTGCATTCCCGAGGAGCCAGTCATGCAACACGTCACCCTGAACAACGGCATCGCCATGCCCATCGCCGGCTACGGCGTCTTCCAGATCCCCGACCCGGCCGAATGCGAGCGCAGCGTGATCGACGCCATCGGCGCCGGCTACCGCCTGATCGATACGGCCGCCTCCTACATGAACGAGGCGGCCGTCGGCCAGGGCATCGCCCGCAGTGGCGTGGCGCGCGAGGAACTGTTTGTCACCAGCAAGCTGTGGGTGCAGCACACGGGCTACGAGCGCACGCGCGACGCCATCGAGCAGTCGCTGCAGCGCCTGCGGCTCGATTACCTGGACCTGTACCTGATCCACCAGCCGTTTGGCGACGTCCACGGTTCCTGGCGCGCCATGCAGGACGCTTACCGCAGCGGCAAGCTGCGCGCCATCGGCGTGAGCAATTTCCACACCGACCGCCTGATGGATATCATCGCCTTCAACGAAATCGCGCCCGCCGTCAACCAGATCGAAATCAACCCCTTCCACCAGCAAACCGACAGCGTGGCCTTCATGCTGGAACATGGCGTGCAGCCGCAGGCGTGGGCGCCGTTCGCCGAAGGCCGCAACAATCTGTTCCAGAACGAGGTGCTGCTGGGCATCGCCGACAAGCACGGCAAATCCGTCGGCCAGGTAGTGCTGCGCTGGCTCACGCACCGGGGCGTCGCCGTGCTGGCCAAGACCGTGCGCCGCGAGCGCATGGCGGAAAACCTGGCCATTGCCGATTTCGACCTCGACGACGCCGACATGGCCGCCATCGCCACCCTGGAAACGGGCACCAGCAGCTTCTTTTCGCACCGCGACCCGGCCATCGTCGAGTGGATGGCCGCACGCAAGCTCGATATCTGAGGGCAGCGCCACATGCCGACGAACGACACAAGCACGGGCCGCCGCGGCTTTCTGCTGGCGGCGGGCAGCCTGGCCGCCACGCCATTGATCGGCCAGGCGCAGGGCCGGGCGCCAGCGACGGCCAGCCCCGCCAGCCTGGCGGGCCGCCGCAAGCTGGGCACGCTGGAAGTATCGAGCCTGGGCATGGGCGTGCAAAACATGGGCCGCACTTACCAGACGACCGTGCCCAGCCGCCCGGAAATGCACGCCATCATCCGCGCGGCCTACGAACGGGGCCTGACTTTTTACGACGCAGCCGAAGCCTACGGCCCGCACGAAGTCGAGCGCATCCTCGGCGAAGGCGTGGCGCCGTTCCGCGACCAAGTCGTCATCGCCACCAAGTTCGGCTGGAATATCGACCAGCAGACGGGCGAGCGCCGCCCCGGCCTGAACAGCCGCCCCGCGCACATCAAAGTGGTCGTCGACGGCATGCTCAAGCGCCTGCGCACGGACCGCATCGACTTGCTGTACCAGCACCGGGTCGACCCGCAAGTGCCGATCGAGGACGTGGCCGGCGCCGTGCAGGACCTGATGCGGCAAGGAAAGGTCTTGCACTGGGGCTTGTCCGAGATGGGTTTGACGACTCTGCGCCGCGCGCATGCCGCACTGCCCGTTTCCGCCGTGCAAAGCGAATATTCGATGCTGTGGCGCGGGCCGGAAGACGGCGTGCTGGCCCTGTGCAAGGAGCTGGGCATCGGCTTCGTGCCGTGGAGCCCGCTGGGCGTGGGCTTTTTGACGGGCGCCATCGATGCCAAGACGCGCTTTGCCGAGGGCGATATCCGGGCAGTGGAATCGCGCTTCGCGCCGGCGAACCTGCCGCACAACCTGGCGCTGCTGGCCCTGCTGCAAATGTGGGCTGCGCGCAAGCAGGCCACGCCGGCGCAAATCGCCCTGGCCTGGCTGCTGGCGCAGCGGCCGTGGATCGTGCCCATCCCCGGCACGACGCAGATGGCGCACCTGCTGGACAACATCGGCGCGGCCAGCGTGCCTTGGACGCCGGCGGAAGTGGCCGAGCTGAACCAGGCGGTGGCCGCCATCACGGTGCAAGGGGCCAGGCTGCCCGATGCCGTGCTGGCGTATTCGGGCGTGGAAGCGGCCGTCAGGGAAAACCGATGAACGCCGCCGGCACGGCCTGCGTCAGCCACACGCCATTGTCCGCCACATGAAACACGTGGCCCTGCGCCTGCATGGCGGCCGCGTCCACCGTCAGCACGACGGGCTTGCCATGGCGCGCACCGACGGCCACGGCCGTTTCGCGGTTGGCGGACAAATGCACGTGGTTGCGAGAGCCGGGCAGCAAGCCAGCCCCCCGTATCGCCTCGATGAAGCGGCTGGCCGTGCCGTGGTACAGCACGGCGGGCGGCGTGGCGGGCGGCAAGCCGAGATCGACGGCGGCCAGCGAGTGGCCCTGGTTGGCGCGGATGCGCAGGCCGTCGGCACTGATGGCGTAGCGCGTCTTGCTGTCGCGCGCCACCACGTCCTCCAATTGTTCACGGGAAAGGCGGCGCCCATGGCGGGCCGATTGCGCCAGCAGCTGGCCGATGTCGGCCCAGCCGTTTGCATCGAGCGCAAGGCCGATTTTCGCGGGAGCATGCCGCAAGATGAGGGAAAGGAATTTGCTGGTTTGTATTAATGTATCTGTCATGCACTCTTTTTATCTGGATTTAGCACAGGCGCCCACACCGGGCGCCATGGCCGCAGTCTACGCCGCTCAGAACGCATAGGACAAGGTCAGGCGCGCGGAGCGGGGTTCGACGGGATGGAAATGCCGGTCGTTCACGCCTTCCAGCGGCTCGCCGGGCAGGCGCGAGGCATAGTAGTAATCGATGTCGCTGGCGCGCTTGTCGAACAGGTTGAAGACGTCGAGCGCGATGCGCGTCTTGCGGTTGAGCTGATACGCGAGGCGCGCGTAGGCCAGGGTCGTCGAGGCGGAGCGCACGCTATTGTCCTCGTTCAAGGGACGGGGGCCGAAGTAGCGCAGCTGCAAGGCGCCCGACCATGGCCCCTGGTCCGTCACCGTCACGCCGAACGACGCCACCTTGTCAATCGAGCCGGGAATGAAGTTGCCGGCCGGGTCGCTTTGCGTGTAGCGCGAGCGCGAGGCGGCCAGGTCGAGGTCGAACAGCAGCCATGGCGCGGCAATGTAATGGTTGTTCCACTCGATGCCGTGGCGGCGGCTGGCGCGGCTCGGTTCCGTCTCGCCCGCGTCGCCGACGAACAGCAGTTCCGAGGCGATATCGAGCCGCCACAGGGCCAGCGAACTTTGCAGGCCCGGCAGCCATTCCGTGCGCGCCCCCAGTTCCATGCCTTTGGTCGGCACCAGCGGCGTGACGGGCGTGGACGCCTCGCCGTCGGGCAGGCGCGTCTGCGTCGTGCCGCGCGCATCGTTGCTATGGAAACCCTTGCCATAGTTGACGAAAAACTCCGTCTTGCTCCACGGGCCAAGAATCAATGACAGTTTCGGCGACACCACGTGGTCGTTCGCCGTGCCGCTGTTGCCATCTATGCTGCTGGCCACCTTGAAACGGTAGGCGTCATAGCGCAAGCCCGCCACCGAACGCAGCCACGGCAGCCATTGCACCGTGTTTTCGCCATACAGGCCGATGCTGCTCTCGCGCACGCGGTCTTCGCGCAGCGTGCTTAGCCTTACCCGCTCCAGCGTGCTGTAC
>CAUSDR010000440.1:0-4648 GCA_963530105.1 uncultured Janthinobacterium sp.
GCATCGTACTTGCCCAGGCCGTCGCAGCCCGTCGTTTCGATTTCTTCCGAATCGATGTACTCGATGTTGACGCGGCTTTCCGTGTGGATGCCGGCGTGGCGCAGCGCTTCGATCAGCGACTTGTACGATTCCGTCAGTTCGACATACTTGCCGACCATGCCGACGGTCACTTCCGCCTTCGGATGTTCCATCGTATAGATCAGCTTGCTCCAGATCGACAGGTCGGCCGGTGCCGGATCGAGGTCCAGCGCGTCGCAGATGATCTTGTCGAGGCCCTGGTCGTGCAGCATTTGCGGCACTTTGTAGATGGTGTCGACGTCCCACACGGAAATGACGGCGTCTTCCTCGATGTTCGAGAACAGCGAGATTTTCGCGCGCTCGTCTTCCGGGATGGCGCGGTCGGCGCGGCACAGCAGCGCATTCGGCAAGATGCCGATTTCGCGCAGCTTTTGCACCGAGTGCTGGGTCGGCTTGGTTTTCAGTTCACCGGCCGAGGCGATGTACGGCACCAGGGTCAGGTGGACGAAGGCCGTGTTCTTGCGGCCGGCGCGCAGGCTCAGCTGACGCGCCGCTTCCAGGAAGGGCAAGGATTCGATATCGCCGACGGTGCCGCCGATTTCGCACAGGGCCACGTCGTAGCCTTCGGCGCCACGGCGGATGTAATCCTGGATTTCATTGGTGATATGCGGAATCACCTGCACGGTCTTGCCCAGATATTCGCCCCGGCGTTCCTTGCGGATCACCGATTCATAGATCTGGCCAGTGGTGAAGTTATTCACCTTTTTCATGCGGGTGGAAATGAAGCGCTCGTAGTGACCGAGGTCGAGGTCGGTTTCGGCCCCGTCGTCGGTGACGAATACTTCACCGTGTTGCATAGGGCTCATCGTGCCAGGATCGACGTTGATATACGGGTCGAGCTTGAGCATGGTGACTTTAAGGCCGCGCGATTCGAGGATCGCGGCGAGGGAGGCGGCGGCAATCCCTTTTCCAAGGGAAGACACAACGCCACCAGTGACGAAGACAAATTTGGTCATTGCAGATGGTGCCGAACGGCACGTGCGGGAAATTGAAATTATACACTAAAGCCCGCCTGCGTCGCCCCCCGCGCGTGGAAATTTGCGCCAAATGCCGACTATCCATCCGTCTCCTGCGGTCTACGCACAACAAAATTACCCAATGGCAATAATTGAAATATTTCCAATTCCATACTTTGTGTGGGCGAGCGAACAGACCCTGCCGCGTCCTGGCCGCAGACTGGGATTTTTCAACAGGAGGTCCATCATGAGCTACGAAGAACGCGACGCCTACGGCATGTATGTCAACCGCGGCCACAAAGGCCCCGGCCCAGAACTGATGGGTGCCGACACCCTGATCGGCGACCATGTGCACAACGCCAAGGATGAACATCTGGGCGAAATCAAGGAAATCATGATCGACATGCGCAGCGGCAAAATCGCCTACGCCGTCATGTCGCACGGCGGCGTCTTCACCATCGGCGAAAAGCTGTTCGCCGTGCCGTGGGAAGCGCTGCTGCTCGACACCGTCAACAAGCGCTTTACCCTCAACGTCGACAAGGAACGCATCGAAAACGCGCCCGGCTTCGACACGGATAACTGGCCGAACATGGCCGACAGCACGTGGGCCAATACCATCCACAGTTACTACGGCACCACGCCGCGCGAGTATTAATTAACCCCACGCGAAGGGCCGGGGTCGTACCCTGAGGGTACGACCCCGGTATTTACACTTGGGTTTGCTTAAAAACGGTATTCCAGCCCCGCCACATACGTCCTGCCCTTCGCCGTACTCATCGGCGTATTGTCGTTCGACTGCGACGGCATCGAATTCAGGCGGTTCAGTGCTTCCGAGTAATTCTTGTCCATGGCGTTCTGCACCGACAGGCGCAGGAACAGGTTTTTCGTCACCTGGTAGCTGGCGTACAGGTCGATCACGGCCGGAATCTTCGGATTGTCCACCTTTGTCACTTCTCCCGTCACTTCATCGGCTTCATTATCCGGCGACAGGCGGCGGTTGGCCCCCGTGTGCTTGATGATGGCGCCGATTTCCATCTTGTTGTCCAGCAATCGCGTGCCCACGTCGAGGTTGTAATAGGTGCTGGGCAGTTCGCTGATGTCGGAGGCGCCAAACCACGCGCTGGCGATCGAGGTGGGCTGGCTGGTCTTTTCACGCGTGTACGACAGGCGGGCATAGGCCGGGCCCAGCTGGTATTGCGCTTCCAGTTCCCAGCCGCGCGTGCGCACGGGCGTGGCCGAGTTAATGTAGATATACATGTTCGTCACGTAGGCGTCGACCGTTTCCCAGTCCGTGGCGATCACTTCCGAGATATTGCACTTGCGCCCGTTATCACAGACAAGGAAAGACTGGCTGGTGATGTAGCCGTCGATCTTGCTCTTGAAATACAAGGCCTTGAAGTTCAGCACGTCGTTGGCGCTCAGCAAGCCGTGCAGGCTGGAATTGAAGCCCAGCTGGTAAGTGCTCGCTTTCTCGCCCTTCAAAAACGGGTTCATCGACGCCCCGCCATCGTTCGAGAAAAACACTTCCTGCGGATTCGGCCCGCGCATGGTGCGCTCGGCGCTGGCGAAGGGCTGGAACCACGGCCTCACTTGCGCCGACAGCAGCAGCGACGGATTGATGCCGTGTTCCTTCAGGGCGATATGCGCCGCCCCTTGCGGGAAACATTTCACGCGCTCGTCGCAGGCGGGCTTGTAGCCGGTCAGCTCGAAACTGGTGTAGTTCAGGCCGGCATTGAGCTGATAGATGCCGCGGTTGTATTGCAGGCCCGCATACAGGCTGTCGATCTTTTGCCGCCCTTCCGGACCGAAGGTATTGTTTTCAATCGATTGCTGGTTGGCATCCGGATTGTCCGGATCGTCGACCAGGCTTTCCACGTGCTTGCTGTATCTGTTGCGCATCACTTTGCCGCCCAGCGTCACCAGCGCATCGCCGCCTGCCAGCTTGAAGCTGCTGGTGTTGTTGATCTCAAACGCGTCCGCGCGGTTGGCCGCGTTGGTGTTGATGAAATTGGTCAACGCTTCCGGCATGTATTTCTGGTTGCCACGGCTGCTGCTGGCCACCACATTGAGGTCGATCAATTCCGAGAACGGCGTGTAGTGGTACTTTACGTAATAGTCATCGCTCTGGATATCGCGGCGCGTAAAGGTGTTGCGGTAATCGCGCGCGGACAATTCCAGCGCGTGGAAGTCGCTGAGTTTCAAATCCAGCTTGAGCAATTGCGACTTCGGCTTCTGCTTGTAGTAGCGGTTGTAGCCGAAGCCGAATTCCTCGCTATCCGTGCCATTGCCGTTTTTATAGTTGTTGCCGATCACGCTGGCACTGGTGGCGGCCATGAACCCCACGCTGCCGCCGTCGAAGGCAGGATTTTTCATGCCCACGGCGAGCATGGCGCTGCGTCCCACGCCATTGTTACCGGCGGACATCTTCGTGCGCGCCCCCACCTTCTCGCCCGCAAACACCACGTCATCGACGCCGATGGTGCGGAAATTGGCGCTGCCGCCCAGCGCGTTGACGCCATCGCCGCCCACCGCATTGCCGCGCGACACGTCCACGCCAATGATGAAGTTGGGGTCGATCAGGGCGCCGAACTGGCTGCTGGGCACGCCGCCATGCGACACTTCCGACGGCGCGCTGCCATAGTAATTCTGCGTCACGCCATCGATCATGGTGTTGACCCGGCCAAAGCCGGACAGGCCGCGGATATTCACGCTGACGGCGCCCTGCGCCGGATCGATCTGGGTAAACGTGCCCGGCATGCCGCGCAGCACCTGGTCCACGCTCTGCAGGCGCGTGTCCGCGCCGCGCGCACTGAAGGCTCCCGGTTTTTCCAGCGCCTGCTGCTCCACGGGCAGCGTTTCACCCGACACATTCAGCGGCGACAGTTCCACCTTGCCGCTTTCCTGTGCTTGTTGCGCCACGGCCTGCTGCGCCAGCAACGCCATGCAAACGCCCACGGCTTGCGCCATTGTCTTGATATGCATACACCCTCGATTTGTTATGAATAATTTTTTGAATGAAAAACCATCGCCACCCTCATGCCTGGTCCTGTCCTGCTTCCAGCTTGAACGAGACGGGCAAGGTGACGGTCACCGTGCCTTGGTGCAAGACGTTGTCGGGCGGCGCCGGCAACGGTTGCGCGCGCTGCAGCACTTGCAGCGCTTCGCGGTCGAGCAGCACCGTGCCCGACGACGTGACCAGTTCACTGGCCAGCAATTTGCCGTCGCGGTCCACCTGGAAGCGCACCCAGGCGGCGCCGGCCCGTTTGCGCTGGCGCGCGTCGCCCGGATAGCGCTTGAAGCGGGCCAGGTGGCCGAGCACGCGGCTTTGCCAGCTGGCGGGCGCCGCGCTGCTTGATGGCGTGTCGCTATTGAATGGCGCCGCCTGCGGGCCGCGCACGGGGCTGGGCGCCGGCGTGGCGCTGCTGCTGGCCTGGGCGGGCACGGAAGCCGCATTTGCCAACTCCCTGGCGGCATCCTTGTCCGGCTGCGCCGATGGACTGGCCACCGCCGGCTCCTCCTTTTCCGCCGCAGCGATCGCCGGCGCGGCGGCACGCGCCAGCACGGGCAGCGCCTCCTGCCGTGCCGTACTCTTGGGCGGCCGGGCGGCGCTGGAC
>CAUSDR010000441.1:0-4638 GCA_963530105.1 uncultured Janthinobacterium sp.
GTACAGGGGCAGCACGGGGAGGCTGTCGAGCTCGTGCAACAGCAGTTGCAGCAGATGCCAGTCGCGGCTGCCTTCCGTGAAGTCGGGCGCGATGTCGACGGCGGCGACGATCAACTGGCGCAGCAGGGGGCTGATGTCGAGCACGCAACTGTGGCCGGGCAGCAAGGGCGAATTGGCGCAGTCGACAAACACCGTGCGCATTTTCACGGCGCCGCTCATGCGCACCTGGTGCGCCACGCCCGCCTGCAGCCACACGCCGCGCGTGGGCGGCACCACCCAGCGCCCATCCTGCGTTTCGATGGTCATCACGCCCTCGATGGCATACAGCAATTGCGCATGCGTGTGGCGGTGCACGGAAATCACGTGGCCATGCGCATAGTCGACGGCCAGCGCCATGGCGCGCGCCGTGACGGGCAGCAATTCCTGAAAGGCGGGCGAAGTGCAATCCATGAAGTAAGGTCAGTTTTGCGATAGGTGCAGACATCTTAGCGCGAGATGGCGCGCCGTGCCTGCGGCATGATGGTTTCCCGCAATGATCTATGGAGTTCCGCATGCCTGTACGCGCCTATCTGTATCCCTTCCTGGCCATGCTGCTGTGGGCCGGCAATGTCGTCGTCTCGAAGCTGGCCGCATCCAGCATCGCCCCCACGGCCATCACCTTTTACCGCCTGGTGCTGGTCTTGCTCGTGATGACGCCGTTCATCGCGCGCCCCCTGTGGCGCAACCGCGCCGCCCTGCGCCGCCAGTGGTGGCAGCTGGCGCTGTGCGGCGTGATGTCGATGGCCCTGTTCCAGAGCCTGTCCTACCGCGCCGCGGAAAGCACGACGGCCACCAACATGGCCATCGTCACGGCCCTGGCGCCGCTGATGACGGCCCTGCTCAGCGTGCTGCTGCTGGGCGAGCGCCTGACGGTGGGCATGGCGGCCGGCGGCGTGCTGTCGTTTGGCGGCTTGCTGTACCTGGTAGGGCGCGGCGACGTGCTGGCCCTGCTGCACCAGGGCGTGCATGCGGGCGACGCGCTGATGCTGCTGGCCTGCCTGGTCTTTGCCCTGTATGGCGTGCTGCTGCGCCGCTGGCGCTTGTCCATTCCCGCCTGGCAAGCCATCTATTGCCAGGCGCTGGCGGCGCTGGCCTGCATGCTGCCCCTGTTCCTGCTGTTGCCGCCCGGCAGCGCCAGGCTCGATGCCACCACCTTGCCGCTGATCGGCTATGCGGGCATCGGCTCGTCCATCGTGCTGTCTTACCTGTGGATCGAAGGCGTCAAGTTGCTGGGGCCGAACCGCTGCAGCATCTACGTCAACCTGCTGCCCTTGCTGACGGCCTTGCTGGCCATCGTCTGGCTGCATGAAAGCATGCATGGCTACCACGTGGTCGGCGGCGGCATCTCGCTGCTGGGCGTGCTGCTGGCGCAGACGGTGCAGCGGCCCCTGTTTGGCCGGCGCGCAGGCGTGACCGGGATTGCCTGAATGGCCATGCATAATGGCGGTTTTGGGGAGTGGAGTTGGCATGCGGCACACAGTTTGGATGAACGCGATGGCGGCGCTGCTGGCGCTGGGCAGCCTGGCGCCGGCACAGGCGGCAGCCCGGTTTTACGAGGGGCAAGCCATGGCCACCGCCAGCGCCGTCGAACGCCGCGATGGCGGCGTGGTGCTGGCTTTCCTGCGGGAAAATGGCGAAACCAACGGCTACTATTGCCAGTGCAAAGGCAGCAGCGACAAGCGCATGAACCTGGACCAGTATGGCAAGGCGAGCATCGCTGCCGTGTTCCAGCTTGACCTCGACAGCGAAGGCGAAACGACGTTCGTGCTGAGCCGCATCGCCCGCACCTATGGCTTGCACGCCTACCGCTACGAGCGCAGCGGCGGCAGGATGTTCAAGGTGCTGGCCCTGCAGCCGACGCTGGACGCCATCGTGCGCGGCGCAACAACCCTGGACGAGGCGCACGTGCGCGCCGCGCTGGCATCCCTGCAACTGATCGATTACAGCGTCGACTACACGCCCACGGGCGTGGCCGAGTTCGACGCCATCGACCATGGCCATGGCAAGCTGGTTGGGTATTTCAATATCGATGGCGAATTGTTGCCCGGCCAGCCGGCGGCAGCGCCCGCGTATGCCTATAAAAAGACGTTCCAGGAAAAAGACGGCCATGTTCTGACCGTGACCTATCTGCTGGGCAAGGGCTGGCAAGGGGGGCGCGCCCCCAGTTATCACATCAAGTGGATCCAGTGGGAAACGCAGCCGCAGCGTTTCCTCGGCAGCCAGGACGGCCCCGCCATCGAGTATGAAGCCGATTGCTGCCTGGGCAGCGTGTTCGCGCGCGGCCAGTATGCGCAGGGCAAGCGCACGGGGCAGTGGCATTACGAAGAACCGTTCACCATCCGCTCGGTGGGCGACTTTGTCGACAACAAGGCGGAAGGACCATGGACCTATGCCAGCGGCGAGGAAACCACGACGGGCCAGATGCGCAACGGCCAGCGCACGGGGCGCTGGGAAGTGCGCCCGGGCGTGGAGGAATGGCGCGACGAGGGCAAGGGCAATTTCCACGGCTTTGACACTTTCGCCAGGGACAGGCTGGACGGCCCCAGCGAGCGCCGCATTGGCGACGTCGTGCATTGGCAGGGCAACTATGTGAACGGCAAGAAACAGGGCCAGTGGCGCGAACCTGGCGGTGGCGGCCAGTACGTGGACGACGTGAAACAGGGGCCATGGAAGAAGGCGATGCCGGATGGCGGCTGGCAAGTGCTGACCATGCTCGATGGCAAACCGGAAGGCAAGCTGGCGCAGTACGCGGCCAGCGGCCAGCTGGAACTCATCGAGCATTACCGCCTGGGCGTGCTGGACGGGTCGCTGGAAAGTTTTTATCCGGATGGCAAGCGGCGTTACCAAGGCACGTTTGCCGACGGCAAGCGCGACGGCGCGGAAACCCTGTTTTATCCCGATGGCGCGCTGCCGCAATTTCACCGCAACTGGCAGGCGGGCGTGCTGCATGGCGCCAGCATCGAGAATTTCCAGAACGGCAAGCCCAAGCACATCGGCAGCTATCAGCTGGGCAGGAAAAGCGGACGGCATCAGTGGTTCCGCAGCGATGGACAGCTGATCGAGGAAACCATGTACTGATACGCAATCTGATGCAGGTGGCATGTCAAACAGGGCAATCGGCATGCCAGTTTTGCACAAAAACATCACTCGTTTGTGACAATGCGTGAAAATCCATGCTGGTTATTGCTACTGGTAATCTTTCCCTGTATCTTGCAGTCAGGAAATTAAAAATACCGAAAACCTCAACCCTGTTGATCTGTATTCCACTCCTGACGATATGCGCGGGCCGCCTTCCCCCCAGCCGCCGCTAACGCGCCATCGACTGAACTTTGTCCTGAACAATTAAGAATTGACCCGCCCATCATTAGGCGTTTGCCGCGATTCCGCTTGGCAAGCGCCGGCATGGTTGCGCCCCTACCAAGGAAAATTGCATGCTGTCGAACATAACAATAAAAATGCGCCTGATCGCCACCATGAGTGTGCTGGGCTTGCTGATCGCCGTGCTGGGCGCCATGAGCATGATCGGGCTGAAATCGGCCAACAACAGTCTCAACGAGGTCTACAGCAACCAGCTGGCGTCGACGCAGGCCATCGGCGAATCGCAGATTTTCCTGGGCCGCGCCCGCTTCACGATGGACCGCGTGATGGTGCATCCCGATGCCGCCGATGCCAAGGAGACGCTGGCGCGCGCCGGACAATTCCTGGCGTCCTCGAACAAGGCGTGGAAGATCTATCTTGATTTGCCGCAAAGCGCGGATGAAAAACGCCTGTCCGACGACATGGACAAGAAGCGCAGCGAATACATCAACAATGGCTTGCTGGTGATGAGCAAGGCCTTGCAAGAGGGAAATGTCGCGCAGGCCGATGGCCTCATGATGACGGGCCTGTCGCCGCTGTACCGCACCCTGGACCAGGCGGCGGAAACCTTGACGCAGTTCCAGGTCAGCGGCGCGGCCAAGATGTACGCCGACAGCCAGGCCAGCTACCGCACGCAAGTGACGATGGCCATCATCGGCATCGTTGTCGGTGGCTTGCTGATCATCATTTCCAGCATTCTCTTGCTGCGCGCCATCTTCGGCCCGCTGGACCAGGCCCTGCGCCATTTCGACGCCATTTCCGACGGCAACCTGGCCAATGAAATCGTCATCACGCGCCGCGACGAGATGGGCGCCTTGCTGAGCGGCTTGCAGAAAATGCAGGAGCGCCTGTCGGCCACCGTGCGCGGCGTGCGCGATGGCAGCGGCGCCATCGCCACGGCCAGCAATGAAATTGCCTCGGGCAACCTGGACTTGTCGAGCCGCACGGAACAGCAGGCTTCCAGCCTGGAAGAAA
Source organism: uncultured Janthinobacterium sp. (assembly GCA_963530105.1). Classification (GTDB taxonomy): domain Bacteria; phylum Pseudomonadota; class Gammaproteobacteria; order Burkholderiales; family Burkholderiaceae_D; genus Janthinobacterium. The sequence continues at coordinate 4,372 of CAUSDR010000441.1, forward strand.
CGGCGTCGTCGCTGGAAGAGCTGACGTCGACCGTCAAGCAGAATTCCGACAATGCGCGCCAGGCCAACCAGCTGGCCGTCTCCGCCTCGGACGTGGCCGTCAAGGGGGGCGCGCTGGTGGCGCAGGTGGTCGATACCATGGGCACCATCAGCGAATCGTCAAAGAAGATTGCCGACATCATCGGCGTCATCGACGGCATCGCTTTCCAGACCAATATCCTCGCCCTGAACGCGGCCGTGGAAGCGGCGCGCGCGGGCGAGCAGGGGC
>CAUSDR010000442.1:0-4612 GCA_963530105.1 uncultured Janthinobacterium sp.
GGCCACGGGCACCGGTCTTGCGCGCCAGCGCCTTGCGGGCGATCGCATGCAGGGCGGCCGGACGAATTTCCAGCTCCGCGCCTTCCATCTCCAGCAGCTTCGAATACTGCTTGATCAGCGCATTCTTTGGCTCGACGAGGATCTGGATCAGCGCCTCTTCCGTCAATTCCGCCAGCGTGGCGATGACGGGCAGACGGCCCACCAGTTCCGGGATCAGGCCGAACTTGACCAGATCTTCCGGTTCCGCCTGCAACATCAGTTCGCTGGCCGAGCTTTGCGACTTGCTGCGCACGGTGGCCGAGAAGCCGATGCCGCTCTTTTCGGAACGGTTGGCGATCACTTTCGACAGGCCGTCGAAGGCGCCGCCGCAAATGAACATGATGTTGGTCGTGTCGATCTGCACGAAATCCTGGTTCGGATGCTTGCGCCCGCCTTGTGGCGGCACGGAAGCCATGGTGCCTTCGATGAGTTTCAGCAAGGCTTGCTGCACGCCTTCGCCGGAGACGTCGCGCGTGATCGACGGATTGTCGGACTTGCGCGAAATCTTGTCGATTTCATCGATGTAGACAATGCCGCGCTGGGCTTTCTCGACATCATAGTTGCAGCTTTGCAGCAGCTTCTGGATGATGTTTTCCACGTCCTCGCCCACATAACCGGCTTCGGTCAGGGTGGTGGCATCGGCGATCACGAACGGCACGTTGAGCATGCGCGCCAGGGTCTGTGCCAGCAGGGTCTTGCCCGAGCCGGTAGGACCGACCAGCAAGATGTTGCTCTTGGCCAGTTCGATGTCGTCTTTCTTGCCCAGGTGCTTGAGGCGCTTGTAATGGTTGTACACCGCCACCGACAGGATGCGCTTGGCAGTCTGCTGGCCGATCACGTACTGATCGAGCAAGGCGGCAATTTCTTGCGGCGTCGGCAGGTCGGATTTGGTACCGGTCACCGTCTCGATGCTGGACGTTTCATCACGGATGATGTCGTTGCACAAGTCGATGCACTCGTCGCAAATGAATACGGACGGGCCGGCGATGAGTTTCTTCACCTCGTGCTGGCTTTTGCCGCAGAACGAGCAATACAGTAATTTTTCGCCGCTAGAGGATTTTTTGTCTGACATAAGGCATTTTGGTTGGAACTGCATTAACAATATTGCAAAATCGCAAGCCGGAGTGCGGTAGTTGCCCGCAAAGGCAGCCACCCATGGCGCAAGTCAACAACGTGCACAAGCTCCATGCTACCCGAAATAAAAGCGAAACGCCCGAACGTTTGAGCGCCCGGGCGTTAACTTACGTACTTAGCAATACCGGTAGGGGCTCATCAAGCGCGGCTGGTCAACACTTTGTCGATCAAGCCGTACTCAACAGCCTCGTCGGCGGACATGAAACGGTCGCGGTCGGTGTCCTTGGCGATCTGTTCGATCGACTGGCCCGTGCGCTCGGCCATGATGCCGTTCAAGCGGGTACGCAGGTAAAGGATTTCCTTCGCCTGGATCTCGATGTCCGACGCCATGCCTTGCGAACCACCGGACGGCTGGTGAATCATGATGCGCGAGTTCGGCAGCGAGAAACGCTTGCCCTTGGCGCCGGCGGCCAGCAGGAAGGCGCCCATCGAGGCCGCCATCCCGGTACACAGGGTCGAGACGTCCGGCTTGATGAACTGCATGGTGTCGTAGATGGCCATGCCGGCCGAAACCGAACCACCTGGCGAGTTGATGTAGAGCGAGATTTCCTTTTCCGGATTTTCGCTTTCCAGGAACAGCAGCTGGGCGACAACCAGGTTGGCCATCTGGTCATTGACCGGGCCGACCATGAAAATCAAGCGTTCCTTCAGCAGGCGCGAGTAAATATCATACGAGCGCTCGCCGCGACCGCTTTGTTCCACCACCATCGGCACCAGGCCGAGCATCTCTGTGTCCAGCGCTGGATTACGGTTCATACCTGTCATTTCATTTCCTTGTGAAGCAGTTAGGGGATGTTCCTCTTGCATCACAGCAAGAGGAGCATCCCAATACCAACTGGTTTACGCTTGTGCGTTGCTTCCCATCAGTTCGTCGAAAGCAACTGCTTTCGTCGTGACTTTCGACAGGCCCAACACGTAAGTGACGACGTTTTCTTCCAATACAAGGGCTTCGATCTCACCCAGACGACGACGGTCGCTGTAGTAGTACTTCAGCACTTCGCGCGGATCTTCGTAGCTTTGGGCGAAATCTTCGATCTGCGCCTTGACTTGCTCAGGCGTAGCCTGCAGGTTGTTGTCGCCCACCAGTTGCGACAGGATCAGGCCCAGGCGTACGCGACGCTCGGCTTTTTCCGCGAACAGTTCTGCTGGGAAAGGCACGTCCTTGACGTTCATGCCGCGCTGCGCCATGTCCTGGCGGGTCATTTCAGCCAGGCGCTCGGAATCCTGAGCGATCAGCGTTTTTGGCACTTCCAGCTCAGCAACTTTGATCAGCGCGTCCATGACGGCTTCCTTGTTGCGTGCTTTCACACGGCCAGCGACTTCGCGTTGCAGGTTGACTTTGATGTCTTCGCGCATTTTGGCCAGGTCGCCATCGGCAACGCCCAGCGATTTGGCGAATTCAGCATCGACTTCCGGCAGGTGCGCCCATTCCAGCTTTTGCAGGGTGATGGTGAACGAGGCGGTTTTGCCGGCCACGTCCTTGCCATGGTAGTCCTCTGGGAACGACAGTGGGAAAGTCTTCGACTCGCCTACTTTCAGGCCCAGGGTCGCTGCTTCGAATTCTGGCAGCATGCGGCCTTCGCCCAGCACGAAAGCGTAGCCTTCAGCTTTGCCGCCTGGGAATTCAACGCCGTCGATCGAGCCGACGAAGTCAACGGTCACGCGGTCGCCATTGGCAGCGATCGGCTCACCGCCGTCGCCGTGTTCGCCAGCTTCGCCCTTGGTGTGGAAGTGCACGCGCTGCTTGCGCAGGATGTCGATGGTCTTGTCGATTTCGGCTTCCGACACGTCGGCTTGCACGGTTTCGATTTCAACGGCCGTCAGATCGCCGATGACGACTTCCGGATACACTTCAAAGGTGGCGTCAAATGCCAGCTGGCCTTCGGCCGCTTCTTCTTTCGGCACGATGTTCGGGAAACCGGCGACGCGCAGGTTGTTTTCGTTGGCGGCGTCGTTGAAAGCGCGGCCGACTTTGTCGTTCAGCACTTCGGATTCGATCTGGTAGCCGTATTGTGCTGCGACCATTTTCAACGGCACTTTGCCCGGACGGAAGCCCGGTGCCTTAGCCGTACGGGCTTGCACTTTCAGGCGCTTCTCAACTTCCGTGCGGACGTCCGTCAGCGGGAAGGAGATCGTGATACGACGTTCGAGTTTGCCCAAGGTTTCGACTGCAGTTGCCATGTAAAAAATCGTCCAAAAAATAAACACTGTTGGTACGAGAGAAGAAGACCCGACCCCTTGCGCCATTCCTGGCGGCAAGACATGGGCCCAGCTTCACTCGCTCGCATATTCATCTGTAAAAGTATTGAAAGCAGGACAGTGGACCTGGTCTACCCGGCTGGGGAAAACCCCGCACCAGGCACCAAACAATCCGCCGCTTCCAGTACTGCGACAGGGCTCCGAGCGTCCAGCCATGCTTCTAGTGAAATCGCAGGGCCGGCCATCATTCGGTAAAGCGTGGCATTATAACAAAGGACTTCGGAGAAGTGGCTGGCTTTGCGGCCCGGCCACAGAGGATGCCAGCGGCGGCGAACGAATCGCCGCAGCCTGGTTCTGCCCTGTCTTTACTCTTGCCCCGGCATACTTCATTTCGCCAGAGACAGGCTTTCCAGCCTGCTTCGTCTATTAGTATATGCGAACTGTCGCCCCGTCCGAAACAAAGAAATGCGCTCCCGATGACAATTTAAGGCAAAAAACCTTTGATTTGCCTCAATTTGGCCATTTTTCAGGCAAACCTAAGCCGCGCCGCGCCGCTCCAAGTGAATTTAAGGGAGAAAACATCATGAGCGATAGCGCACCCGGCACTTCCACCAACGCCAAAGCCAAGCTGCAAATGGTCCTCGGCCGCCTGCTCGACGGCGTCACCGACGACGACCTGCAAAAGATCCAGACGGAAGTCGATGAAATGGAATTGCGCATGAAAGGAGACGGCCACCACGACCATGACCACCCCACCGCCGCCTGACGCGGCAGCGATCATGCCTCCCCACCGGGCCGTGCCGCCGGGGCCGGACATGCTGGACGCCATGGAAACGGCGCTGGTGCGCCACCGCGCCTTTGGCGACAGCCATTACATCCGCGACCAGCTCGCCGTCGCCTACCGGCGGCGCCTGCATACGCTGGGCAGCACCCTGCCCGAGGCCGAACGGCTGGCCGGCCTGCTCGATGACGCGCCACCCGCGCGCCAGCGCCAGCTGCTGGGCGACACGGTACTGCGCTGCGCCGTACAGCACGCCATGCGCCAGCTGCACCTGGGCGACGACTATGGCTTGCCCCTGCCCCAGTGCGCGGCGCTGTTCCAGGGGGCCGCCGCCCACCTGCGCTGCCGCAGCCCAGGCGGGCCTCTGGTCGCCCACCTGACGGACATGTCGCGCCTGCGCGACGGACAAGCGCCCGTGCAAGGCGCCGACGGGCAAGACCCCGCCGGGACACTCCCTGC
>CAUSDR010000443.1:0-4611 GCA_963530105.1 uncultured Janthinobacterium sp.
ACAGTACGGTTGCGCTTCTCGGCCACCTCTCCCTTCCGCTCGCTACGGTTTTGTTCGGTGTCGTGAATATCAATGTTGGCTATCAACTTTATCGTTACGCAGCAGACACCCGGGGTCAGACCCGGCGGGTCTGACCCCAGCCTTCAGCTGATCCTATCTATCGACAAGGAGCATTCATGACTACCTACCAACGCATCGTCCTCGCCTCGCGTCCCACGGGCGAAGTGCAGGCGGATAACTTCCGCCTGGAAACCGTCGAAATCCCCGCCATCCAGGATGGCCAGCTGCTGGTGCGCAACCAGTACCTGTCGCTGGACCCTTACATGCGCGGGCGCATGAGCACGACTAAAAGCTATGCGGCGCCGCAAGCGCTGGATGAAACCATGATCGGCGGCACGGTGGGCGTGGTGCTGGAATCGAAGCATCCGAAGTTCGCCGCCGGCGACACCGTCGTGGGCACCCTGGGCTGGACGGAAGTGGCCGTGTCCGACGGCACGATGCTGCGCAAGGTCGACACGACGCACATCCCTGCATCCGCCTACCTGGGCGCCGTGGGCATGCCGGGCATGACGGCGTGGTATGGCTTGAACCAGATCATGGCGCCGAAAGCGGGCGAAACGGTCGTGGTCACGGCCGCCAGCGGCGCCGTCGGCAGCGTCGTCGGGCAGCTGGCGAAACTGAAGGGCTGCCGGGTCGTCGGCATCGCCGGCGGCGCGGAAAAATGCGCGTATGTCGTCAAGGAACTGGGCTTTGACGCCTGCATCGACTACAAGGCGGGCAATCTGGTGGCCGACCTGGAAGCGGCCACGCCGGACGGCATCGACGCCATCTTTGAAAACGTGGGCGGCGCCATCTTCGACGCGGCCCTGGCGCGCACCAACGCCTTTGGCCGCATCGCCCTGTGCGGCTGGATCGCCGGCTACAACGGCGAGCCGACGCCGATCGACAATGCGCGCTTCATCCTCACCAACCGCCTGACGGTGCGCGGCTTCATCGTGTCGGAACAGCCGGAATTCTGGCCGCAAGGCCTGGCCGAACTGGGTTCGCTGGTGGCGACGGGCAAGCTGGCCTTCCGCGAATCCGTGGCCGACGGCCTGGCCAGCGCGCCGGACGCCTTCATCGGCCTCTTAAATGGGCGCAACTTCGGCAAGCAGCTGGTCAAGCTGGCGTGACGCGGCCTGGCTGAGTTCCCCGTGACAAGGCAGGCCGTGCGACAATTGCGGCCTGTCTTACTTGACCTATATCATGAGCAACCACACCATCCGCCTCGGCGACTGGGCCACCCTCGGTCCCGACGCCACCGCCATCCGTTTTGAAGTCTTCGTTGATGAACAGAAAGTGCCGGCCGAGATCGAACTCGACGACATGGACGCCGTCTGCCTGCACGCCGTCGCTTACGACGCCGCCGGCAACGCCATCGGCACGGGCCGCTTGCTGCCCGACGGCCACATCGGCCGCATGGCCGTGCGCCAGCCGGGCCGCGGCACGGGCGTGGGCGGCGCCATTTTGACCTTGCTGATGGAAAACGCCCGCGCACGGGGCGACAAGGCGGTGGTGCTGAACGCGCAAACCGTCGCCGCGCCATTCTACGCGCGCCACGGTTTCGTGCAGCAGGGGGAACAATTTGAAGAGGCGGGGATTGCGCACGTGGAAATGCGCCTGCAGTTTTAAGCGCGACGCCATAGCTGCTGGGGTCAGCATTAACCCAGGAGCAAGGACTGGGGTCGGACCCTCAGGGTCCGACCCCGGAAGTTGACGGGTTCGCTGTGAGTGCCGCCCGCTCAGGCCCGGCCCCGGATCGTTGCAATCCGTTGCCGCCAGCATAGTTAGCCTGTAGGTCGGGTTAGCGCGTAGCGCGTAACCCGACACCACCATCAGTTCTGCGCGTGCGACTGGCGCCATTTGTCCAGGATCACGGCCAGCACGATCACGACGCCTTTTGCCACGTACTGCCAGAACGACGACAGCCCCAGGATCGTCAAGCCATTGTTCATCACGCCGATGATCAGGGCGCCGATCACGGTGCCCCAGACGGAACCGACGCCGCCCATCAGGCTGGTGCCGCCCAGCACCACGGCCGCGATGGCGTCCAGTTCATAGCCCGTGCCCCAGTTGCCGTTGGCCGCATACAAACGGCTGGCCGACATGGCGCCGCCCAGGCCCGCGAACAGGCCGCTGATGGTGTAGACAAACATCAGCACGAGGCCGACCTTGATGCCCGTCAAGCGCGCCGCCTGGATATTGCCGCCGACGGCGTAGATATGCAGGCCCAGCGTCGTCTTGCGCAGGATGAACCACGTCAGCACGACGACGGCGGCCGCCAGCCAGATCAGCCAGGGCACGGCCAGGAAGCTGCCGTTGCCCATCCATTCGAAGCTGGGGATTTCCGTATTCAGCACGCTGGTGCCATCGGCCAGCAGGTAGGCGGCGCCGCGCAGGGCCGTCATGGTGCCCAAAGTCACCACGAACGGGTTCAGGCCGACGAGGGCCACCAGCACGCCGTTCAGCGCGCCCAGCAGCAGGCCGACGATGAGGAAGGTGGGAATCGAAAAGCCCGCGAACTGCGCCGACAGCGACATCAGCATGCCCGCCACCGCCGAGACGGCCAGCACGGAGCCGACGGACAGGTCGATGCCGCTGGTCAAAATGACGAAAGTCATGCCGGAGGCCAGCACGATGTTGATCGACACCTGGCGGAAGATGTTCATGGTGTTATTGCTGGTCATGAACGTCGACGTGCCGTCGGCCGAGAAATACACGGTCAGGCCGTACATGGCCAGGTACAGCACCACCAGCACGGGCAGCATGCCCAGGCGGCGCATCAGGTTCGAGGCATTGAAGGGTTCGCCGGCGCGCGCGGCGCCGCTGGTGGTACTAGTTGTCATCATGAGTCTCCTGAATGATTATTTAAGACGTATTCTTGAAACGCCTGGCAAAACCGTAGCGAGCGGATGCGGGTTGTGGTTGAGACGCGGAACTGCGCGTATGCGCAGTGAGCATCGGAAACCGCAACCCGCGACGCGCAGCAGGTGTTGACAGGTGTTTTTATGCCGCTTCCAGCTGGGTGGCGTAGGCAAGGATGTTTTCCTGCGTGATGTCGTCGCCCGTCACTTCGCCCGTCAGCCGTCCTTCGCACATCACCATCACCCTGTCGCAGATGCCGACCAGCTCGGCCAGTTCGCTGGAAATGCACAGCACGGCCGTGCCCGCGTCCGCCAGCTGGTGGATGATCTTGTAGATTTCGCTCTTCGCGCCCACGTCCACGCCCCGCGTCGGTTCGTCGAGGATGAGCACTTTCGGCGCGATGGCCAGCCAGCGCGCCAGCAAGACTTTCTGCTGGTTGCCGCCGGACAATCCTCCGACGATGCCTTCCGGTCCCGATACCTTGACGTTCAGGTTGGCGATGGCTTCGCGCGTGAGCTGCGTCAGGGCGCCCCGGTTGACGACGCCCGCCGTCGCATGCTTGGACAGTATATTCATCGACATGTTTTCCATGGCCGACAATTGCATGAACAGGCCCAGGCTCTTGCGGTCTTCCGGCAGGTAGCCGATGCCGTGGCGGATGGCCGCCAGTGGCTGCCTGATATGCACTTCCTGGCCGTCGAGCCACACTTGCCCCGTTTGTTTCTTGTCGGCGCCAAAGATCAGGCGCGCCAGTTCCGTGCGGCCCGCGCCGACGAGGCCGGCCAAGCCCGTCACTTCGCCCGCATGCAGGCTGAACGAGGCAGGCTTGACCTTGCCGCCGCCCACCTTGTCCACGCGCAGGCGCTCGGCGCCGCGCGAGGTGCGCCGCTGGTGCGCATAAAAGTCGTCCGCGGGGCGGCCCACCATCATTTGCACGACTTTCTTTTGATCCAGCTCATCCTTGCCCAGCTCGCCCACGTAGGCGCCGTCGCGCAGCACCGTGATGCGGCGCGCCAGGCGTTCCACCTCGGCCATGCGGTGGCTGATGTACAGCACGGCCAGGCCCTTGTCGCGCTGTTCTTCGATGATGCGGAACAATTGTTCGGTTTCGCGGTCCGACAGGGCGGCCGTGGGCTCGTCCATGATCAGGATGCGGCTTTCGTGCACGAGGGCGCGGGCGATTTCCACCTGCTGCTGCTCGGCGATCGACAGCGCCGACACCATGGTGTCGGCGTCGAAGCGGGAACCGAGGTCGGCCAGGATGGCGTTGGTGCGCGCGCGCATCTCGCCGCCCTTGACGGTCCAGAACGGTCCCTGCGGCTCGCTGCCCATGAAGACGTTCTGCGCCACCGTCATGTTCTTGGCCACGCTGAGTTCCTGGTAAATCAGGTTGATGCCCAGGGCGCGGGCTTCGCCCGGGCTGCGGATGCGGATCGGCTTGCCGTCGAGGATGATTTCCCCCGCATCCGGCGTGTAGACACCCGACAAGATCTTCATCAGGGTGCTCTTGCCGGCGCCGTTTTCGCCCATCACGGCATGGATTTCGCCGCTGCGCACCGTCAGGTGCACGCCGCGCAGCGCGCGCGTGGCGCCAAAGCGCTTCTCGATGCCGCGCATTTCAAAAATAATGTCGTCGCTCATGACTGTCCTTCCTTGCTGTTTAAACTGGCGCCGCGTGATCGCAGGGGGCGCCACGTGGTTCAGGTC
>CAUSDR010000444.1:0-4602 GCA_963530105.1 uncultured Janthinobacterium sp.
ACCCAACGGCAACTGCTGGGGTCAGGCCCCCAAGGACGCTAACGCAGAGCTCAGCGTTGGCGGCCGCGAGGGTCTGACCCCGGTACTATTGGCGTCAACTATTAATAACTACCAATAAAATCTTTTTTACCGACTTCGATGCCATTGTGGCGCAGGATGTCGTAGGCCGTCGTGGCGTGGAAGAAGAAGTGCGGCAGCGCGTAGTGGAACAGATAGGTCTGGCCCGTGAAGTGCTTGGTCTTTTCGCCGCTGCCGGTGGTGATGGCGCGCGTTTCGCTGCCGTCGATGTCCGCTTGCGGCAGGCTTTCCAGGAAGGCGATGGTTTTCACGATGCGTGCCTTCAATTCCGCAAAACTCTGCTCGCTGTCTTCATATGGCGGCACGGCCACGCCGGCCAGGCGCGCGCCGCAGCCCTTGGCGAAGTCGGTGGCGATCTGGATCTGGCGCACGAAGGGCAGCATGTCCGGGAACAGGCGGAACTGCAGCAGGGCGTTCGGGTCGATTTTCTTGTCTTGCGCGTGCGCCTCGGCCTTGTCCAGGATGGCGGCCAGGCTGCCCAGGATCTGTTTGAAGACGGGGATCGATGCGGAATAGATGGAGAAGGTCATGGTGGTTCCTCTAGGTGAAGTGGCGCGATGATAGCAAGCCGCGCGCTTTTCTGCTGGCGTGCGCCCCGCGCGCCGGCCGGCGTGTGGTTTTTCGGCCCTGTCTATATGACACGACCTTGCTGTCCGCGCGTGTTTATTGGTGACTTTCCCCGCTTTTTCCATGCATAATTGCTCTTGAAAAAGTTTCCTCCCGCCCCGTCCACCCGTATTCCCCCGTAAAGCTCGATGATCGCTCGCCTGATCCCTGTTGCCCTGTTGCCGCATGTCTAACTCACCCTATCAACGCCTGCGTGCCAGCCTGAGCGCCCTGTATGGCTCGTCGATCTATGGCGCCCTGCTGCTGGTGGTGTTTGGCGGCCTGGTCATTCCTGCCATCATCGGCAGCTATCTGCTCGTCGGCGTACACGAGCGGCAGTCGGCGCGCACCAGCCTGAACGAGGCGCTGCAGCGCAACGCCGACATCCTGGCGCTGGGCATGCAGGAATCGCTGTGGAACATGAACGCGGAATCGGCCCATTCGCTGGTCGAATCGGTGATGCGCGACCGCGCCGTGCTGCTGGTCAAGGTGGTGGGGCAGGGCGACACGGAATTCATCAGCCTGCAGGCGCCGCAGCGCCCGGTCGGCAATCTGTACCGCGCCGAGCGCGACATCCTCGTGCGCGGCGAGCGCATCGGCCACGTGGTGGTGGAGATGGACGATGCGCGCAGCCAGCAGGAATTGCGCGAAAAGCAGGTGTCGTACATTTTCGTGCTGGGCGCGCAGCTGGCCGTGTCGATGGCGCTGATCGTGCTGTTCCTGAACCGCCGCCTGCTCAAGCCCTTGCGCCGCCTGATGCGCTTTTCCGACCGCCTCTCGCATGGCGACTTCGACACGCGCCTGGTGTCGGGCAGCAATGACGAGCTGGGACGCCTGGCCGCGCAGCTCGAGCAGATGCGCGCCGCCATCCGCCAGCTGTTCGAGGACGTCGGCCAGCGCGAGGAGCGCTTCCGCACCATCGTCACGCAAGTGCCGGGCGCCGTCTTCCGCTACCGGCCCGACGGCCCCATCGACTTCGTCAGCGATGCCATCGAGGAAATCGCCGGCTATTCGGCGCGCCAATTCATGCGCGGCACCACGCACGCCTGGGCCGACCTGATCTGCCCGGAAGACCGCCGCGAGCACCGCCGCGCCGTCAAGCAGGCCGTGCATGACGTGCAGCCGTACGCGCTGGAATACCGCATCATCGACGCCTTCGGCACCGAGCGCTGGGTGGCGGAGAATGGCCAGCCGCAGGCGGGCGAGCATGGCGTCACCTGGGTCGACGGCATCATCGCCGACATCAGCCAGCGCAAGCACCACGAAATGCGCATCGAGGCGCTGCTGACGGAACAGAGCGCGATTCTCGACAATGTCATGTTCGGCGTGATGTTCGTGCGCCACCGCCGCATCATTTCCGTCAACCGGCGCTGCGAAGACCTGTTCGGCTACGATCCCGGCGAAATGATGGGCAAGTCCACGGCCATCGTGTTTACCAATCCGTACGACTTCGAAGAGGCGGGCGAGCGCCAGTATCCGGCGCTGGCCACGGGCGGCGACTTCAGCGAGGAGCGCCAGTACAAGCGCCGCGACGGCAGCCTGTTCTGGGCCCTCGTCAGCGGCTGCGCGCTCGACCCGCAGCGGCCCAACGAGGGCAGCATCTGGGTGTACGCCGACATCACGGCGCGCAAGGAAGCGGAGGAAAAGCTGCGCCTGTCGGCCACCGTGCTGGAACACATCGCCGACGGCGTGATGGTGGTCGACGCGGACGGCATCATCGTCACCATCAACCCCGCCTTCACGCAGATCACGGGCTACAGCGAGGCCGAGGCGCTGGGCCGGCATGCGTCGCTGACCCGTTCGGCGCGTCACGACGCGGCGTTTTACGCGGCCTTGTGGGAAGAGCTGGCGGCATCGGGTTTCTGGCGCGGCGAGATCTGGAACCAGCGCAAGAACGGCGAAGTCTACCTGGAATGGCTGACCATCAGCGCCGTGCGCGACACGCGCGCGGCCACCACGCATTACGTGGGCGTGTTCAGCGATATCACCCTGATCAAGGAGTCGCAGGAAAAGCTCGACCACATGGCGCACCACGACCCGCTGACGGCGCTGCCGAACCGGCTGCTGTTCCACGACCGCCTGCAGCACGCCCTGCTGCGCGCCGCGCGCGACCGGGAGCAGCTGGCCATCCTGTTCATCGACCTGGACCGCTTCAAGAATGTCAACGATACGCTGGGCCACCACGTGGGCGACGAATTGCTGCAAAAGGTGGCGGGCCAGCTGACGGCGCGCCTGCGCGAAGGCGATACCCTGGCGCGCCTGGGCGGCGATGAATTCATCGTGCTGCTCGAACGCATCGACGGCGAATATGGCGCGACGCAGGTGGCGGAAAAGCTGGTCACCATGTTCGAGCAGCCGTTCACGGTGGCCGACCACGAACTGTTCGTCACCTGCAGCGTGGGCATCAGCCTGTACCCGGACGATGCGCTGGACTTGAACATGCTGATCCGCAATGCCGACGTGGCCATGTACCAGGCCAAGGCGCGCGGGCGCAACGGCTACCGCTTCTACGCGCCGTCGATGACGGGCGAGGGCGTCGAGCGCCTGCGCCTGGAAACCTTCTTGCGCCGCTCGATCGAAAAGAACGAGATCTTCCTCAATTACCAGCCGCAGGTGGAAATCGACACGGGCCGCCTGGTGGGCGTGGAAGCGCTGGTGCGCTGGAACCACCCGGAACTGGGCCTGGTGCCGCCGGCGCGCTTCATTCCGCTGGCCGAGGACAGCGGTTTCATCAACCAGTTGGGCAAATGGGTGCTGGACGAAGCGTGCCGCCAGATGATGCGCTGGCAGGCGCAGGGCTTGCGCGTGCCGAAGATGGCCGTGAACCTGTCCGTGAAACAGTTCGAGCGCGGCAGCATCGCCGGCATGGTGGCCGACATTTTGCAGGAAACGGGCCTCGAGCCGCAGCGGCTGCAGCTGGAAGTGACGGAATCGGTGATCATGAACACGGGCGATGCGCTGGGCTTCATCAACGACTTGCACGCCATCGGCGTGGGCCTGGCCATCGACGATTTCGGCACCGGCTATTCTTCGCTGGCGTATTTGAAGCAGCTGCCCGTGCAAACCTTGAAGATCGACCGCTCCTTCATCAAGGATATCTCGACGGACGTCAACGACGAGGCGATTGCGATCGCCATCATCCAGCTGGGCAAGAGCATGCAATTGTCCGTGATCGCCGAAGGCGTGGAGACGGAAGAGCAGGCGGCGTTCCTGCTGCGCCACGGCTGCAAGCTGGCGCAGGGTTATTTCTATAGCCGTCCGGTGCTGGCGCAGGATATGCTGGAGCGCTGGAGCGATCACTCACTGAATTAAAGTTAAAGTTAAAGGGTATCTCATGGCCGGAGAAAAAAACACGTCGCGCCGCCGTTTCCTGCTCGGTGGCCTGGGCCTCGGCGTGGCCGGCGTGGGCGCCCTGGTGCTGGGCTGGGGCGTGCTGCCGCCGCGCCAGCGCCTGAACGGTAGCGCGCCGCTGCCCGTGGCCGATGGCGCCGTGGCCCTGAACGGCTGGCTGGCCATCCAGGCCGACGGCAGCGTCCTGCTGGCCATGCCGCGCAGCGAAATGGGGCAGGGCGTGCATACGGCCTTGCCGATGCTGGTGGCCGAGGAGCTTGACGTGGCTTTGAGCAGCGTCAAGCTGATCCAGGCGCCGATGGATAAAATCTTCGGCAATGTCGCCATGCTCACGGATGGCTTGCCCTTCCACCCGGACGACCGGGGCCGCCTGAAGGCATGGGCGCAATGGACGGTGGCCAAGGCCGCGCGCGAGCTGGGCGTGGTCGTCACGGGCGGCTCGTCGAGCATCAAGGATGGCTGGGGCCCGATGCGCGAGGCGGGTGCATCCGCGCGCGCCATGCTGCTGCAAGCCGCCGCCGCGCAGTGGCAGGTGCCGGCCGCGCAGTGCCGCACGCCCGCTGGCGA
>CAUSDR010000445.1:0-4591 GCA_963530105.1 uncultured Janthinobacterium sp.
GGCGCGGGTGGCGCCGGCGTGGCAGGGACGGGTGCGGCGGAAGGTGGCGTGGTGTTATTGTCTGTCATTGCTCGGTTCCGAATTGGTAATGGGGACGATGGACATGGCGGTCTGCGCGTCGCGCACGGGGCCGACCAGGCGCCGCGCCCCGGTGGTGATGCGGGTCCAGAACTGGCTGACCAGCATCCACAGCAAGGTGGCCAGCGCAACGCCGGCGATCATCAAAAAAACATCGTTGTAGGCGAGGACATTGGCTTCGCGCGTGGCGATGGCGCCCAGGCGCGCCACGCCCTCGGCATTGCGCAAGGCGGGGTCCATCAGCACGCCGCCATAGCCGGCCGCGCCCGACTGCACGCGCGCGGCCACCTGCGGGTCGAGCATGGTGAGGTGCTCGACGAGGTAGCTGGAATGGTATTTTTCGCGCGCCGTCTGGATGGTGCCGACAATGGCTGAACCAAGCAGGCCGCCCAGGTTCTGCGTCATGGTAAACATCACGGAAAAGCTCACCAGGTTGCGCGGTTCGGCGATCACGGCGCCCATGCCGGCCACCATCGTGGGGCCGAGAAAATACGTGCCGCCAAAGGCCAGCAGGAACTGGCTGACGTACATGTTGACAGGGCGCGTCTGGCTGGTGGCGTGCGCGTCGATGAGGGCGCCGGCGGCGATCAGCAGCAGCGCGAACATCAGCGAGCGGTTCAGGGTTGCCGGGTTGATCGTCAGCGCGCTGACCACCAGGCCCGCCACGCTGCCCAGCAGCACGACGACGAACAGGTTCTGCATCTGGTCCGTGTTCAGGCCCAGCGCCTGCAGGAAGCCCACGGCGCCCGTCGATTCCGACAGCACGATGCGAAACAGCAGCACGGATAAAAACAGCTTGGCGATCTTGCCGGTGGTGAGCCAGCGCGTATTGAGCAGCGGGCGCGCGCGGTTATGCTCGATGGCCAGCGCGGCGGCGATGAGGGCGATGGAACAGGCCAGGCACACGCCCACCCACTCGGACTCCAGCCACCATGCCGTGCGTCCCTGCGCCAGCACGGCGCACAGCAGGGCCACGCCGGGCGCGAACAGGATAAAGGTGAGGAAATCGAGCGGCTCGAAGGTTTGCAGGCGGTCGCCCGGCGGCAGCTTCAAGGCCAGCACGCAGCCCAGCGCCAGCAGCGCCAGCCCCAGTTCGAACAGGTACAGGCCGTGCCACTCGCCGATCTGCAGCAGTTCGGAGGTAAATACGCGCGCCAGCGGCAAGGCCAGCTGGGCAAAGCCCAGGCCCAGCACCACGCCCTTCAGCCGGTGTTTGGCGGGAAAGGCCTGCAAGGTGTAGTACAGGCCCAGCACCCCGAGCGCGCCGCCCACCATGCCATGCGCGGCGCGCACGGCGATCGCCGACGACAGGGTATTGGCATACAGGTGGGCGAAGGTGACCAGCGCGTACAGCACCAGGAACGCTTCCGTAAACAGGCGCAGGCCGAATTGCTGGCGGAATTTCACCAGCAGCAAATTCATGGAAACGATGGTCATCACGTAGGCGGCTGGCAGCCACTGCATCTGGTAGGCATAGGCCGCCAGCGAGCCTTGCAGGTTCAGCAGGTTGGCCGTCACCAGGCCGTTGCCCAGCCCCCCCGTCAGCGCGACGATCAGGCCGACGATGAAATACGCGACGCGCTTGGGCGTCGAGTGTTCTGGCATCGATGGCGACCCGGGCAAGGTCGGGCGTTCGCCCGGCCCCCAGGTACGTGGTGTGTACTTGTCCATGCGGCAATCAAGATCTGGTTTGCTGAAGCCGTTCTTTGCTGCAGTAATGCAAATAGTTGCAAATGAACAGCTCTAGTCAGCAGCATATCACCGCGGGACGTTTTCATTGTTTACATTGTTGCGCGCATTGGCGACAACAGGGCAGCCAAGGTCTGCCCTGTCCCCGATCCCCCCCCGCATCACACCCTGGGCGGATCCGTCTCGCGCGCAAACGCCCGGTGCGCGGCCAGCGCCTTTTTAAAGGCCGCCACGGCTTTCACCGCATCGCCGGAAGGCGCGATGAAGATGGCGGGATCGGGCTTGCCATCGGGCAAGGTGGCCGGTATGCCCGCCTTATCCAGCAAGCCCTTGCCCGCGCCGATGGCCAGCATGGGCTTGCAGTGGCGGTATTGCAGGCGCAGGAAGTCGAGCGCGTTGGCATCGCTGGCCAGCTGCTGCACGGCGCCCTGGCCATCCGGCACCACGACGGCGTCGAACAGCACGCCGGGCCCCGCTTCCAGCGAGATTTCCACCGCCAGCGGCGCGCCGCCGCTCGTGTCGACCTTGCCCAGGTGGCTGCCCACCAGGCGCGGCACGGCGCCGTCGGCCAGCAGCGAGGCGTAGATGCTGCGCACCTGCGCGCCATCGCTGCCCGGCCCCACGAGGATGGCCACGCGCAAGGTATGGATGCCCGTCTTGCCCGGGCGGAAAAACAGCGACAGGGCCGGCGATGGCGGATAGCTGGGCACGGGCAGCGCCTGGTCGGGTGGCAGCGCGGGCGGCATGGCTGGCGGCAGCGCCAGGCCCAGGCCATCGGCCAGGCGCTGCGCCAGGTCTTCGTCGACGTTGCGCAGCATGGCCACGATGCGCTTGCGGATGGCCACCGTCTGCACCTTGCTCAGCTCAAAGCGGAACGCGTGCACGATATGGTCTTGCTCGACGGCCGTCTGGCTGATCCAGAACAGCCGCCCCTGCGCGTAATGCTCGGCGAATTTCTCGGGCTTGCCGCGCACCGTGTCGCCCTCGGTCGAGGCGGGAAAGCTGTTGAAGCCCCTGGCGCCCGCCTGGTGCGGAAAGCCGCCGGCCAGCGAATTGGGCTCATACGCCACCCGGCCCCGGTTGATGGCCTGGCGGTGGATGCCGTCGCGCTGGTTGTTGTGCAGCGGCGCCAGCGGCGCGTTGATGGGAATTTCGTGGAAATTGGCGCCGCCCAGGCGCGTGATCTGCGTATCCACGTAGGAGTGGATGCGCCCCTGCAGCAGCGGATCATTGCTGAAATCGATGCCGGGCACGATGTGCGCCGTGCAAAAGGCCACCTGCTCCGTCTCGGCAAAGAAATTATCCGGATTGCGGTTCAAGACCATTTTCCCGACGGGGATCAGCGGCACCAGTTCTTCGGGAATCAGCTTGGTGGGGTCGAGCACGTCGAAGGGGAAGGCTTCCGCCTGTTCTTCCGTGAAGATTTGGAAGGCCAGCTCGTATTCGGGATATGCGCCGCACTCGATGGCTTCCCACAGGTCGCGCCGGTGAAAGTCGGAATCGGCGCCGCTGATCTTAACGGCTTCATCCCACACCAGCGAGTGCGTGCCGGCCAGCGGCGACCAGTGAAACTTGCAGAAGACGGACTGGCCCTTGGCATTGACCAGGCGGAAGGTATGCACGCCAAAGCCCTGCATCATGCGGTAACTGCGCGGAATGGCGCGGTCGGACATGACCCACATCAACATGTGCGTGATTTCCGGCGACAGCGAGGCAAAATCCCAGAAGGTGTCGTGCGCGCTGGCCGCCTGCGGGATGCCATTGTTCGGCTCCGGCTTGACGGCGTGGATCAGGTCGGGAAATTTCATCGCATCCTGGATGAAGAAGACGGGGATGTTATTGCCGACCAAATCCCAGTTGCCCTCGTCCGTATAAAACTTCACGGCAAAGCCGCGCACGTCGCGCGCCGTGTCGGTCGAACCGCGTTCGCCGGCCACCGTGGAAAAGCGCACGAAGACGGGCGTGCGCTTGCCCGCCTTGGCGAACAGCGCGGCGCGCGTGTGCTTGCTCTGCTCCTTGTAGCATTCGAAGTAGCCATGCGCGGCCGAACCGCGCGCATGCACGACGCGCTCGGGGATGCGCTCATGGTCGAAATGCGTGAGCTTTTCGCGCAAAATGAAATCTTCCATCAGGGTGGGGCCGCGCAAGCCCGCCTTCAGCGAATTCTGGTTGTCGCCCACGGGCACGCCCTGGTTGGTCGTCAGCACGCGGCCGCTGTCATCGGCGCGGACGCGGTCCAGCGAGCCATTGAGCGCATTGTCGCCCAGCGCGGGCTGGCCTTCGCCCACTTTCGGCGACGGCGTCGTCTCGCCCGTGGTGCTGGCCGTGGCCAGCGGCTCGTCCGAAGCCGTATGCACGCCTTCGGCCGGCGTGCGCGCGGCGTCGCCGTACTGGCCGGCTTCCTTGGGATTGTCGGGAATGGCGGCCGACAGCGCCTGGCCGGCGCCCGCCTTGGCCAGCAATGCCTTGGCGCTGGCGCTGCTGCTGCCCAGGCTCTGCGGCGGATCGGTCTCGGATGGACCGGACATGCTGCTCAAAACGGAACCCGCACCGTCCGTGGACGGCGTTTTCTTGTTGGTAGCCATTACATCTCCTGTGAATTCTTGCCCGGGAAGTAACGCTACAACTCCCTCATTCAGCGCACGAACAGGGCAAGCAAAATAACGATGGGAAAAATGATCAAAACAGGTACACCGGTCAACCGCCATAAAATGGAGCGCATTTCCACCCTCCTTACTGCCTGCTGCTACTACCTTGTGCGCGTGGGCGCTGGCCCACCCCCCCCAACATGCCCACACGGCCACCGCCCACCCAAAAAAAAAAA
>CAUSDR010000446.1:0-4591 GCA_963530105.1 uncultured Janthinobacterium sp.
TCATCGGCCTGCTGGGCGAATTGGGCTACCGCGTGCTGCAGGCGCCCGAAGCGGTGGCCGCCCTCGACATTGTCAAGAGCGGCATGCCCATCGACCTGCTGTTTACCGACGTGGTCATGCCCGGCCCCTTGCGCAGCCCGGAACTGGCGCGCCAGGCGCGCGAGCACCTGCCCGGCCTGGCCGTGCTGTTTACCTCGGGTTACACGGAAAACGCCATCGTGCATGGCGGCCGCCTCGATGCGGGCGTCGAACTGCTGGGCAAGCCTTACACGCGCACGGCGATGGCGCGCAAGATACGCCATGTGCTGGCCAACCAGCAGCAGCGCACGCTGGCCGCGCGCCAGCAAGCCACCCTGGCGCAGGCGCCGCCGCCGGCCAGCCTGCCGGCCGGCCTGCGCATCCTGCTGGTGGAGGACGATGAACTGACCCGCGTCACCACGGCGGAGCTGCTGGGCTACATGGGGCACAGCGTGCAGGATGCCGCGGATGGCGAAAGCGCCATTGCCATGCTGGGCGCGGGCGCCGTCGACGTCATGATCACCGATATCGGCTTGCCGGGCATGTCGGGCGAAGCGCTGGCGTCGCAGGTGCGCGCGCGCTGGCCGGAACTGGGCCTGGTGTTCGCCTCCGGGCAAGACCAGCAGGCCGAGATGCCCGGCGCCGTGATCCTGCGCAAACCGTACGACATGCGGCAGCTGCAGGAGGTGCTGCGGCGCTTCGGCGCGCAAGGCTGACTGCCGCGAAGCTTTGCCGCTCTGCCAGTCATTCCGGGTTGTCTTTGTCATCATCTTGTCATATTGTTTGCGTATGCTGCCCGGTGCCGAAAAGGGCGCGTGGCGTCCTTGCGAACAATTTTGATGAACGAGCGGATATGACGAAGAATTTCTCCCTTTCCCGGCAAGTGGCGCATGCGCTGCTGCTGGTGTCGAGCGTGGCCGCGTGCCAGGCGCATGCCGCCAAGGCGATTCCTGCCGCGCCGGCGGCCGTGGCGCCGCCCAAGCTGGTGGTGGTGCTGGTGGTCGACGGCTTGCCGCAGGAGCAGGTGACGCGCTACCGCGACCAGTTCGGCCAGGGCGGTTTTCGCCGCCTGCTGGAGCAGGGCGCGTGGTTCAGCGACGCGCACCAGGCGCATGGCATCACGGTGACGGCCATCGGCCACTCGGCCGTGCTGTCGGGCGCCTACCCGTACCAGCACGGCGTGATCGGCAATAACTGGATCGACCCCGTCACGAAGAAATCCGTGTACTGCACCGAGGATGGCAATTTCCACTACATCGGCGAAGAGACGCAGCCCGACGACGGCACGGCGCCGACCAAGCTGCGCGTAAGCACCCTGGGCGACGAGCTGCGCTACTCCACGGGCGACAAGGCCAAGGTCGTCACCGTGTCGGGCAAGGACCGTGGCGCCATCCTGCTGGCCGGGAAAACGGGCACGGCCTACATGTACATGGAAAAGACGGGCAATTTCGCCAGCAGCACCTACTATATGCAGCAGCATCCGCAATGGGTGCAGCGCTACCAGGCGGCCAAGCCGCAGGACCGCTACTACGGCAAGAGCTGGACGCCGCTGCTGGCCGACAGTGCCTACGCCAGCGATGCGCGCGATGACATCGTGCCGGCCAAGCCGGGCACGCGCAACACCTTCCCGTTCGCCTACTACAGCGACAGCGGCAAGCTCGATGGCGAGTACTACAGCCGCCTGAAGTCCGGCCCCTTCCTCGACGAGCTGACGCTGGAATTCGCCCGCGCCGCCATCGATGGCGAGCAGCTGGGACGTAACCCGGCCGGCGTGCCCGATATCCTGGGCGTGAGCCTGTCCGCGCACGACTACGTGAACCATGCCTACGGCCCGGAAAGCAAGATGTCGCACGACCACCTGCAGCGCCTGGACCGCATGCTGGCCGGCTTCTTTGCCGACCTGGATAAAAAAGTCGGCATGGATAACGTGCTGGTGGTGCTGACGGCCGACCATGGCTTTGCCAACGTGCCGGAATTTGCCGAAGCGCGCGGCTTCTCGGCCCGCCGCATCGATGGCGCCAAGCTGGTCGATACATTGAACCAGCACCTGGCGGCCAGCCTGGGCATCGACAAGCTGGTGACGACGTCGTCGCTGCCGAATATCTACCTCGACTACGCGCTGGCGGAAAAGCACGGCATCCAGCGCGCGGCCCTGGAAGACGCGGCGGCCCGCTTCCTGCTGCAGCAGGATGGCCTGGCGCAGGTCTACACGCGCACGCAGATGGAAACTGGCGCCGTCGCCACGCGCATGGACACGCTGATGCGCCGTGCCTGGAACCGCCAGCTGTCGGGCGACCTGATGCTGGTGACGAAACCGGCCTGGTACTTCGGCAAGGGCAGCGGCGGCACCTCGCACGGCACGCCGTACACCTATGACACGAATGTGCCGCTGATGGTGTTCGGCCCGCGCTGGATCAAGCCGGGCGCGTATGGCGAATACGCGGAAGTGGTCGACATCGCGCCGACCCTGGCCCACCTGCTGCGCGTGCGCCAGCCATCGGCGTCGGAAGGGCGGGTGTTGACGGAGGTGGTAAGGTAAATCGTCTGCCGGTGGTGGCGTCGGGTTACGCGCTGCGCGCTAACCCGACCTACGTCCTGCTGCGCGTGCGCCAGCAAGGGAAGCCCATGCGAAAAGCCGGGGTCGGACCCTGAGGGTCCGACCCCAGGTTTGCAGGTGGGTTGCTTGTTGAAAAAAGAATTACAGTCCGCAGGTCGGATTAGCAGGGCAAGGCGCCGCATAATCCGACATCACCGTTGGCCCATGCGCCACGCCCTTATTACAGCAGCCAGTCGATCGGCAGCACCGACAGAATCGCCACGCCCATGCGTTTCCAGATGCTGGTGCCAGGCTCCGTGTCGTAGCGCGTGGTGCTGCCGTTGGCGTTGCGGGCGATCCAGTACAGCGAGCCGTCCGGCGCCAGCAGCACCTGGTAGGCGCGCTGCGGGATCGTGGTGCGCATGGCCTGGCCCAGCTGGCTGGCCAGTGCCGGGCTGTCGATGACCAGACCCATCTCCGTGTTCAGGTCGACGGAGCGGGGGTCGAAGTTGAACGAGCCGACGAAGATGCGGCGGTCATCGACGGAAAAGGTCTTCGCATGCAGGCTCGATGCGGAACTGCCGAAGCGTCCCGGCTGCTCGCGCGCATCGCCTGCCTCCCACGAGCGGCGCGATTCATACAGCAGCACGCCCGCCTCCAGCAGCGGTTTTCTCCACTTCGCATAACCGGCATGCACGGCCGCCACGTCGGTCGCTTCCAGCGCATTCGTCAGCACGCGCACACCCACGCCCTTGTGCGCCAGGTCGGCAAAGGCCTGGGTGCCCGACTTGCCGGGCACGAAATACGGCGAAATCAGGTCCAGTTCCTTTTCCGGCACGCCCAGCAGGTCTTGCAGGTTTTCGGCCACGCTGCTGCCGAGTTTTGCCTGGTTCAGCACCTTGGCCGGATCGTCGCTGATCATGCGCGTGCGCGCCCACTCGAACGGCAGGGTGCGTTCCATCATCTGCCTGACGAAGGGCGTGTTGCGCAGCGCCTGCACATATTCCTCGGCCGCCTTGGTGTCATCGATGCGGTCGGCCTCGGCGGCGATGGTGGCCGCGTCGCCATCGACGGCCCTGGTCAGCAACAGCTGCGCCGGATACGCCGAGGGGCTGTTCCAGTAGCGGTCGAATTCATGCGACACCTCGTCGACCACGGGGCCGACGGCCAGCACGTCCAGGTCGGCAAACAGCACGTCGCCGGCGGCGCCGAAGTATTCATCGCCCACGTTGCGTCCGCCGACGATGGTGGCCTGGTTATCGGCCGTGAACGATTTGTTGTGCATGCGCCGGTTGAGGCGCGAAAAATCACTGACAAAGGCCAGCGCGCGCGGCGAGCGGGGGAGGAAAGGATTGAACAGGCGGATTTCGATATTTTTTTGCTTGCCCAGCATGGTCAGGGTCTGATCCAGGCCCGAGGTGTTGTTATCGTCGAGCAGCAGGCGCACGCGCACGCCCCGTTCCGCCGCCTGGCGCAGGGCGTCGAACAGCAGCGTGCCGGTAATGTCCTTGTGCCAGATGTAGTACTGCACGTCCAGGCTGCGCTGGGCGGCGCCAGCCAGCAGGGCACGCGCGGCAAACGCGTCGCGCCCGTCGGCCAGCGGGTAGATGCCGGACACGCCCGGGTGCTGCGCGGCCAGCGGCGCGATGGCCAGGCCCAGTTGCGTGTCGGCCGTGGCGGTGATGACGGTGGACGCCACGCGCCCGTCCAGCGAGGGCAGCGCGGCGCAGCCGGCAAGGAGCAGGGATAGCAGCAGCGGCAGCACGCAGCTGGCGCTGCGGGGGAGGGCAAGGGTGGTGGCGGGCATGGCGGGCTTTCATCGAGTTGTGCCGATGGTAGCAGATGCGCATGCCCGCACGCGGGCGCGTGGTGGAAACGGCTTAGAACTGTTCCAGGGCGATCAGCTCGGCCACCGTCTGGCGGCGGCGGATCAGGCGGGATCGCTCGCCATCGACGAGGTATTCCGCGAAGTGGTCGCCGGCGCGGTGAATTTTGGCGTGGTGCCAGTGGAAAACTCCACCGAAGGCGCGGTCAACC
>CAUSDR010000447.1:0-4590 GCA_963530105.1 uncultured Janthinobacterium sp.
CTCGCCGTGCTGGCGGCGGCCGGCGGCGGCATCGTGCTGGGCCAGGCGGGCCTGCAGTCGGCGCCCTGGCAAGCGTGGACGGCGTCCCTGCGCACGGCGCCGGGCCAGCGCCGCCACGTGGCGCTGGCCGATGGCGGCCGCCTGGAGATGAACACGGACAGCGCCGCCGATGTGGACTACAGCGCCACGCACCGGCGCATCCGTCTGCACCGGGGCGAAATCATGCTGACGACGAGACCCGACCCGCGCCCCTTCCTGGTCGACACCCCGCACGGCGTGATCCGCGCGCTGGGCACGCGCTTTGGCGTGCGCTGCGACGATGGCAGCGGCGGCGGCAGCACCGTCAGCGTCTTCGAGCATGCGGTGGAAGTGCGCTGCGCGGGACGCCCAGACGCCGTGCGGCGCCTGCAGGCGGGCCAGCAACTGCGCTTCACCGGGAGCGGCATCGATGACGCGCAGCCCCTGCCCGCGCACCAGGACAGCTGGCTGCGCGGCATGCTGGTGGCTACCGACTGGCCGCTGCAAAAACTGGTCGGCGAACTGGCCCGCTACCGGCGCGGGCGGCTCGCGTGCGATGCCGCCGTGGCGCGGCGCCCCGTCACGGGCACCTACCGCCTCGACGATATCGACGCCGTGCTGGAAAGCCTGTGCGCCTCGCACGGTCTGCAGGTGACCTACTTCACGCGCTACTGGGCCACGGTCGCGGCCCGGCCGGCGTAATTATTTTCGTTTTTTTTGCGTCAGGGGTTGGTGTTTCGGCGTGCTGCTTCGGCTTCCTTCATGAGTAGCCAATACACGTAGCCGATTCATTCGCCATTTTCTTATTCCTCTGAGCAGAAAGACCGAGCATGCAGCTGACCACCCCCGTTCTCCATCCCGCCGCGCGCGCCATTCGCCTGGCCGTCCTCGCCATGGCTTGCGCCGCCCCCGCCGCCTTTGTCGCCGCGCCCGCGCTGGCGCAAAAACAGGCCGCCGCCGTCCCGCAAGCCTATGCCGTGCCGGCCGGCCCGCTGGCCACCGCCCTGAACGATTTTGCCGTGGCGGCCGGCGTCAGCCTGTCGACCGATCCCGCGCAGACGCGCGGCTTGCGCTCGCCCGGCGTGCGCGGCAGCTTTGGCGTCGCCCAGGGCTTTGCCCAGGTGCTGGCCGGCAGCGGCCTGGAAGCGGTGCAGCTGCCGAACGGCGCCTACGTGCTGCGCCAGGCGGCCGTGCCTTCCGCGACGGCAGCCGGCGTGGAAAAGACCATGGCCCCCGTGACCGTCAGCGCCAGCATGGAGCGCGACCCCGTCAGTGAACACAGCAACTCGTACGCGGCGCGCGCCGTCACCGTCGGCAAGGGCGTGCAGACCCTGCGCGAAATTCCGCTATCCGTCAGCGTCGTCACGCGCCAGAAGATGGACGACCAGAACCTCAACACCATCGACGCCGTGCTGGCCAATACCACCGGCATCACCATGTACGACAGCCCGATGGGCGGGCGCTACGTGTATTCGCGCGGCTTCATGGTGGAAACCTACCAGTTCGACGGCGTCAACCGCGCCATGTACTACCCGCAGGCGAACAGCTTTACCAGCAACACGGCCATGCTGGACCGGGTGGAAATCGTGCGCGGCGCCACGGGACTGCTGCAGGGCACCGGTTCGCCCGGCGCGGCCATCAACATGGTGCGCAAGCGCCCGCTGGCGGAAAAGCAGGTGCAGCTGGCGGCAAGCGCGGGCCGCTGGAACGACGTGCGCGGCGAAATCGACGTCACCGGCCCCTTGAACGAATCTGGCAGCATCCGCGGCCGCGCCGTGGCCGCGCACGACCAGCGCGATTATTTTTATGATGTCGCCGACAGCCGCACCGACGTGCTGTATGGCGTGCTGGAATTCGACCTGGCGCCGGGCAGCAAGCTGACGACGGGCGCCAGCCATGAAAAACTGAAGTCGACGCCATTCTTTTCCGGCATGCCGCGCTACCGCGACGGCGGCGACCCGCACCTGCCCCGCTCGACCTTCCTGGGCGCCGACTGGAACCGCTGGGACAGCCGCCAGACGGCCGTCTTCGCCGAGTTCGAGCACCGCTTCGACGCCGACTGGCTGTTCAAGGCCAGCGCCAACTACACGCGCGAGCGGCATGACGTGAAATACATGTTCAGCCAGGGCGCGCTCGATCGCGCCACCCTGGCCGGCATGATGATGTACGGCGGCGTGTTCGACTACGGCACCACCAACAAGGGCATCGACCTGTCGCTGGACGGCAAATTCAATGCCTTCGGCCGCCGCCACGGCTTCAGCGCCGGCATCAGCACCAACCGCCTGGAAAGCGACAGCGATTTCAGCCTGGCCCTGCTGCAGCAGCCGAACAACCCGCTGCAGCCGAACCACGGCGTGGCCGAACCGAGCGACGCCTGGTTCCTCGAGAACAGCTACCGCGGCGATCCCAGCGTGACGACCATGACGCAGACGGGCGCCTACGGCGTGGCGCGTTTCAGCGTCAGCGATCCGCTCACCGTGGTGGCCGGCGCGCGCGTGTCGAACTACAAATCGAACAGCGTGTACCGCGACACGGGCGAGGTGTACATCGACCCCTACCGCGAAAACGGCGTCGTCACGCCATACGGCGGCGTGATCTACGCCTTCGACCCGCGCTGGTCAGGCTATGCCAGCATCTCCGACATCTTCCAGCCGCAAAACCAGCGCACGGCCGATGGCGCCCTGCTCGACCCGCTCAAGGGCCGCAACCTGGAAGTGGGCGTGAAAGGGGAACTGTTCGACGGCAAGGTCAATGCGTCGCTGGCACTGTTCCGCATCGAGCAGCGCAACCGCGCGGAACTCGACCTCGTGAGCACCTGCTCGGCCGGCACGGAATGCTATTTTTCGACGGGCAAGGTGCGCAGCGAAGGCCTGGATGCGGAAATCAGCGGCGAAGTGGCGCCGGGCTGGCAGCTGTTCGCCGGCTACACGCTGAACAATTTCAAGTATCTGGAGCAGACCTCGAGCGCGGGCGTGATGTTTGCCAGCACCTACTCGCCGCGCCACATGCTGCGCGCGTGGAGCGACTACCGCCTGCCCGGCGCCCTGCAGAAATGGAGCGTGGGCGGCGGCGTGAACTTCCAGACGGAGAGCTCGCGCGTGACGCAGGCTATCACCGTGGCGCAGGGCGCATATGCCTTGTGGAGCGCGCGCGCCGCCTACCAGATCGACCGCAACTGGACGGCGTCGCTGTCCGTGACGAACCTGCTCGACAAGCGCTATTACCAGACGGTGGGCGCGCCTGCCTGGGGTAATTTCTATGGCGAGCCGCGCAAGGCGCAACTGACCTTGCGCGCGCGTTTCTAAGGGGGACTCAGGTCGCCGGGCGCAGGGGCGCCTTCGGCAGCGGGATGAATTCCGTCTCGCCCGGCACCTGCCCCATGCGCTGGGCGCTCCAGTCATCGGCCGCCTGCGCCAGGCGCTCCTTGCTCGACGAGACGAAGTTCCAGAACAGGTAGCGGTGGCCGTCCAGCGGCGCGCCGCCGATCACGACGAACTGCACCGGCCCGCCGCCTGCCGTCACGACGGGCACGGCGCCCGCTTGCACGGCGCCCGCCTCGATCAGGGCCATGGTGTGCGGCGCGAGCGCCACGCCATCGAGCAGCACCTCGCCGCTGACCGGGTAGATCGCCGCTTCCGCCGGCAAGCCTTCCAGCCGCAGCTCCCTGCCGGCCTGCAGCGCGACGTCGAGATACAAGGTCTGCATGTAGGTGCGCACGGGCGAAGTCTGGCCAAACGCCGTGCCGATCAACACTTTCACGACGGCGCCATCGAGCGGCACGACGGGAATGTCGGCTTGCGGCGTGTGCGTGAAACTCGGCTCGTCTTCCTCGTGCGCCTTCGGCAGCGCGGCCCACAGCTGCAAGCCGTGCGTGCGGTGCGGCTGGCCCGCCAGGTCGGCCGGCGTGCGCTCCGAATGCACGATGCCGCGCCCGGCCGTCATCCAGTTGATGGCGCCCGGTTCGATGCGCTGGTACGAACCGATGCTGTCGCGGTGGTCGATCGCGCCCTCGAACAGGTAGGTGACGGTGGCCAGGCCGATATGCGGATGGGGGCGCACGTCGTGGTTGGCGTCGGGCGCCACGTCGATGGGGCCGAAATGGTCGAAGAAAATGAAGGGGCCGACGGCCTGCTTGACGGCGGAAGGCAGCAGGCGCCGCACGACGAAGCCGCCGCCCAGGTCCTTTTCGTGGCTTTTCAGGATGGCCGCGCTCATGCCAGCACCGTCGTCACTTCGGTCGTCACGGCCGTCATCAGTTTATGCAGCGGGCATTTGCCGGCCGCGGCCAGCAATTCCTCGCGCTGCGCCGGCGTCAGGTCGCCCGTCAGGTGCAGGGTGGCGGCCAGGCGGTAGACGCCCTTGCGCTCCTCGCTGGCATCGCGCTCCGTGCTCACTTCCACGTGTTCGAGGGGGATGCCCTTGTGTTTGGCGTACCAGACGACGGTGAGGGCCTTGCAAGCCGACAGGGCCGCGTCGTACAGGTCGTGCGGCGACGGGCCGGCATCGCCGCCCCCCTCTTCCACCGAGGCGTCGGCGGAAATGATGTGATCGCGCACGTGCACGATGTGGCGC
>CAUSDR010000448.1:0-4550 GCA_963530105.1 uncultured Janthinobacterium sp.
CCCCGGTATTTCTTGGGTTTATTGAATCACGGTATAGCACGGCACATACGCCGTGCCCGCCAGCTTCATGCGGTGCTGCGCCACGAACGATGCCAGCAGCGCATCCATCGGGCCCATGATGGCCTTGTCGCCGTGGATCTCGAAGTTGCCGTGCTCCTCGATCGAGCGGATGCCGTCGTCCTTGACGTTGCCGGCCACCACGCCCGAGAAGGCGCGGCGCAGCTGGGCCGCCAGCAAGTGCGTGGGCTGGTTCTTGTGCAGGCTCAAATTACGCATGTTTTCATGCGTGGGGTGGAACGGCTTCTGGAATTCGTGGTCGATTTTCAAGAGCCAGTTGAAATAATAGGCGTCGCTGTGCGCCTTGCGGAATTCGCGCACCTGGCGGATGCCTTCGAGCATTTCGCGCGCCACCAGTTCCGGGTCGTCGATGATGATTTTATAGCGCTGCTGCGCTTCCGGACCCAGGGTGTCGTGGATGAACTGGTTGATCTGCACAAAATACTCGCGCGACGTTTCCGGCCCCGTGAAGATCAGGGGGAATGGAATGTCCGCATTGTCCGGGTGCAGCAGGATGCCGAGGATATATAAAATCTCTTCGGCCGTGCCGGCGCCGCCCGGGAAGACGACGATGCCGTGGCCCGCGCGCACGAACGCTTCCAGGCGTTTTTCGATGTCCGGCATGATGACCAGGTCATTGACGATGGGGTTCGGCGATTCGGCGGCGATGATGCCCGGCTCCGTGATGCCCAGGTAACGGCCATTGTGCAGGCGCTGCTTGGCGTGGCCGATGGTGGCGCCCTTCATGGGGCCCTTCATGGCGCCCGGGCCGCAGCCCGTGCAGATGTCGAGGCCGCGCAAGCCCAGCTGGTAGCCCACTTCCTTCGAATAATTGTATTCGGCGCGGTTGATCGAATGGCCGCCCCAGCACACCACCAGATTCGGGTTGAGCTGGGTTTGCAGCACATTGGCGTTGCGCAGGATGTGGAAGACGGCGTCCGTCACGCCTTCCGTGCTGTGCAGGTCGAATTTCGGGTTGCCCGTCACTTCATCGCTGACAAAGATAATGTCGCGCAAGACAGCGAACAGGTGTTCATGGATGCCCTTGATCATCTTGCCGTCGACGAAAGCGATGGCCGGCGCGCCCTTGATGTCGAGCTTGATGCCGCGCTCGCGCTGGATGATGGATATTTCGAAGGATTGATAACGCTCAAGCAAGGCGCGCCCATCGTCGATGGTGCTGCCGCAGTTCAATACCGCCAGCGCGCAGCGGCGGAAGGTGTTGTACAGGCCGCCCTGGCTGGTGTCGAGCAGTTTATTGACTTCAGTCTTGGAGAGCACGTCCAGGCGGCCTTCCGGTGAAACCAGAGTATCGATAACGTCGTGTTCCATAATGCGAAAAATCCCTTTTAAAATCGATCCTCGAATGTCTTGCAGCACCAATATACGACAAGTCAGGCAAGTTGTGCTGTGCCGCCGCAAAATCGCCCCGCCCCACTCTTGCCCGCAAACCGGTTTGACCAATATGAAACAGTCATTCTTGCTAATGCGAATGGAAACCTTCGCTCAGCGCAATTTGTAGATTAGAATGCCAGCCTATTGGAATTCCCGTGCGTGAGGTTCTTCATGAGAGTCCCCGCCGCCCGCAGGCTTCCATAAGTTTGTTTTATCGATTGACTATAATAATTTTTCAGGAGGAACCGCATGAGCGGTGCGACTACGCCCAACAAGGAAGCCGTTATTCCCGAGTTCAAGCAGATTATGGGCCATCCAAGCCCATTGTGGATGTTGTTCATGACTGAATTCTGGGAACGCTTCGCGTTCTACGGAGTTCGCTGGGCGCTGGTACTGTACATCGTGGCCCAGTTCCACGCTGGCGACGGTTCGGGACAGGCAGCGGCCAACCTGACCTACGGTTCCTTCCTCGCGCTGGTGTACGCCGGCGCCCTGTTCGGCGGCTACATCGCCGACCGCATCATCGGTTACCAGCGCTCCATCCTGCTGGGCGCCGTCTTCATGGCTGCCGGCCTGTTCTGCATCTCGGTGCCGAACCAGGACATCTTCAACCTGGGCCTGGCCACCATGATCGTCGGTAACGGCATGTTCAAGCCGAACATCTCGACCATGGTCGGCAAGCTGTACACGACCGCCGATCCGCGCCGCGACAGTGGCTTCACGATCTTCTACATGGGCATCAACATGGGCGCCATGGTCGCGCCCGTCTTTACCCAGTGGCTGGCCGAATCGATCTTCGGCACCAGCGCCATGCCTTCGTACAAGATGGTCTTCATGGCCTCCGGTTTCGGCATGCTGATCAGCCTCGTCTGGTTCGCCATCGGCCGCCGCGCCCTGAAGGGCATCGGCGCCCCGGAAGCCGGTTCCGGCAATCCGATGCGCGTCGTCTGGGTGGCCCTGGGCTGCCTGTGCGTGATCCCGCTGATGTACTTCCTGCTGACGGTCGGCGCTGAAAAGCTGCAAATCGTCCTGACCGTGCTGTTCATCGGCCTGGCCGTGATGCTGATGGTCGAAGGCATCCGCAACGGCAAGGTGGCGCGCGACCGCGTCATCGCCATGCTGCTGATCTTCGTCTTCAACATCCTGTTCTGGATGTTCTTCGAACAGGCAGGCAGCTCGTTCACCTTCCTGGCCGACAAGATCGTCAACCGCGACCTGGGCTTCTGGATCTTCCCGACCGCCTACTTCCAGACCGTCAACTCGGTCGCCATCATCATCTTCGCGCCGATCATCGCCGCCATCTGGGTCTTCCTGGCGCGCCACAACGTCAATCCGTCGATCCCGCGCAAATTCGGCCTGGGCTTGCTGGGTAACGCGCTGGCCTTCGGCCTGCTGATCTTTGCACTGTCGAGCCTGGTTGGCGCCGACAACAAGATCCCGTTCTGGACCCTGACCACCGTGTACGTGCTGCAATCGATTGGCGAGCTGTGCCTGTCGCCGATCGGCCTGTCGATGGTCACCAAGCTGGCGCCAGTGCGCCTGGTCGGCATGGGCATGGGCGGCTGGTTCCTGTCGACCGGTATCGGCAACAACCTGTCGGGCATCTTCGCCAGCTACGTCAGCGGCGAAAGCGGCATGTCGGTGCAGTCGGCCCTGTCCGGCTACACCTTCGGCTTCTGGTCCCTGCTGGGCGCCGGCGTCGTGCTGTTCCTGATCGCACCGCTGATCAACAAACTGATGCACGGCGTGAAGTAAGTTTTCTGCCATAGCTGACAACGGCGGCCTGCGGGCCGCCGTTTTTCATTCCGGCCCCGGTTTTCCCCTTGGCGGGCGGTACAATACCGCCAGGGCCACCGGCCACATCACCAACTAACACGAAGAATCCCATGTCCAGCATCTCCACCACCTCGCCCCTCTCCGACGACGAATACGCCGAACTCGACACCCTGCTGGCCGCGCCCGCGCCGGACGGCCGCGCCATGGACGTGTCGATGCTGGAAGGCTTCCTCACGGCCGTCGCCCTCAGCCCGAAAAACATTGCACCTGAGCAATGGCTGCCGTGGGTCTGGGACAAGGCCGCAGGCAGCGCCGCCCCGGCGCCCGGCGCGGACAGCGAACGGGCGGCGGACCTGGCGCGGCGCCACCACGCCTACATGGTCGAATGGCTGGCGAAAGACCCGGACAGCTTCGAGCCCATCTACGAATGCGGTCCCGAATGGAGCGTGCCCGCCTGGTGCGCGGGCTTCGTGCTGGGCACCAGCCTGGACAAGCCGCAGTGGGCCGCGCTGGCCGTCAGCCACCCCGAATACCTGGCGCCTTTCCAGCACCTGGCCACGGCCACCGAACTCGATGACGAAGCGGCGGAAAAGGCCATGGATGGCGTCACGCCGTCCGTCATCGCCATCAACGCGGCGTGGGCGCGCCAGCGCCACCTGAAAAGCCAGGTGCAAAACCAGCCCGGCGCCACGGTATTGCGCGAGCTGCCAAAAACGGGCCGCAACGACCCGTGCCACTGCGGCAGCGGCAAGAAGTACAAAAAATGCTGCGCCGACGCCGATAGCGCGGCTGGCTAAGGGCATCGCTCCTTGCGCCAGCTGCTGACGGCCCTGCTGCGTTTCCTGCTGCGCCACGCGCTGCAGTTCGCGCTGTTCATCGTCATCCTGCTGGCCGGACGGCTGCTGCTGGCAGAATGGCGCGCCTACAGCGCCAGCAGCGAAGCCGTGGCGGCGCTGCGCCAGGCCAGCGTCGCGGCGGACCAGCGCGGCGCCAGCCTGGCCGATGAAGCCACGGCGCGCCTCCACGCCTTGCAGCATGCGTCGCAGGCGGCCATCACGGCCCGCCTGCAGGACGTGCAGGCGCAACTGGCCGCCTTGCGCGCGCGGCAGCAGCCATCGCTGTTTACCGTTCCCCTGCCCGACGGCGAGACGCTGGCGCGGCATGCGCGGGAAGAAGCGGCGCGCCGCGTGGAAATCGAAGTGCTGGCGCAGGAAGCGCGCTATCTGCAATCGCTGCTGGCGGCGCTGAACGGCGAGGATGCGCGCCAGACCCTGGCGCGCCTGCACGCGCAGCACGTGCGCGCGTATGCGGCGCTGCAAGAC
>CAUSDR010000449.1:0-4534 GCA_963530105.1 uncultured Janthinobacterium sp.
GGCTGTCGGTGACGCTGGGCGGCGGCGCCGCGCTGGCCGGCCCCCTGCTGCTGATCGGCGCCGGCATCGGCCTGCCCTGGGGCTTGATGGATGGCATGGCCTTGAACGTGGTGGACACGGGGCGCGCCGGCATGGCGACGGGCATCTTCAATACCGTGCGCATCAGCGCCGATGGCGTGGCGCTGGCCCTGGCGAGCGCCGTGCTGGCGGGCTTGATCGGGGCGGCGCTGGCGCGGCAATTGCCCGCCAGCCTGCCCTTGCTGGCCGCCGCCAGCCGCACCGCGCTGGGCGATATCGGACAGGCGGCGCAGTTGCTGCCGGGCCAGGAAGCGTTGCTGCGCGCCAGTTATGACACGGCTTTCCGCCAGTTGCTGCGCCTGCTGGCGGGCCTGGCGCTGGTGCTGGCGGCGCTGGTGCGGTATTTATTGAGGCAGGAGGATTGAGGCAGCAGGATTGAGACAGGAGGATTGAAACAGGAGGATTGAAACAGAGGCGGCTCAGGCGTCGAGGCCGTAGAAGACGGCCACGAGGATGGCGATATTGTTGCAGGCGCGCGAAAAGGCCGTCGTCGTGTAGGCGGCGGCCACGCCCGGGCCGCGGTAGCGCAGGTAGACAAAGCTGAACATGGCGCCCGAGCCCAGGGCGACGATGGCGTGCAGCAGGCCGCCGCTGATGAAATGCACGATGGCCCACACGATGGCGCCGATGAAAATGCTCCACTGGCGGCTGGCGCCCAGGCGCTTGAGGATTTCCAGCGGCAGCAGCTGGCCGAGGAAGGTTTCCAGGATGGGCGAATAGATGACGACCCAGAACACCAGCATCGGCAGCGACACTTCGCGCTTGAACTTGGCCAGGCCCGTGTGCGCGCCCCAGTATTCGGGCGGCAGCAGCCATTTGGTGATGAACAGGATGGCAAAGCACAGCACGCAGGTGAGCAAGCCCCA
Organism: uncultured Janthinobacterium sp.; assembly: GCA_963530105.1. Lineage (GTDB taxonomy): Bacteria > Pseudomonadota > Gammaproteobacteria > Burkholderiales > Burkholderiaceae_D > Janthinobacterium. The sequence continues at coordinate 945 of CAUSDR010000449.1, forward strand.
GCCGAGGCCGGCCAAGGCCTGCTGCAGCACGGGCGGCGCCGGCTTGTCGGCACCGTCCGGACTGGACATATCGTGGCTGCTGCGCACTTGCATGGGAAGTCCTGGCGGTGATCCAGCACTCATTGTAGCGCGGAACGCGGCGCATGGCGCGCCGCCGCATCGAGCGCTCCGGCCTCAGGCCGCCAGGCGCAGGGGACGGCTGGCCGGCTTGGCCAGCTTGAAGATGCCCACTTCCTGCTCCAGCTGCGCCGCCTGCTGCTGCAGCTCGTGCGCGGCGGCGGCCGCCTGTTCCACCAGGGCCGCGTTTTGCTGGGTCACCCGGTCCATGTCGACGATGGCGCGGTTGACTTGCTCGATGCCGGCGCCCTGCTCCTGCGTGGCGTGGCTGATCTCGGCCATGATGCCGGTGACGCGGCCGATGCCGGCCACCACCTCGTGCATGGTGGCGCCCGCCTGCTCGACCAGCACGGTGCCCGTGCCCACCTTGCTGACGGAATCGTCGATCAGCACCTTGATTTCGCGCGCGGCGGCGCTGGAGCGCTGCGCCAGGTTGCGCACTTCGGTGGCGACGACGGCAAAGCCGCGCCCCTGTTCGCCCGCGCGCGCCGCTTCCACGGCCGCGTTCAAGGCCAGGATATTCGTCTGGAAGGCGATGCTGTCGATCACGCCGATGATGTCGACGATCTTGTTGGACGACGCGTTGATCAGGCCCATGGTGTGCACCACCTCGGCCACGGCCTTGCCGCCCTGCTCGGAAACGGTCGACGCTTCGCGCGCCAGGCGGTTGGCCTGCTGCGCGTTGTCCGCATTCTGGCGCACGGTGGAAATCAGTTCTTCCATCGACGACGCCACTTCTTCCAGCGAACCGGCCTGCTGCTCCGTGCGCTGCGACAGGTCGCGGTTGCCCGAGGCGATCTCCGTCGACGCCGTGGCGATGCTTTCCGTACCGTGGCGCACCTTGCCGACGATGGCGGCCAGGTTGTCGCGCATGGTCTTGATGGCGAACAGCAGGCTGCTGTCGTCGCCATCGCGCGTATGCACGTCGATGGCCAGCTCGCCCTGCGCGATGCGCCCGGCGATGGACGCCGCATACGCCGGTTCGCCGCCCAGCTGGCGCAGCAGGCCGCGCGTGATGACGGTGGCGACAAAAATGCAGGCCAGCACGCTGAGGGCGGCCAGCACGCCGATCCAGCGCAGCGACTGCGCCTGGATGGCGCGCGCGTCCGCGCTCGCCTGCGCCAGTTCGCGCTGCACATTTTTCAGCACGGCATCGATATCGGCGACGATCTGGCGCCGCAGGGGACTGCATTCGTCGACGAGGAAGGTGCCGTATTGCTCCATCTGCCCCGCCGCGCGGAACTGGCGCGGCCGCTGCAATTCCTGCGCCATGGCCGTCAAGCCCTTGCTGACCTTGTCGAACTGCGCGTCGCCCGCGAACTTGGGCGCCAGGGCGGCCAGCGCTTCCAGGTACAGCGCCTTCTGGCTGTCGAGGATGGCCAGTTCCTTTTCGGCGGCCGCCTGGTCATGGAAGATGTAGGCGTTGCGCGCGGCCAGGCCCGTCTGGTCCAGCGCTTCGCGCGCGACGTACAGCGGTTCGAGTTTTTCCAGCTGGACTTTTTCCTGCGCCTGCATGGCGCCGGCGATGGCGCCCATGCGCAGCAGCGCGAAGGCGGCCAGCACCAGCATCAGGATGACCAGCACGGCAAAGCCCGCGCTCAGGCGCGCGCCTATCGTCAGACGATTGAATGACTTCATTGTTTTTTTATTGCCCTATTTGTAAAGTTGAATGTCTTGCCGGCTCCATGGGAAGCGGACAATCTGCCAGCCGTCGTCTTGCCTGCCGTGCCCGGGCGGGCGGGACAGGCGTCTAACTGGCGTTTTTTGGGCAGTCAGCTTTTATTTCGGGCAAAGTCGGCGCGCGCGGGAACCCGGCGCGGCACGTGAGCACACTGAATTATAAGCGAACGGCGTTATTTATCATTCCATGCCTACAATTTTAATGCCTTGATGCAAATCAAGCTGGCGCGCAAGGGCGGCCCGGCGCATCGATGACGGCCATGGTAATGCGCGAAATGCAGCACAGCCTGCCCTGCTCGTCGACGATGCGGATTTCCCACACCTGGCTGGTGCGGCCGCGGTGGATGGGCGTGGCGCGCCCCGTCACCAGGCCGCCGCGCACGCCGCGCACGTGGTTGGCGTTGATTTCCTGCCCCACGCTCACCTGCTTGCTGCTGTCGAGGCAGGCATTGGCGGCCATGCTGCCCAGCGTTTCGGCCAGCAGCACGGAAGCGCCGCCATGCAGCAGCCTGAACGGCTGCATGGTGCGGTGGTCGACGGGCATGCTCGCCTCGATCCAGTCGGGCCCGAATTGCGTAAACTCGATGCCCAGGTGGCGCATCGCCGTGCCCTCGCTGGCGGCGTTGAGCGTGGCCAGGTCGAGCGGTGCGTGCCAGATATCCATCATTCCCCCTTGAAGGTGATCAAATGAGGATATTGTAGGGCAGCCGTGCCGCGGATGCCGCTTCATGCATCCTTCACCCAGGTGCAGGATGGCGAAGGCATTAACTGGTTATAATTGCCCCATTCTTAAAAAACGAGGTTGTGTATGAAGTGGGCCTTGCTGGGCATTTTTGTGTTTTCCGTTTTACATATTCATTTTCGGGGCAAGGTGCGCCTGCCGTTCCGCCGCCAGATCTTCGATCATTCCTCGTTCATGGCGCCGCTGAACCTGTTCATGCACACCTTTTCCAAGGTGCCGGCCACGCCTTACCTGTCCGTCGAGCAATTCCCGGAACTGGCGCCGCTGCAGCAGAACTGGCAGGTCATCCGCGATGAAGCGCTGCGCATGCAGGAAATGAAAAAGATCAAGGCGGCCGAAAAGAACAATGACGTGGGTTTCAATTCCTTCTTCAAGTATGGCTGGAAGCGTTTCTACCTGAAATGGTATGACGCCAACCACCCATCGGCGCAGCAGATGTGCCCGCAAACCTATGCGCTGCTGCAATCGATTCCATCGATCAAGGCAGCCATGTTCGCGGAACTGCCGCAAGGCGGCAAGCTCAACCCGCACCGCGACCCGTTCGCCGGTTCGCTGCGCTATCACCTGGGCTTGCAGACGCCGAACGACGACCGCTGCTTCATCGACGTCGACGGCGAGCGCCACAGCTGGCGCGACGGCCAGGCCGTGATGTTCGATGAAACGTATATCCACTGGGCCCGCAACGACGCCGACAGCGACCGCATCATCCTGTTCTGCGACATCGAACGCCCGATGCGCTACCGCTGGGCGCAGGCGCTGAACCGCTGGCTGGGCCGCACCCTGATGACGGCCGCCGCCTCGCCCAACGAACTGGGCGACCAGGTGGGCGGCGTCAGCAAGCTGTTCCAGATTTCCTGGACCATGGGCCAGTACCGCCGCCGCTTCAAAGCGTGGAACAAGACGGCCTACCAGGTGACCCGCGTGGCGCTGGTGGTCGGCATCATCGCGCTGATCTATTTTATTTAAGCGCTCCAGCCGGCCCGGCCAAGCCTGGCCGGGCCTGGCGTTAGCGGTCCATGATTGCCACCCTGGCCGCCCCGTCAGAAAACCG
>CAUSDR010000450.1:0-4532 GCA_963530105.1 uncultured Janthinobacterium sp.
ACCCTGACGGTGCAGGCGGCCAGCGCCGGCCAGATCGGCTTCGTCTCCGCGCTGCCGCAAAACATTGCGCTCAAGGGCACGGGCGGGGCGGGGCGGCAAGAGTCGTCCGTCGTCACCTTCAAGGTCCTGGACCGCAATGGCAATGCCGTCAGCGGCCAGGTGGTCGACTTCTCGCTCAATACCACGGCCGGCGGCCTGAGCATCAATCCGGCGCAAGCGACCAGCGGCGCCGATGGCAGCGTCAGCACCACGGTGGCTTCCGGCACGGTGAATACGCCGATCCGCGTCACGGCCCGCTTGCAGGGCACCAGCCTGTCGACGGTGTCGGACCAGCTGGTGGTGTCGACCGGCGTAGCCGAGCAGGACAGCTTTACCTTGAGCACATCGATGTTCAATACGGAAGGCCGGGATTTTGCCGGCTGCAGCGCGCCGGCGGGCGCCACGATCACGGCGCGCCTGGGCGACCATTTTCATAACCCGGTGCCGGACGGCACGGCCGTCAGCTTTACGGCGGAAGGCGGCACTATCGATGCATCTTGCCTGACGGGCCTGGTGAACACGACTTTGACGGATGGCACGGTGATCACGCAGAAAGGCGTGCCCGGTTCGTGTTCCGTGCGCTTCTGTCCCGGCAACCCGCGTCCGGCGGACGGCCGCGTGACCATCCTGGCGTATGCGCTGGGCGAGGAAAGCTTTGCCGATGCGAATGGCAACAATCTGTTCGAGAGCGGCGAAAGCCATGTCGACCTGGGCGAACCGTTCCGCAATGACCGGGCCATCACGGGCGCCGAGGCCAATGCCGGCACCGCCGCGCGCACGGGCAACGAGCCGTATATCGATTCGAATGGCAACGGCACCTGGGATGCGGCAGGCGACAAGGAATACAACGGCGTGCTGCGCTCCGCTTCCAGCGTCAATACGACGGCCGCCAACACCGTGCACATCCGCCAGTCACTGGTGCAGGTGCTGTCCGGCAGCGCGGCGCGCATCACGCCATTGGCGGCGGTGCCCATCGCTCTTGACAAGTGCGTCGACGGCACCGCGTTCGCCAACACCGTCCACACCTTGCCCATCGCCATCCGCGACGACAGCGGCACCGTGTTCGCCATGAACCGTGCCGCCGCCACGGGGCTGGCGATGGACTTGCCCGGCAATCCGCTGCCGGCAGGCACCACGATCACTTTCTCGACGAGCAATGGCCGCATCGTCAGCGGCACCAGCTTTGTCGTGCCCAGCATCGACAGCGCCAGTTCCGCCCAGTGGATCTATCCGGTGCAACTGATCAGCGACGTCACCCAGATCGGTACCGTCTGCCAGCCGAACAGCACGCCCAACGGAGTGTTGACGGTGCGGGTGGAAACACCGAATGGCATTCTGACGACGCAGTCATTCGGCGTCGCGGACTGACCGCAGCGCGGCAGGCGCAGGCGGCGCAGGCATAAAAAAAGCTGCCGGAGGCAACTCCGGCAGCTTTTTTGACTTCAGCCCGCCTCTGGCGGACCGGCGCGCAATCAGGCGAAAGGCGTCAGCAGGGTGATCATCTGGCCAAAGATCTTCGGGCTGGCGGCGATGACGTCGCCCTTGTACAGGTAGTCCGACTCGCCGGAGAATTCACCGACGATGCCGCCCGATTCCGTGATCATCAGGGCGCCGGCGGCGATATCCCAAGGCTTCAGGCCTTTTTCGTAGAAGCCGTCCAGGCGGCCGCAAGCGACGTAAGCCAGGTCCAGCGCGGCCGAGCCGGCGCGGCGCACGCCCTGGCTGCGCTCACCCATGATCGCGTACATTTTCAGGTATTCGTCCAGCGCGCGGGCGCTGCCGGCCACGTAGCCGGTGCCCAGCAGGGCGTTCGAGATGCGGTCCAGCTTGGTGACGCGGATGCGCTTTTCGTTCAGGTAGGCGCCGGCGCCCTTGGTGGCCGTGAACAGGTCGTTGCGTACCGGGTCGTAGATGACTGCTTGCGTGACGACGCCGCGATGCGCGAGGGCGATCGAGATGCAGTATTGCGGGAAGCCGTGGATAAAGTTGGTGGTGCCATCGATCGGGTCGATGATCCACTGATATTCATTCTCGTCGTGCGAGTTGGCGGAAGCGCCCGATTCCTCAGCCAGGAACGCGTGGTCCGGGTAGGCTTTGGACAGCACCTCGATGATGGCTTGTTCGGCCGCCTGGTCGACGTCGGTGACGAAATCGTTATGTTGTTTTTCCGTGACGACGACGCGGTCGAGGTCAAAAGAGGCGCGGTTGATGACGGCGGCGCCGCGGCGGGCGGCTTTGATCGCCGTGTTGAGCATTGGGTGCATGTGAGCTTCCGTTAAAAGCACGCGACCGCCCAGCGTCGCCTTTCGGCGCCGGTACGGTAGAGTGCAAGAATGAATTAAAGAGCGGAGCGGTGCCGAAGTGGTTAAAATCCCGGCCTGGCGTCAGCGTTTTGTGACCCCGTTTCCCGAAATTTCCTGTATCGATACCGCGCAATAGCGCTATTTTAAATGAATCTGCCCGAAATCAACACGTCTCTTTTCAACCGCCTGCGATTTATTCTTGTCGAAACTAGTCGCTCTGGCAACATTGGCGCCGTCGCGCGGGCCATGAAAACGATGGGTTTTTCCGATCTGGTGCTGGTCAACCCGCGCTTTCCCGATGCCTTGACGGACCCGGAAGCGGTGGCCTTCGCCAGCGGCGCGCAGGATATCCTGTCCGGCGCGCGCATCGTCGGCTCCATCGCCGAGGCGCTCGAAGGCTGCAATTACGCGGCGGCCGTCTCGGCCCGGCTGCGCGAATTCTCGCCGCCCGTCACCACCCCGCGCGCCATCGCCGGCCAGCTGGCCGCCGGCACGGAGCTGCACGCGGCCGTCATCTTCGGCAACGAGCGTTTCGGCTTGCCCAACGAGATCGTCGAGCAGTGCAATGTGCTGATCAACATTCCCGCCAATGCCGCGTATTCCTCGCTGAACCTGTCGCAGGCGGCGCAGGTCGTCGCCTACGAGTGCCGCGTGGCGGCCCTCGATGCGGCGGGCGCGGCGCCGGCGGCCAGCGCCGTCGGCTTCCATGGCGACGCCGCCAGCCTGGCGCAGGTCGACGGCATGTACGCGCACCTGGAGCAAGCCCTGGTGGCCATCGACTTCCTCGACGCCGACAACCCGAAAAAGCTCATGCCCAGGCTGAAACGCCTGTTTTCGCGCACGGGGCTGGAAACGGAAGAAGTCAATATCCTGCGCGGCATCGCCCGGCACATCCTGGCGGCGGCAAAAAAAGCGCCATGATCGAAACGCGGCTGCTGCGCCAGTTCATCGCCGTCGCCGAGGAACTCAATTTCCGCCGCGCCGCCGAACGGCTGCACATGGCGCAGCCGCCCCTGTCGCAGGCGATATTGCGCCTGGAAGGCTTGCTGGGCTACCCCGTGTTCGAGCGCAGCAACCGCAAGGTCGGCCTGACGCCGGCCGGCACGGCGTTCCTGGCCACGGCGCGCCAGGTCCTGGCCGCGCTGGAAGAGGGCGTGGCCGCCACGCGCCGCGTGGCGCAGGGCATCGAGGGCCATTTGCGCCTCAGTTTCATCCATATCACCCCCTACGCCCACGTGCTGGCCGCCCTGCGCGCCTTCCGCCTTGCTTCGCCTGCCGTGCAATTCACCCTGCGCGAAGCGTCGACGCAGCAGCAGGTCGAGTGGCTGGAAAAAGGCGAGGTCGATGTCGCCCTGCTGCGCGCGCCGGGGCGCAGCACGCCGGGCCTGCGCTTCGAGCGCCTGTCCGGCGAAGACATCATGCTGGCGCTGCCGATGAACCACCGCTGCGCGGGCCAGGCGCGCGTGGATCTGGCGGACCTGGCCGATGACGATTTCGTCGCCTCGCCGCGCGCGCTGGGGCAGGGCTTCCACGACCAGCTGGCCAGCCTGTGCCTGCACGCCGGTTTCGTGCCCAACGTGGTGCAGCAGGCGCGCCGCCTGCAAACGGTGCTGGGACTGGTGGCGGCCGGCTTTGGCGTGGCGCTGCTGCCGGCCAGCCTGGCGGCCTCGATGCCGGCGGGCGTCGTCATGCTGCCGCTTGACAGCGGCGCGCCGGAGCCGCTGCGCCAGCTCGACCTGTACATGGCGTGGGACCCGCGGCGCGAGTCTCCCGTGCGCGAGCGCCTGCTGGCGCAGCTGCGGCACTTTGCCGCCGATTGATATGCTGGGCGTCTCGTTTCAAGATAAATAAGATATTTTACAGATGATGGCGCAGGGGCCAGCATGGCGTTTTATCGTCAGGAATTGCCATGTCCACTGTTTCCCTGCGCGCCGCGGCGCCGCCTGCCGCGCTGCCCCCCGCGATCTATCTGCTGTCGCTGTGCAGCTTTGCCTTTGGCCTGTCCGAATTCATCGCCGCCGGCCTGCTGTCCGGCATGGCGCGCGACTTGCACGCCAGCGTGGCGGCGGCCGGCGGCGCCATCGCCGCGTATGCGCTGGGGGCGGCCATCGGCGCGCCCATCCTGACGGCCCTGCTGGCGCGCCACTCCGAACGGCGGCTGCTGGTGGCCGCCATGGCCGTGCTGGCGGC
>CAUSDR010000451.1:0-4530 GCA_963530105.1 uncultured Janthinobacterium sp.
CCGCGTCATCCATGGCCGAATTGATGCGGTAGCCGGTGCTCAGGCGGGTCATCGAGGTGGACAATTGCGATTGCGTTTTTGCAATCGAATTTTGCGCGGACAGCGATGCGTTGTTGGTATGCAGGCTCAGCATTGGAAAAACTCCTAATAAGTATGTTCGGTCGGGAGCCGCGAACCATCGCGCTCTCCCTAGTACAAGACGACCGGGCCACGGCGTTTATTAAATGCCATGTGGAAATTTTTTATGGTTTTTTTTACCGGATAAAAAAAAGCCCCGGCAATCGCTTGCCGGGGCTGTTTGTGAAGCGCAGTCGATTATTGCAGCAGCGACATGACCATCGAGGACATGCTGTTGCTTTGTTTCAGCATCGCGGTGCCCGCTTGCAGCAGCATTTGCGACGACGTCATGTTCGAGCTTTCCGTGGCGAAGTCGACGTCCATGATGCGGCCGGTAGCGGCCTTGGTGTTGGTCGAGATGTTCGACAGGTTGCTGTTGATGTGATCGAGGCGGTTGGCGGCGGCGCCCAGGGCGGAACGCACGGTGCCGACGTTGTCGATGGCATCGGCCAGCGTCTTGATCATGGCATTGGCGGCGGTGCCGGTGGTGATCTCGGCGCCAGGTGCGGTCGTGGAAGCCGACGAGAACTTGGTCGATACGGCTTTCAGCGCCGTGTTCAGGGTCGACATGCCGCCCGATACGTCGATCGACATTTTTTCCGTCGAGCTCGCGCCGATCTGGAACGTCATGGTGGTCGACAGGGTCGGCGAACCGGCGGTGCCGGCGCCATCGCCCAGCAGCTTGCTGCCGCCGAACGTGGTGTTGCTCATGATGTTGTACAGTTCCTGGCCCAGGGCGTCGAACTCGGCCTGCATGGCTTTCTGGTCATCGGTGTTCGACGAGGCATCGGCAGCTTGCGTGGCCAGATCCTTCATGCGCACCAGCATGTTGGTGACTTCGCCAAACGCGCCTTCGGCCGTTTGCAGCATCGAGGTGCTGTTTTGCGTGTTGCTCATGGCAACGGTCATGCCGCTGGTCTGGGCTTTCAGGCGGGTGGCGATCTGCAGGCCGGCCGCGTCATCCATGGCCGAATTGATGCGGTAGCCGGTGCTCAGGCGGGTCATCGAAGTCGACAATTGCGATTGCGTTTTTGCAATCGAATTTTGTGCGGACAACGACGCGTTGTTGGTGTGCAAACTCAACATGGGAAAACTCCTAATAGGGTAAATTCGGCCGGGAGCTGCAAGGTTGCGCTCTCCATCACTACAGGACGACCATTAGCGCTTCTTTATTAAATGCCTTATGGAAATATTTATGCGCGCGGGGCGCCGTCATGCCGCGCCCGCTTGCGGATCCAGTTCAATTTCGAAGCCGGCCGCAGCCTTGCCTTCGCACCAGCGCTGCCACATGACGCGCAGGGCGCCCTCGAGGCCGGCGGCAATGACTTCCGAGCGGCCCATGGCCGAATTTTCAATCAGGTGGCGCAAATTGCTGCGGATGTTGGCCAGCAGCGCCGGATCGTTGGCGATATACGTGCCCTTGGCAACGAAATCATCGGTGTCGCGCGCGATGAAGGCGCCCAGTTCCATGTGGCTGAGGGCGCAGGCCGTGACCCTGCCCGGCAGGGTGTTGCCGGGAATGGTCAGCGTGGGCACGCCCATCCACAGGGCGTGCATGGTGGTGGTGCCGCCCGTGTACGGGAAGGTATCGAGGCACAGGTCGACTTTGTGGTGCAAATGCAAATATTCCTCGGTCGAGGTGCGCGGATGGAACTCGAGGCGGTCGCGCGCGATGCCTTCGCTGGCGAACCAGTCGATATACGTGTCGAAGGTGCCGCTTTTCGGCATGGCGCCCATCAGCATGCGCGCCGTGGGCACGGCGCGCAGCAGTTGCGCCCAGGCGGCGATCACTTCGCGGCTGAGTTTGTTCGGCCGGTTGAAGCTGCCGAAGGTCATGTAGCCATTTTGCAGCGCGGGCAGGGCGTTGACGGGCGGCGACAGCGCGGACGGCAGGAACGGCGCGGCGGCGGGCAGGTAGGCGATGGCTTCGCTGAATTGGTTTTCCATCTCGCCCGGCGGCAGGTAAAAGCGGTCGCACAGGAAGTAATCCATGGCTTGCAGGCCCGTGGTGCCGGGGTAGCCCATCCAGCTTGCCTGCACCGGCGCCGGTTTGTGGGCAAAGGCCAGCAAGCGGTTGATGCCCGTGTGGCCCGACAGGTCGATCAGGATATCGATGCCGTCGCTTTCGATCTGCTTGGCCAGTTCAGTATTGCTGAGGTGATTCACGGCGCGCCAATGGTGCAGCAGCTCGCGGATGCGCGCGGTGCAGTCATCGTCGATCACATTGGTGTAGTAACCGTACAGCGTGACTCTTGATGACGGGCTCAGGTGATGGAAGATGGGCAGGACGAAATTGGCCACCGCGTGGTTATTGAAGTCGCCCGAGACAAAACCCACCTTGAGTACCCGCTCCGGATCGCGGTCATTGCGGTGCTGCGGCCAGCTGGCGCGCAGCGGCGCTTCGAATATCCGGGCAAATTTCTCGTGTTCGGCAAACAGCATGGCCGGATCGGGGTAATCGAGGTGCGTCAGGCAAAACAGCAGGTTGCTGTAGACGGAAGCGCATTGCGGATCGATGGCCAGGGCGGTCCGGCAACTGGCGATGGCTTCCTGCAGCGTGCCTTTCTCGCACAGGGTGGCGCCCAGGCTGGCATGCGCTTCCAGGTATTCGGGCTTGAGCGCGATCGCCGCGTTGAATGCGGCGATGGCTTCGTCATAGTGGCCCAGCATGCGGTAGGCGATGCCCATGTTCATGTGGGCGGCGGCAAAGCCGGCATCGAGCGCGATCGCCTTGCGGTATTCTTCCAGCGCCTCTTCGTGGCGCTTCTGGTCATGCAGGACGGCACCGATATTGCTATGCACGACAGCGTGCCCGACGTCAAATTCGAGCGCCTTGGCGTATACGCGCAGCGCCTCGTCATAGCATTTGGCTTTTTGCAGGGCGATGCCGAGCCGGTTGTGCAAGTCGGCCGACTGCGGATCGAGCGCCAGCGCCTGGCGCTGGCACTCGACGGCGCCGTCGAAGTCGCGCGCGGCCGTCAGGGCGTCTGCCAGGTGCAGCAGGGTCTTGCCGTAGCCCGGATCCAGCTGCAGCGCCTTGCGGTGCATGGCAATGGCCTCGTCCAGGCGTGCCAGTTCCACCAGAATCAGTCCCAGGTTGTTGTAGTTGAGCGCATTTTCCCCGTCCAGTTCCACCAGGGTCTGGTAGATTTCCAGCGCCTGCGTCTTGCGCTCCAGTCCCAGCAGCGTGCTGCCGAGATTGCTGCAAATGCCGATGTCCGCGGGGCTGCTGTCATGCGCGCGCTGGAAGGCGTCGAGCGCCTCCTCTTGCCGCTCCAGCGCAGTCAGGCATAGCCCGAGGCCATTCTGGAAGGCGGCGTTGCCGGCGTCGAGGCGGACCGCCGCCGCATGGCTGGCCAGGGCCTCGTCCAGCTGCTCCAGGTCTTGCAGGGTGGCACCCAGATTGCTGTGTGCCACGGCATAGCCGGGCGCCAGCGCGACAGCGCGCCGGTAGCTGGCGGCGGCGGCGTCGAGCTGGCCGAGGGCTTGCAGCGCGTTGCCCAGGTTGCCGTGCAATTCCGCATCGTCGGGCACGATCTCGAGCGCTTGGCGATAGCTGGCGACAGCACCGTCCAGGTCGCCCTGCGCTTTGAGGGTATTGCCTAAATTGAAATGCGCCATGGCATAGGCCGGATTGATGGCCAGCGCCTGGCGATAGGCGTGCGCGGCCTCGTCCAGCCGGCCCTGCGCCTGCAGGGCGCCGCCCAGGTTGCTGTGCGCTTCGGCGAAATCGGGCTGGATTTCCAGCGCCCGCAAGTAGCAGTCGATGGCTTGCTCGTACTGGCCTGCCGCCTGCCACGCATTGCCCAGGTTGCCATGCGCCTCGGCATCGTGGGGCGCGAGCGCCACGGTTTTCTGCAAGGTGGGCAAGGCATCCTTGCCCTGCAACTGCAAGGCCGTGCCCAGCACGCTCCAGGCAAAGCCCGATTCGGGATAGCTGGCGATCAGCGCGCGCGTGGCGCTCTCGAGCTGCGCGAACTGGCCGGCGTTGTATAACCCCACCACATGCTGCATTTCCTCGGCCGTCGGCGTTTGCGGCAATTGCGCCACGGCGGCCCTGGCGCGGGCCAGCAAGGCTTGCGATTCCTCATTGTCGAGTCCGCGCTGGATCGCGCTTTCGATGATTTCCAGCCCATGTTCGGCCTGTTCCGCCGCCAGCAGGCCATTTGCATAGGAAATCCAGAACTGGCCTTCGTCCGGATTCACCGACAGCGCCGTGCGCAGATAGGGCAGGGCGGCGTCATGGAAGCCCAGTTGCCCGGCCAGCAGGCCGACATTGTGGTTGGCAATGGCATGGTAGGGCTGTGCCTGGACAATCGACAGGTACAGCGCCTCGGCCTGCGCATGGCGCCCCGCCTGGTGATGTTCGATAGCGCGCTGCAGCTCAGCGTCGAGGTTCACTGCGTCTGGGGT
>CAUSDR010000452.1:0-4525 GCA_963530105.1 uncultured Janthinobacterium sp.
GGGTTTGAGCTTGGGTTTGAGCTTGGGTTTGAGCTTGGGTTTGAGCTTGGGTTTGGGTTTGGCTTGTTGGGCTTGGCTTGGCTTGGCTTCGCTTGGCGAGGGCTGGCTTGGCCTCAGCAGGGCTGAGCTTTGGCTGACCTAAGCTGGTCTGGCCAGAGTTGACCTGGGCCAGGCCAGGCTGGGCTGGGCTGGACTGGGCGGCGGGTCTGGCGATATGGTACATTCTCGCCTCACCGACACACCCGCGATCCGCCCCGCCCTTCCCCAATGCAGCCATCCCTGAAATACCTGAGCGCCTATTCCGAGCAGACGCAAGCGCAAGTGCAGCAATTGATCGCGCAAGACAAGCTGGGCGACGTGCTGCTGAAACGCTACCCGAACGCCCATGACGTGCGCAACGACAAGGCGCTGTACCAGTACGTGCAGGATTTGAAGAATGAATTCCTGCGCAATGCCGATCCCATCAACAAAGTGGCGTTCGACAGCAAGATTCACGTAATCCAGCATGCGCTGGGCTTGCACACGTCCATCTCGCGCGTACAGGGAGGCAAGCTCAAGGCCAAGCATGAAATCCGCGTGGCCACCATGTTCAAGGAAGTGCCGCTGGAATTCCTGCGCATGATCGCCGTGCACGAGCTGGCCCACGTGAAGGAAAAACAGCATGACAAGGCCTTCTACAAGCTGTGCACGTACATGGAGCCGCAATACCACCAGTACGAATTCGACGTGCGGCTGTACCTGACCCAGCTCGACCTGTCCGGACAGCGCCTGTGGTCGTAGCTTGCAGGCTGGAGCCTGCAGCTTGCAAGGCGTAATTCGCAGCGCGTGACTCGCTGGCCGCAATTTGCAAGTGACTTGCAGGCATTAACATTCAGGTGCTAATTCGCAGAAGCTAACTTGCAGGTGCTAATTTGCAGATACCAACTTGCAGCGCGCAGCCTGTTGCTCGCGGGGTGAAAGCTCAGCCAGCACGCCGCGCAAGCCGTTGGCCATGACGGGAAGATGAGGTGCGGCATGCACTGCGCAGTGCTGCGGCGTGCCGCACTGGATGCGCGCGATACGCTCCTTGCACATCTTGCGCTTCTTGCACTCCTTGCACTCCTTGTAATGCTCGTACTCCTTGTACTGCTTGTACTCCTCGTACTTCTTGTACTCCTTGTACTCCTTGCCTTCCTTTTATCCCTTGCTCCCGTGCACTCCATGCACTCGGCAAGCCCAGTGCACTCGATACCCTCAATGCAGCCGATGCAGCCGATGTCATCCATGTGCCTGCGGCATGAAAAAGCCGCCCGGGCAGCTGCAGCGGGCGGCTTTCTTGCGCGCCGGCTTGGCCGGCGCAGCGGTCAGGCTCAGGCGACTTTCTTGCGGCGGCCCAGGAAGGCCAGCAGACCCAGTCCACCCAGCAACATGCCATAGGTTTCCGGTTCCGGCACGGCGCTGACAGTAGCGGCGATATTATCAACCTGGAAAGTATGGAAAACGCCTTCGCGCCACGATGCCGACAGCAGGTTGCTGAAGCCCGTAAACGTGTAATCGGCGAAAGTGTGGCCGCCGCCCAGGGTGAACGTCTGCGTCACGGTGCCGCCGCCCACCTGGTGGCCGACGAAGGTGACGTCAAAGGAGCCGGGCAGGCTCACGAAATCGGCCAGGCTGATCGAGTTCAGCGAGAAAGCGGCGCCATCGGCACGGCTCAGGGTCGTCGTCGACAGGGCCGTCGCGCCCAGGCCGGCCGAACCGGCATAGGCGAAATTGCTCTGATGTGGCGAACTCAACAGGCCCAGGAAGCTGCTGTCGAAATTGTAGCCGCCTTCCGAATAGGAGTTGAACACGGAACCGAAGATGCCAGGCTGTTCCAGCGAGTCGAAGCCGATCACGGTGGTTTGCGCCTGGGCGCCGCCGGCGGCAGCGAGAATGGCGGCGACGGCGGTCGCGCGCAAGAGGGTCATAGGTTTCAAAATAGCATCCTTTCGAGATGATGAAGTAGCGTGGCTGTGGCAACTTGAAACATATCGGCACCATTTTTTGGGAGTCATGTGGCGCTCACAGGTGTCCGGTATTCCTGACTTTGAACAACACCAGTAGACCACACTCATGCATAAAAAGCATCTTCATTTTCAAAAAAACATGCAGACAGAGAAACATTATGAGCATATTTTTATTAATTAATTTATTGAGCTTGATCAATTTTCCCGTGCAGAAACAAAAAAGCCATGCACTTCGCAGTGCATGGCTCCAGATAACTTTCGTACAGCAGACTTACGGCGCGCCATCCTTCAGGCGCTGCACGAGCGCCGCCGGATCGGCATCCGCATTCAGGAAGGCCGCATGCTGCGGACGGATGAAGCCCTGCTCCTTGCCGTTTTGCACAAAGGCGATCAGGCCATCATAGAAGCCATCGACATTGAGCAAGCCGAT
The DNA here is from genome assembly GCA_963530105.1 of uncultured Janthinobacterium sp. Classification (GTDB taxonomy): domain Bacteria; phylum Pseudomonadota; class Gammaproteobacteria; order Burkholderiales; family Burkholderiaceae_D; genus Janthinobacterium. The sequence continues at coordinate 2,416 of CAUSDR010000452.1, forward strand.
CGGCTTGGCGTGCAGGCCTAACTGGGCCCAGGTCAGCATCTCGAACAGTTCTTCCAGGGTGCCGTAGCCGCCAGGCATGGCGATGAAGGCGTCGGACAGGCTGGCCATCATGGCCTTGCGCTCGTGCATGTCCTTGACGATGAACTGGCGCGTCAAGCCCATGTGTCCCACTTCGCGCTCAACCAGTTGTGTGGGGATCACGCCCGTCACCTCGCCGCCCAGGCGCAGCACTTCATCGGCGATCACGCCCATCAGGCCCACCTTGCCGCCACCGTACACCAGCGAAATATTTTCCGACACCAGCACCCGCGCCAGTTCACGCGCCGCCACCGCATAGTCGGGCGACACGCCCGCGTTGGCGCCACAATACACACATAAAGCCTTGATCACAGGTTTCCTTACTCTTTCAGTTCATCAATCGCAGCCTCGACTTCGAGGCGCTCCTTGGCGTCGAGCGGCACGCACTCGGCCGCCAGCGCATACAGGGCCAGCGCTTCCGCCAGCTTTTTCTTTCCATCGAGCATATTCAATGCGCGCGCATATTCGCTGTGGGCCAGCGCCGAATACGGCGTCAGGGCCAGCGCCGTCTTGAAATGCTGATAGCCATCTTCCTTGTTGGCGCCGTAGGTCAGGCTGCCGATCATGGCGCCGACCTTGTCGATAATTTCCGTATGATAAATCCCAAACGCGATATGCGCTTCCGCATGCATGGGCGCCACCGTCATTGTCCGGTCCAGGCTGTTGCGCACGCGCGCGCCCATGCCCTGCGCCAGGGCCTTGACGACGGAGGTGCCCAGCGCATACCGGCCCAGGCTGTAGGCATGCCAGTAGTAGCCGGCCGGGTTGTCGGGCTGCTCGATCTGCTGGCGTTCGCAGCGCTCCGCCACCTCTTCGTACATGTCGAGTTTCTGGCTGTCCCCCACTTCCAGGTGCGTGGCGTAGATGCAGGTGGCCTTGTGCGCCACCGCATAGCCGGGCACGCCAACGGCCAGGCCCAGCTTCGCGGCGCGTTCGAAGTCGCCCGCATGAAAGGCCAGCCACGCCTGCAGCAGCGCCGGGTGCGCGGGAAACGGCTCGACGTCGCCCGCATGCAGGCGCGGCCAGGCCGCTTCCAGGCTGTCCGCCGTGTAGACATAGGCTGCGTCAGGATAAGGGAATTGTTTCCAAGCCATACCGTCTCTCCTGTAAATGACATCCTGCCCGCCGTCCCGGCAGCGCTGGCGCGCCGGGGCGGCCGTCAGTCGTTCTTGAGTTTGGTCACATACTCTTCCGACAACTTGCGGAACAACAAATGTGTTTCATTGCGCAGATACGGCCCAATCAGCGACAGCACCTGGTAGCAGCCGCGCGCCAGCGCATCGGACATCGACTGCTGCTCGCTGTACTTGCGCGGATTGCGCACATATTCGTACGACAGCCAGTACGTGGCGACGACAACCATGTTCGTCGCCATGGCCGCCACTTCCATGTCCGACGCTTCAAGCGACTGTTCGCTGCGCAAGTCTTCGCACAGTTGCGTGGCCACCTTGATCTTGTGCGCCAGGATCAGCTTGAAGTGCAGCTCCAGCTTGCGGTTGCGCGACAGCAAATCGTTGAGGTCGCGGTAAAAGAAGCGGTAGCGCCAGATCAGTTCGAACATCAGGTGCAGGTACAGCCAGACATCCTCGATATTCGAGCGGCGTCCGTCGGGCACGGTCAGGATGCGTTCGATTTCCGCCTCGAACTGCACGAAGATGGAATTGACGATGTCGTCCTTGTTGCGAAAGTGGTAGTACAGATTTCCCGGCGAGATATTCATCTCTTCCGCGATCACGGTGGTCGTGATATTCGGCTCACCGAACTCGTTAAACAGGCGTAGCGACAATTCCAGGATGCGTTCGCGGGTACGGCGTGGTGCTTTTTGTAGCATGGCGGGCAATCTCTCTGTGTTCTGCCACAAGCATACCACCTAAGATAGCCGTAATGAAACACTGCGCCCGCCGGCCCCGGCGAAAAGGCCGGCCAAAAAAAAGCCTGCGCGAGCAGGCCGGACGAACAGCGGCGCCAGCTCAGGCCGCCGGGACTTTTTTCTTCGCCGCGGGCTTGGCTGCGGGCTTGGCCGCGGACTTGT
>CAUSDR010000453.1:0-4524 GCA_963530105.1 uncultured Janthinobacterium sp.
TGCCGTCGCCGCGCTCGTCAAAGCCGCGCGGGCCGCGGCCGTGCAGGTGGTAGTCACTGCGGTGCTCATGGCGATGTTCGTGGCGATGCTCGCCGTGACGCTGCTGCTGGCCGCAATGGCCGTGATGATGATGGTGGCCGCCGTGGGCCTGTTCTGCGTGGTGTGAGTTTCTCATGTTTTCTCTTTAAAGATATATCGTTAGTAGGTATCGCCATTTTATAACGATATATCGATAAGTCAAGGAGAAATTTGCTATGCTCTTCTTTTCACTCTCCACACGCTCCTGCCATGCCTGAAAAAACTGCCCCGGAAAAAATGTATGTGAAAAATGCCACGGCGCTGGCCGTGCTCAATGACGGCGGCGAGCATGGACAATTGCTGGCGCAGTTGCCGCCAGAGCGGCTGGCGCGGGAAGGTGAAAGTGCCGACTGGATATTGCTGTTTGCGCGCAGCCGCGCGGAACTGGCGCAGTACCTGCCGGCGGCGCAGGCGCGTCTGGCGCCCGGCGGCGCGCTCTGGGTGGCGTACCGCAAGGGAGGAATCAAAGCGGGCAGCGACATCCAGCGCGACGATATCCGCGACTTTGCGCAAACCGCGGGCCTGGACAGCGTGGCGATGGTCGCCATCGACGGCGACTGGTCGGCGCTGCGCCTGAAGCAGGTGTGAAAAGACGCTAGGCGATGCCGTGCAGCGCCAGCGCCCATTCGACGTGCTCGCGCACGATGGCGGACGGGTGTTCGCGGCGCGACAGCAGCGCGGCGACGATGTCGGCCTGGCCACGGGCCTTGGCGGCCGCGTTGCCCATGCCGACGGCCAGGTTGCGCAGCCAGCGTTCGTGGCCGATGCGGCGAATCGCGCTGCCTTCCATGCGGCGGCTGAACTCCTCTTCCGTCCAGGCGAACAGCTCCACCATGCCGGCGCTGCCCAGGCTGTGGCGCTCGTCGAAATCGGGCACCACGGCGCGCTGGGCGAACTTGTTCCACGGGCAGACAGTCTGGCAATCGTCGCAGCCATACACCTTGTTGCCGATCAGCGGGCGCATCTCGACGGGAATGGCGCCCTTCAATTCGATGGTCAGGTACGAGATGCAGCGGCGCGCGTCGAGCTTGTGCGGCCCCAGGATGGCTTGCGTGGGGCATACCGTGATGCATGCCGAGCACTGGCCGCAATGCGGCGTTTCGGGCGCATCGACGGGCAGCGGCACGTCGACCAGGATCTCGCCGAGGAAAAAGAAGGAGCCGCCCTGGCGGTTGATCAGCAAGGTGTGCTTGCCGCGCCAGCCCAGGCCGCCCTTTTGCGCCAGCTCCACTTCCATCACGGGCGCCGAGTCGCTGAAGACGCGGTAGCCGAAGTCGCCGATCTCGCCCTTGATGCGTTCGGCCAGCTGCTGCAGGCGCGAGCGCATCACCTTGTGATAGTCGCGGCCCCGCGCATACACGGAGATCACGGCGGCTGTCGGATCGGCGTCGCGCGCCGCCTCGTGGGCGCGCCAGTCGGGGCCCAGCGCCGGCGGCAGGTAGTTCATGCGCGCGCTGATGGCGCGCACCGTGCCCGGCACCAGTTCGGCCGGGCGCGCGCGCTTCATGCCGTGGCTGGCCATGTAGTCCATTTCTCCGTGGTACCCTGCATCGAGCCAGGCTTGCAAGGGCGCTTCCATGTGCGACAAATCGACGTCGGCGATGCGCACCTCGGCAAAACCCAGCTCGCGCCCCCATTGCTTGATGGAGCGCGCAAGGAGATCAAGATCGGTGGCGGTGACGGACATAGGGACTTTACGGAGAACGGCGGGAGCACGGGCGGTTACAATGGCAGCAGCCTCCATTTTATGCGATACCGAAGATAATGACCGAACACTTCAAAGCCCACCTCCATGACGAAGCCGGCACGGCCGCGCTGGGCGCCGCACTGGCGCGCGCGCTGGCGCCCGGCCTGGCGATCTACCTGCACGGCGACCTGGGTGCCGGCAAGACAGCCCTCACGCGCGCCCTGCTGCACGCGGCCGGCCACGCTGGCCACGTCAAGAGTCCCACTTACACCCTGTCCGAACCGTACGCGGTGCAGCTCGATGGCCAGAGCGTGAACGTCATCCATTTCGACCTGTACCGCATGGGCAGCGCCGAGGAATTTCTCGACGCGGGCTTTCGCGAAGACTTCAATGGCCGCAACATCTGCATCGTCGAATGGCCGGAGAAAGCGGAACCGGTGCTGCCGCCGGCCGATCTGAATGTTTATTTGAACGTTGCGGGTACAGGACGTGATGTAGAATTGCAAGCGTCTTCTGAATTGGGTCTGTCATGCCTTCACCGTCTCAAATTCGCCCCGAACCTTTGATATCCTCGCCGATCACCCGGCGCACGGTGCTCAAGGCCGGCGGCACCCTGCTGTTGTCCGTGTTCGCGCCGATGTCGGCGATGGCGGCGCAAATCCTCGCCGTGCGCGTCTGGCCGGCCGAAGACTACACGCGCGTCACGCTGGAAAACGACAGCATCCTCAAGGCGACCCATTTCATCGTCAAGGACCCGGAACGGATGGTGGTCGACATCGAAGGACTGGAACTCAATCCCACCTTGAAAGGGCTGGTGGCGAAGATCCAGTCGAACGACCCCTACATCAAGCAGGTGCGCGTGGGCCAGAACCGGCCCAACGTGGTGCGCCTGGTGTTCGACCTGAAAGAGGAAGTCACGCCGCAGCTGTTTACCCTGCCGCCGGCCGGCTCCTATAATCACCGCCTGATCTTCGACCTGTATCCCGTGCACGAGCCGGACCTGATCGCGCAGATGATCGAAAAAGGCGACTGGTCCAGCGACCCGGCCAAGCCGCCGATGGCTGGCACGCATACGCCGCCGCCCGCGCTGCCCCTGCCCGACAGCGGCAAGCCGCCCGTCGCCGTCGCACCGCCGGTCGTGGCCATCGTGCCGCCCGTGCCCGACGTGCGCCCGGAGCAGCGTCCCGAGGCGCGCCCGCTGCCGGGCCAGAAAGTGGTGCGCATGATTACCATCGCGCTCGACCCTGGCCACGGCGGCGAGGACCCGGGCGCCATGGGCAGCAAGGGCAGCCGCGAAAAAGACGTGGTGCTGGCCATTGCCAAGCGCCTGAAAACCAAGCTGGAACTGCAGCCGAACATGCGCGTGATGCTCACGCGCGATGCCGATTTCTTCGTCCCGCTGGGCATGCGCGTGGAAAAGGCGCGCAAGGTGCAGGCCGACCTGTTCGTCTCCATCCACGCCGATGCCTTCATCCAGCCGACGGCGCGCGGTTCGTCCGTCTTCGTGCTGTCGGAAAAAGGCGCCACCTCGACGGCCGCGCGCTGGCTGGCCAACAAGGAAAACCAGGCCGACCTGATCGGCGGCGTGAACGTGAAAAACCACGACAAGCAGCTGGCCAGCGTGCTGCTCGACCTGTCGACGACGGCGCAGATCAATGACAGCATGAAGCTGGGCGCGGCCGTGCTGCGCGAAATCGGCGGCATCAACCGCCTGCACAAGGGCTCCGTCGAGCAGGCCGGCTTCGCCGTGCTGAAAGCGCCCGACATTCCTTCCATCCTGATCGAGACAGCCTTCATCTCGAACCCGGAAGAAGAAGCCAAGCTGACCGACAACGGCTACCAGGACAAGATGGCCGACGCCATCGTCACTGGCATCAAGAATTATTTCGCGAAGAATCCGCCACTGGCGAAAAGCCGTTTGACCTGACATGGACACCCGCATGAGCAAGAGCACCTTTGGCCAGTTGCCGGCCGTGACCATCCGTGCCGCCGACGGCGCGCAGGCCACCGTGACCCTGTACGGCGGCCACCTGGTGGCGTGGCAGACCAGCGATGGCCAGGAGCGCCTGTTCTGCAGCCGCGAGTCCGCGCTCGATGGCAGCCGTGCCATCCGTGGCGGCGTGCCGGTGATCTTTCCGCAGTTCGGCGCGCGCGGCACCGGCATGCGCCACGGCTTTGCCCGCGTCTCGGCCTGGCAGCTGGAGTCCAGCGGCGAGGCCGATGGCGCGGCCTTCGCGCAATTCGTCCTGCATCACACGGACTTGCCGGAAGCGATCGCCGCCGCCTGGCCGTTCGCCTTTTCCCTGCGCCTGCGCGTGGCCGTCAAGGGCGCCGCGCTGGACTTGAGCTTGTGCGTGCACAACACGGGCGAGCAGGCGTTTCCATTCTCGGCCGCCCTGCATACGTATTTTGCGATTGATGATTTGAGCCAGGCGCGCATCGAGGGCTTGCAGCGCGTGCGCTATTCGGACGAGACGCCGCAGGACGCCCTGCAAGCGGAAGAATTCCTGCAATTTGACGACAAGCTCGACCGCATCTATTACCAGCTGCCGGGCGCCCTGACATTGCATGCAGGAGCATCCACCCTGCGCCTGGAGCAGCAGGGCTTCACGGATGCCGTCGTGTGGAATCCCGGTGCCCAGGACGCCGCCGCCCTGCCCGACCTGGCCGACGACGAGCAGCCGCGCTTCATCTGCATCGAGCCGGCGCTGATCCAGTCTGACCTGCTTGCCGCCGGCGCCGCGTGGACGGGGCACCAG